>NZ_CP119779.1:3003195-3304793 GCF_029338195.1 Haloarcula litorea
CACCGAGGAGAAGGTCGTCCCGCTGATGGAGCAGATCCCGGCGAACCTCCACGCCTACGTGGAGACCCAGCCCAGCGGCAACGCCATCAACGCGACCCACGCCGAGGAGGTCGAGCGGGCGTTCCGCGACAGCGACGACGTGGCGGTGGCGTACGTCTCCTCGCCGGAGGACGTCGTCGACGCCATCTACGAGATACTCAGCACGGAGGAAGAGGGATGACCACTCACGACAGATTCGCCAAGCAACGGATCGCCGACGACCTGGCGGAACCGGTCACCGAGGCCGGCAACCTCGCCCGCAAACTCGGGCTGACGCCCTACCCGGTCAACTACTGGATCGTCGACTACGACGAGATGAACGAGCTCATCGCCTACGGCGGGTTCCAGAAGCGCTACCCGCACTGGCGGTGGGGGATGCAGTACGACCGCCAGCAGAAGCAGGGGCAGTTCCTCGGCGGGAAGGCCTTCGAGATCGTCAACAACGACGACCCCGCCCACGCGTTCCTCCAGGAGTCCAACACCCTGGCCGACCAGAAGGCGGTCATCACCCACGTCGAGGCCCACGCCGACTTCTTCGCCAACAACGAGTGGTTCGGGCTGTTCACCGACGGGACGCCGCTGGCCGCCGAGAGCGGCGACGAGAGCGGCCGTTCACGGGGTCCCGACGCCGCCGGGATGCTCGCGCGCCACAGCGACGTCGTCAGGGAGTACATGCAAGACCCGGACATCGAGCGCGAGGACGTCGAGCGGTTCATCGACCACGTCCTCTGTCTGGAGGACAACATCGACCAGCACGAGCCGTACAGCCCGGTGGAGACGGTCGAGGACCACCTCGACGACATCGAGGGCGCGGACGTCGCCGAACAGCTGGACGAACTGGAGCTCTCGGACGAGGTCAAGCGGCAGGTGTTCGACGACGAGTGGCTCGACGCCCAGGCCGACGACGAGGACGGCGTCTCCTTCCCCGCCGACCCGGAGAAGGACGTGCTGGGGTTCCTCCGGAAACACGGGATGGCCTACGACGAGGACGCCGGGAAGGCCGTCGAGATGACCGACTGGCAGAAGGACGTGCTCGAACTGCTGCGCCGGGAGGCGTACTACTTCGCCCCCCAGAAGATGACGAAGGTGATGAACGAGGGGTGGGCCGCCTACTGGGAGTCGCTGATGATGACCCGCGAGAACTTCGCGGGCGACGACGAGTTCGTCCTCTACGCCGACCACATGGCCCGCGTCCTCGGTGCGCCCGGCCTCAATCCGTACAAGCTCGGCCTCGAGCTCTGGGAGTACGTCGAGAACACGGAGAACCGCCGGGAGGTCGTCGAGCGCCTGCTGCGCGTCGAGGGGGTCTCGTGGCGGAACTTCCACGAGGTGGTCGACTTCGAGGCCGTGCAGGAGCACCTCGAACCGCCGGCGTGGCTCGCCGACGTGGCCGGTTACCTCGACGAACTCGATCCCGAGGACTCGCGGGTCGACGCCGACGCGCTCGCGGCCGCCCGGGACGGCGAGTTCGACGCCGGCACGTACCCCTGGAAGGTCCTGACCTACGAGGGGCTCTGTGAGCGCCACTACTCGCTGGTCCAGCCACAGAACCGCGGGTTCGTCTCACGGATCAGCCAGTCGGAACTCGAGCGCGTGTCGCGGTACATGTTCGACCACGACCGCTACGACAGCGTGGCCGAGGCGCTGGCGGACGTCGACCACACCCGCGGCTGGGATCGGATGCGCGAGATCCGCGAGAGCCACAACGACGTCACCTTCCTCGACGAGTTCCTCACCCAGGAGTTCGTCGACGACAACGACTACTTCACCTACGAGTACACCCACGCCTCCGGCGACTACCGCGTGACCTCGACGGACCACGAAGACGTCAAGAAGAAGCTGATGTTGCAGTTCACGAACTTCGGCAAACCCACCGTCGTCGTCGAGGACGGGAACTACGACAACCGCAACGAACTGCTGCTGGCCCACCAGTACAACGGCGTGATGCTGGACGTCGAGCAGGCCGCCGACGTGCTGGAGCGGGTGTTCGAGCTCTGGGGCCGGCCGGTGAATCTGCTGACCATCGTCAAGGAGTTCGACGACCACGACGTCGAGGTCGCGAAGCGCCGCGACAGCGAGCCCGAACCCGAGGAGGTGGGCAAGCGCCTGCGCTACGACGGCGAGGAGATCACTGTCGAGGACGTCCCCTGGAGCGAGGTCGAACACCTCGCGGCGACGGACGTCGACTACAACACCAAGCCAGACGAGTGGCTGGCCTGACGGCGACCGCCGGGCACTCGGCCGGGTGACCGGTCGCTCAAACCGCCGTCGAACCCTCCAGAAGGTATGTGTCCGAGCGAGTGCCACGTCTCGCTATGCCCTCCAGACGCGCGTTCCTCGCGGCCGCGGCGACGGCGGCGGTCGCGGGCTGTACCGAGTCCGGTGACGGGGGTGGCGGGACGGCCACTCCCGACGGAGCCACGCCACCGACGGAGCGGACCGACTCTTCGACGCCCGCGACAGACACGGACACCGGCGGTAGAGCGGACGCCGAACACCTCGCGTGGGCGCGGTCGCTGTCGGGGCCGGTGACCGACCGGCCGACGGTCGCCGACGGGAGCGTCTACGCCGGCACGGAGGCCGGTACCCTCGTCGGCGTCGACGCGGCGACGGGCGACCGACGGTGGCAGTACGACACCGGGGAAGCGGTCCGCGGGTCGCCGACGGTCGCGGACGGCGCGGTCGTCGCCGTCGCCGGGAGCCAGGAACTCCACGCCAGCCAGTCCGTCCACGCGGTCGAGGCCGACAGCGGCCGGCGGCGCTGGCGGTTCGCACCGCAGTCCTGGTGGCTCGATATTCTGGGCGTCCACGACGGGACCGCCTACGTCGCCACGACGGACGACCACCTCCAGGCGTCCGGACAGACGCTGTACGCGGTCGCGCTGGCCGACGGATCGACGGAGTGGTCCGTCGAGATCGGCGACAACAGCGGGGGGCTGGTCACCGACGACCGGGTCTACGTCCCGACCCACGGTGCCGTCGACGCGGTCGGCCACGACGGCACCCGCGACTGGCGCTACGAGGTCCCGGAGTACCAGTTCCGCACGCTGTCTGTCCTCGGCGACACCGTCGCGCTCGTGAGCGCGAGCGACCCGCGGGAGCCCGTCGTCCACGGCCTGGACCGGACCACCGGCGAGCAGCGCTGGACCTTCGACGACTGGCGTGCGCTGACGACCCAGGCCGTCGGCGACCAGTTGCTGGTCGGCGGGGAGCGGATCGCCAGCCTCGACCCCGCGACAGGCGAGCCCCGCTGGACCGCCGACGTGCAGGCGACGCTGTACGACGCGCCGGTCGCCGACGGGACGCTGTACGTCGGCAGTCGGACTGCCGCTGCGATCTCGCTCTCGGACGGCGGCGTCGAGTGGACGACGCCCGTCGACGCCTACGTCGCCCGCCCGACCGGCCTCCTCGACGACCAGGTCGTGTTCCGGCGCTCGGAGAGCCAGGAGGACCGGAACCGCCACGTCCTCGCGCTCGACGCCGCCTCCGGAGAGCGGGCGTGGTCCTACGCCGGCGAGGCCGAACTGACGCGGTTCGCGATGGGGGCCGAGCGCGTCTACGCGGGCGAGGCGTCGACCCTGCTCTCGGTGACGCCCTGACGCTCCCGAAGGGAAACCCGTTTCTCCGCCGGTCACGAACGGCGCGTATGAACGTCCGCACTGTCGCCGACCTCGGCCCCGACGAGCGCGCGGCCCTGTTCGACCGCGACGCGGGTGTCGAGGCGGTCCGCGAGGACGCCCGCGACATCGTCGCACAGGTCCGCGACGAGGGCGACGCCGCGCTCCGCCGGTTCGCCAGCGAGTTCGACGACGTCGAGGTGGGCAACGTCGAGATCACCGACGCGGCCGAACGCGCGTACGAGGAGATCGACGACGACGTCCGGACGGCGATCGAGGACGCCGCCGAGAACGTCCGCGCGTTCCACGAGCGCCAGGTCCCCGAGGACTGGCGCGCTGACTTCGAGGGCCGGGAGCTGGGGCGGCGCTACCGACCGCTCTCCAGCGCCGGCGTCTACGCGCCCGGCGGCACGGCCGCCTACCCCTCCAGCGCGCTGATGGGCGTGCTCCCGGCGAAGGTGGCCGGCGTCGACCACGTCGCCGTCGCCACGCCGCCCGCCGAAGAGGTCAACCCCGTGACGCTGGCGGCGATCCACGTCGCCGGGGCCGACGCCGTCTACCAGGTCGGCGGCGCACAGGCCGTCGCCGCGCTGGCGTACGGCACCGAGACGGTGACGGCGACGGACATCGTCGTCGGGCCGGGGAACCGGTGGGTCACGGCGGCGAAGGCCGAGGTCCGGGGCGACGTGGCGATCGACTTCCTCGCCGGCCCGTCTGAGGTGCTGGTCGTCGCCGACGGCGCGGCCGACCCCGACCTCGTCGCGGCCGACCTCGTCGCACAGGCCGAACACGACGAGAACGCCTCCGTCGTGGCCGTGACCGACGACGAGGCGACGGCCGAGGCCGTCGCGGCGGCGGTCGAGGAGCAGGCAGAGGGCCGCGAGCGCGAGGCGATCGTCCGCGCGGCGCTGGACAACGACGCCTCCGGCGTCTTCCACGCCCGGTCGATGAGCGAGGCGGTGCTGTTCGCCGAGGAGTACGCCGCCGAACACCTCTCGATCCAGGCCGCGGACGACGAGGCCCTGCTGGACCGCATCGACTCCGCGGGTTCGGTGTTCCTCGGTCCGTACAGTCCCGTCGCGGCCGGCGACTACGCCGCGGGGCCGAACCACGTCCTCCCCACCGGCGGGAGCGCCCGCGTCACCGGCGGCCTGTCGGTGGACACGTTCCTCCGCTCGACGACGGTCCAGCGGCTCTCCGAGGAGTCCCTGGCGGACATCGGGGAGACGATCACGACGCTCGCCGAGGCCGAGGGCCTGGAGGCCCACGCGGAGAGCGTGCGCAAGCGGTTCGACTAGAGGGGCGACGAGCGAACGGAGTGAGCGGGTCGCCCCGCGAAAGCGACGCGGCGACCGAGTGACACCGCCCGCCAGCGTAGCTTTATGGCCGAGGCATTCTCAGGGAGAGGTATGCCATCTGTCACTGTCTCGCCGGCGACCGCCCTCCACGCCGACCGCTACCGATGACGGACCGCGCGGTCGTCCAGGGGACGCTGCTGGCGCTGTTGGCCGGCGGCCTCCTGGTGCTGTGGCTCCGCTCCCGGCGGGCCGTCCGGGCGGAGAGCGACGGCGGGTACACCACTCGCGAGGAGATCGCCTTCGAGGTCGACAGACTCCAGTCACAGCTCTATCGGTGGCTGACGACCACGAACCACCGTGACATCGGCGTCCTCTACATCGTCTTCGGGACCGCGGCCGGGCTGTGGGGCGGCACGGACGCGATGATGCTGCGGACGGAGCTGCTGACGCCGCCGGCCGACATCTGGACGCCGGAGACGTACAACGCCCTGTTCACGACCCACGGGCTGACGATGCTCATCTTCTTCGTGCTGCCGGTCTTCTTCGGCATCGGGAACTACTTCGTCCCGCTGCTGATCGGAGCCGACGACATGGCCTTCCCGCGGGTCAACGCCATCGGCTTCTGGCTGCTGCCGCCGGCGCTCCTGTTGGCCCGGATGGGACTCCTCGTCCAGGTGGGCGGCCAGGTGCTGAGCCTGTTCCTGCCCGAGGACGCCATCCGGTTCTTCCTGACCGTCCGCGAGGTCAGCGTCGGGTGGACGCTGTACGCGCCCCTGTCGGTCCAGCAGCCCAACCCACAGATCGACCTGCTCCTGCTGGGACTGCACCTCAGCGGCATCGCGACCACCGTCGGCGCGATCAACTTCATCGTCACCATCGCCTACGAGCGGGCCGACGCCGTCTCCTGGGGCGACCTCGACATCTTCTCGTGGAACATGCTGGTGACGAGCGGGCTGGCGCTGTTCGCGTTCCCGCTGCTCGGGAGCGCGCTGGTGATGCTGCTGCTCGACCGGAACCTCGGCACCGCGTTCTTCGCGACGGGCGGGGGCGGTCCCATCCTCTGGCAGCACCTGTTCTGGTTCTGGGGCCACCCGGAGGTGTACATCCTGTTCCTGCCGGCGACGGGACTGATGAGCACCGTGCTGCCGAAGTTCGTCGGCCGCAAGCTGTTCGGCTACAAGTTCATCGTCTACTCGACGCTGGGACTGGGGGTCCTCTCCTTTGGCGTCTGGGCACACCACATGTTCACGAGCGGCGTCGACCCGCGCCTGAAGGCGTCGTTCATGGCGATCTCCATCGCCATCGCGGTGCCGAGCGCGATCAAGGTGTTCAACTGGCTGACGACGATGTGGGACGGCGAGATCGACACCTCCGCGCCCTTCATCCTCTGTGCTGGCAGCATCGGGACGTTCATCGTCGGCGGCGTCACCGGCGTCTTCCTCGCGGTCGTCCCCATCGACATCCTCTACCACGGTACCTACTACGTCGTCGGCCACTTCCACCTCATCGTCGTCGGCATCATCCCGTTTATGATGATGGCCGCCGGGTACTACTGGTACCCGCTGATGACCGGCCGGTGGTACGACCGGCGGCTGGCGAAGTTCCAGTCGGGACTCGTCATCTTCGGCTCGACGGTGACCTTTATGACGCTGCTCGTCATCGGCGGCCTCGGGCTCCCGCGGCGGCAGGCTATCTACCCGCCGGAGTACCAGGTCGCGAACCAGATCGCCACCGTCGGGGCCTACGTCATCGGTCTGAGCGCGCTGCTGTGGCTCTACAACATGGTCGCGTCGTACTGGCGCGGCGACGTGGTCCGGACGACCGATCCCTGGGACCTCAAGGCGACGAACCAGTTCACCCGCGAGTGGCAGTGGTTCGAGGAGCGGATGATCGAGAAGTACGACCTCGAACCGGCGACGCCGGAGTCGACCCGACGGGCCTACGCGCCGGAACTGGAGCCCATCGGGATGCTGGGCGGCGTCGGCAGCGTCGTCGAGAACGTCTACCGGAACGCCGGCCGTGCGGCCGTCGGCGGCTTCGTCGGGACGGTGCTGATGGCCGGCGGGCTCGGCACCGCGGTCGTCGTCGACGTCCTCGATCCCGCCTCCTTCGGCGAGATCGCGGAGCTGGTCGGTCTCGGCCCGGACCCGCTGCTCGGCACGCTGCTGTTCCTCGTCGGCGGCACCGTGACCTGGCCGCTGCTGTTCCTCGCGTTCTCGGACTACCTCCCCGGGCAGCTGATGTTCGAGACGGGGCTGGTGTTCGCGACGCTCATCTCGACGGGGTTCGCCGTCGCCTTCTACACCGGGCAGGCCGGTCTCGCGCTGGTGGGCTACCTCGGGTTCGTCCTCGTGGCTCACTGGGCGTACGGGCTCGGACTGACGGTGACGTTCCAGTACCTCCGCTCGCGGGGACCACGGGAGGGGCGGCGCTGACCGATGGCGGCCGACAGCGCCGTCTTCACGTACGTCGCGCCGTTCGTCGGCGTCCTGCTGGTCGCGGTCGGCATCGGCGCGGCCGTCCCCGGCGGCTACGCCATCATCCAGCAGGACATCTCCGAGTGTGGCGACCCGACGATCGCCGTCGAGGACCCGGCAGCGACCGAGCGGCGGTTCGGACAGGCCGCGCCGACTCTCGCGCGGTTCCAGTTCGAGGCACTCTCCGAGGCCGAACGAGCGGCGTTCACCGAAGCCCTCGACGACCCGGTAGGCGAGGCCCACGTGGAGGGCGCGTTCCCCAACGCGGCGGCGTTTCGCAACGGCTCGATCGTCGTCTACGAGGGACAGCGCCACTACGTCACCGTCGTCTCGGAGAACCCCTGCTTCGACGCCGCGCCGCTGCAGTTCCCGCTGGGCGTGTTCGCGATCGCCTTCGGCGGGCTGGCCATCCTGACGCCGCCGATCTACCGGAAACTGGTCGCACTGGAGGAGCGTGCACGGGGTTAGCTCGCGCCCAGCGTCGCGCCGACGTACAGCACCACGACGAGGAAGAGCCAGACCCCGTCGACGAAGTGCCAGTACAGCGACGCCGTCCGGATGCCGGTGTCGCGCTCCGGAGCGTACTCGCCCCGCAGCGCCCGCCCGAACGCGAGCCCGAGCAGGACGACGCCCAGCGCGACGTGCAGGCCGTGCAGTCCCGTCAGCCCGAAGAAGGCGCTCCCGTACACGCCGCTTGCGAGGGTGAACTCCTCGGCGACCAGCAGTTCGTAGTACTCGAACATCTGGCCGCCGAGGAAGACGACGCCGAGCGCGACCGTCGCGCCGAGGAGGCCGAGGAAGCGCCGGCGGTTCCCCGCCTCCAGCGCCTCGTGACCGTAGTGCAGCGTGATGCTGCTGGCGACCAGCAGGGCGGTGTTGACGACGACGAGCGAGCCCAGCACCGGCGGCAGGTGCTCGGGCGGCCACGCGCCGACGCGGACGAACGCGTAGTAGACGAACCCCGCGGAGAACGTCGCCACGTCGGAGACGAGAAAGAGGACCATCCCGGCGGCGTAGACGTCGTCGCGCGCGGTCCCGCGGGATTCGAGGGCGTCGGCGACGAACGCCTCGTAGGTCCAGCCGGCCAGCCCGCCGACGAGTCCGAAGACGCCGACGCCGACGAGCACGGCCGGGAGCAGCGCGGGGACGAGGTCCAGCCCGACGAAGTAGAGCCCCGCGCCGAGGTACAGCGCTCCGGCCCCGAGCGCGGCGGGCAGCGGCCAGCGACTCTCGTGCGCGTGCTCCTCGCCGCCGTGGTCGGCCGCCTCCGGGGGCGTGTCCGTCTCCGTCACCTCTGCCATAGGCGTGGTGTCCGGCCGCCTGCGTTAAATAACTGCGCCGAGGGGGATCGACACCGAAAGAATTAGCTGTGGTACTGTGTAACATACGTCTAATGACCCGGCCGCCGGTTCTCGCCGTCACCGAAGACAGTCCCGAGGAGCTGGGGACCGCCGACCGTCCCGACCTGGTCGTCGACGATTCCCCGGGCCACGCCCTCCTCCGCCTCTGTCGGGACCCGTTCGCGGGACTGCTGGTCGACGACGAGATCCGCGACGGGCGCGGTGTCGACATCGCCCGGGCGGCGCGACAGCTGTTTCCGGAGCTCCCGGTCGTCGTCCGCGACCGGACGACCGAGCCGGCCTCGCTGTCGGAGCCGCTCGCCGTCGCGCCGTCGGACGAGACGCTCGCGGAGCGGCTGAGCGCCGTCCTCGGCGACGGCGAGACGGACGCCGCCCGGAGCGCGACGCCGGTCGAGTCGGTCTTCCTCTCGCTGTTCGAGCAGTTCCCCGTCCACCTGTTCGTCAAGGACGACGAGGCCAGGCACGTCCTCACCAATCACCAGCACATCGACCCGACGCCGGTGCTGGGCCGGCGCGACGACCGCGTCGAGGACGACGAGTCGGACGTGTTCCGACAGGCCATCGCGGAGGACGACGAACGCGTCGTCGAGTCGGGCGAGCCGCTGACCGGCATCGAGGAGTACTCCCGGAAACTCGACAGCCACCTCGTCTCGGCGAAGGTACCGTGGTTCGGTCCCGACGGCGAGATCGCCGGCCTCGTCGGAATGACCAGAGACGTCACCGAGTGGCGGCACCAGGAACAGCGACTCCGGCGGTCCAACGAACGGCTGCGGAAGGTCGCGCTGAAGGCCGCCCACGAGATGCGAAACGAACTGCAGGTCGCGACGGGTCGGCTGGACTGTCTCGACGCCGAGCACCCCTACCTGGACGACGTCGCAGCGTCGCACGACCGTCTCAGTGCCATCGTCGACGACGTGGTCGACCTGACCACCGGCGTGACCGACGAGTGTGACGCGTCGGAACTGCGCCTGTCCGCGATCGCCCGGGACGCCTGGCGGACGACGGCGACGAGCGCGGCCTCGCTGACGATCGCGGGCGACGCCGTGCTCGTCGGCGATCCCGACAGCACGCGGCTGCTGTTCGAGACGCTGTACGAGAACGCGCTCGAACACGGCGGCCCGACCGTCGGCGTCACCGTCGGTGACACGGCCGACGGGTTCTACGTCGCCGACGACGGTTCGGGGATCGACGCCGATCCGGTCTCCCAGGTCGTGGAGGCGGGGTTCACGACGGTCCCGGAGAACGCGGGGCTCGGGCTGTACGTCGCGCGGAGCATCGCCGACGACCACGGCTGGACGCTGTCCGTCGGTGACGGAGAGGCCGGCGGCGCTCGGGTCGAACTGACCGGCGTCGAGGTCGTCCTCAACTGAGTTGGGGACGGTGCGGCCGCAGTGAAGCACACCGCGCCGAAGGCGCGGTCTCACTTCGCGCGAGCGGCGAGGTCGCAGAGCGTTCTCGCGAGCGAGCGTGGCGGAGTTTTTAACGTAGACTTTTGCGACCCCGTTCCCGGCAACGCGCTCGGAGAGCGCACGAGGAGAACGGGGGACGTAAAAAGGTACTACTGGAACGTCCGACCGAACTTGTCGTCCTCGTCGCTCACGCCGGGTTCGGCGGTGTCGAACCGCTCCTCGATCTCGTCGTAGCGTTCCCGGGTCTTCTCCGTGACGCTGGGGCCGACCTCGTCGAGTGCCGTCTCGAAGTGGTCCATCGTCACCCGGACGTTACTGACGGAGTCGCCGATCTCCTCGGGGTCCACGCTGTTGATGAACTCCCGGGTCGCGGCCATCGACGCCTCGCGCGCCACGGCCTCGATGTCGGCACCGACGTACCCCTCGGTCCGCCGGGCGAGACTGTCGAGGTCCACGTCGTCGGCCAGGGGCTTGTCGCGGGTGTGGACGTCGAAGATGGCGCGCCGTGCGTCCTCGTCGGGGACGGGGACGTGGACGTGCCGGTCGAGCCGCCCCGGACGCAGGAGCGCGCTGTCGATGAGGTCCGGGCGGTTGGTGGTCGCGACCACGACGACGTCCTCCATCTCCTCGATGCCGTCCAGTTCCGTCAGCAGTTGCGAGACGACGCGCTCGCCGACGCCGGAGTCGGTCTGCCCGCCGCCGCGTTCGGTCGCGATGGAGTCGATCTCGTCGAAGAACACCACCGTCGGGGCGTTCTCCCGGGCCTTGCTGAACACCTCGCGGACGCCCTTCTCGGACTCGCCGACGAACTTGTTCAGCAGTTCCGGCCCCTTCACCGAGATGAAGTTCGACTGGGCCTCGTTGGCGACGGCCTTCGCCAGCAGCGTCTTCCCGGTGCCGGGCGGGCCGTACAGCAGGACCCCCTTGGCGGCTTCGAGGTCCATCGACTCGAAGACGTCGGGGTACTCCAGGGGCCACTGGATGGTCTCGCGGAGCCGCTCTTTGGTGTCGCCGAGTCCGCCGACGGAGTCCCAAGTCACGTCGGGGACCTCGACGAACACCTCCCGGAGCGCCGAGGGCTCGATGCCCTTCTTGGCCTCGCGGACGTCGTCGTCGGTGATCTCCAGCTTCTCCAGGACCTCGGCGTCGATCTCGTCGGACTCGAGGTCCAGTTCCGGCCGGATGCGCCGGAGCGCGTTCATCGCCGACTCCTTGGTCAGGGAGGCGAGGTCCGCGCCGACGAAGCCGTGGGTGTTCTCGGCGTACTCGTCGAGATCGATGTCCTCGGCCAGGGGCATCCCGCGGGTGTGGACCTGCAGGATCTCCTTGCGGCCCTCCTTGTCGGGGACGCCGATCTCGATCTCTCGGTCGAACCGGCCGCCGCGGCGCAGCGCGGGGTCGATGGCGTCGACGCGGTTGGTCGCGCCGATGACGATGACCTGCCCGCGCTCCTCCAGTCCGTCCATCAGCGAGAGGAGCTGGGCGACGACGCGGCGTTCCACGTCGCCCTGGGTCTCGCCGCGCTTGGGCGCGATGGAGTCGATCTCGTCGATGAAGACGATGGCCGGCGACTGCTCGGAGGCCTCCTCGAAGACCTCGCGGAGCTGCTCCTCGCTCTCGCCGTAGTACTTCGACATAATCTCCGGCCCGGAGATGGTCGTGAAGTGGGCGTCGATCTCGTTGGCGACGGCCTTCGCCATCAGGGTCTTGCCGGTGCCCGGCGGGCCGTGCAGCAGGACGCCCTTCGGCGGCTCGATGCCGAGCTGCTGGAACAGCTCGGGGTGGCGCATCGGCAGCTCGATCATCTCACGGACCTGTTCGAGCTCGTCGTCGAGGCCGCCGATGTCCTCGTAGGTCACGTCCGGCGAGCCGGTCTCACCCTCCGTGTCCTCGCCGCCACGGATCTGCTCGGCCGGCTTCTCGCTGACCTGGATCTCCGTCTGGTCGGTGACGACGACGGTCCCGGCGGGGTCGGTCTCGGCGATCTTGAGCGGGATCTTCTGACCCGACATCGACGACAGCGGGCCGAGGCCGAAGCTCACGGGGACGGTCTGTCCCTGCGTGACGGCCTGGCCGCTGAGGTTGTTGCGGATCATCGGGCCGACGTTGCCACGGACCCGGAGGTTCTGGGGGAGCGCGACCGTGACGGCGGTGGCCGGCTTCACGTCGGCCTTCTCGACGGTGACGCCGTCGTCGATGCCGACGCCGGCCTCCTGTCGGAGCTGGCCGTCGATCCGGACGATCCCCTTGCCCTCGTCCTCGGGGTAGCCCGGCCAGACGCGCGCGACGGCACGGCTCCCGCCGTCGAGAACGATGTAGTCGCCGTTCTCGAGGTCCATCTCGTCCATCGCCGCGCGGTCGATGGCCGCGAGCCCGCGCCCCGCGTCCTTCTGCTTGAGGGGTTTGACAGTGAGTTTCATTAGATGTCCTCCTCGTCCGACAGTTCGATAGTGAGGACGCCGTTGTTGATAAACGCTCGTGCGCCCTCGGGGACGTCCTGTTCGCGTTGCTCGTCGTCCGCCACGACGATGACCGTCCCGTCGACGACGTCCACGCTGGCGTCCGTCTCGGGACCCACGTCCGCCGCGAGCACGACGCTGTCGTCGTACTCGAACCGGCGGAGCGGCGTCTCGTCGAACAGCTGCTGTTCTGTATTCATCCTAACTACAAGTAACCGCCATAAGTATATAAATCTATCGCTCAAAACCGCAATACGGCGTCGTTTGCCGGTTAGTTGCTTGATTGCGGTTCACACCGATCGGACGACGGCGGTCCGGCTCGACCGTCGTTTTATCGGGGCCGCGAGCGTCTCCCGCGGTATGGAGACCGTCACACACGACGGACGGGCGACCGCGTATCGGGTCGTCGAGGGCGACGGGACGGGTCCCACGGCCCTGTACGTCCACGGCAGCGGCGCGACACACCGAGCGTGGGTGCGACAGTACGGACCGGACGGACCGTCCCACCCTGCCGTCGCGCTCGACCTCAGCGGCCACGGGGACTCAGAGGACGTGGCGACGGCGGCGGGGCCGGCCACGCTGGACGCGTACGTCGAGGACACCGTCGCCGTCGCGGCGGCCACCGACGCGGACGTGCTCGTCGGGAACTCCCTGGGCGGTGCGGTCGCACAGCGGGTCGCCATCGAGAGTGACTGGTCGCCCGAAGCGCTCGTCCTCGTCGGCACCGGCCCGTCGCTGCCGGTGTACGACGGTCTGCGAGAGTGGCTGACCGACGACTTCGAGCGCGCCGTCGAGTTCCTCCACGGCCGGGACCGCCTGTTCCACGACGCGGACGAGGCGCTGCTTGACCGGTCCCGCAGCGAGATGCGCGAGACGGGTCAGGCGGTGACCCGCCGCGACTTCCTCACCTGCCATCGGTTCGACGTGACGGACCGGCTCTCGGCGATCGACGTCCCGACGCTGGCCGTCTGTGGCGAACACGACCAGCTCACCCCCCGGGCGTACCACGAGCGGCTGGCCCGGGAGATCCCCGACGGGGAGTTCGCGTTCGTCCCCGACGCCGCCCACCTGACGATGCTGGAGGCTCCCGACGCGTTCAACGACGTCGTCGCGGAGTTCCTCGCGGCGCGCGCCGACGGGTGAGCGGCACCGTCAGTCAGGCCAGTAGTACCGCGGCCCGAGCGCGAAAAAGAGGAGGGCGACGACGAGCATAATCCGGGGGGCCACACGGCCCAGCGCCCTCGGGGCGACGACGGACCCGAACAGCACGACCCCCATCGGACCGACCGCCTTCACCCCGGGCTTGGGGTAGTCGAACGGCGCGATCTGCGCCACGGCGAGGACGGTCATCCCGCCCGCGACGACGAACGGGGTCTGGACGCCGGCGAGGTAGGCGGTCGCGAGGACAATCGCACCCAGGGCGTTCGGCATCCCCGGTCGCTCGTCGGCCCCGTCGACGTACGTCGAGTAGAACGCGGTCCGGACGACCGAGAGGACGGCGTACAGCGACGCGACGAGGAGAGTCCCGGTGAGGGCGAGGACGCCGACGGAGCCCGCGCCGCCGACGGCGTCGGTCAGCAGGACGTAGACGAACAGGCTGGGCGTCACGCCGAACGAGACGACGTCGGTGATGGAGTCCAGCAGCGGCCCGACCTCGGAACTGTCGCTCGTCCGGGCGACGATCCCGTCCAGCGCGTCGACGATGACGGCCACGAGGAGGAGGCGAGCGGCGAGGTGGAGGTCGGCGAACGCCACCGCGCCGGCCGCGAACCCGACGACGGCGTTGACCAGCGTGACCGCGTCGGCGACACTGAGTCTGCGAGTGACCTCGAAGCCCATGCCGGTCCGGTGGGGGACCGCCCATATCAAACGGTCGGAACGCGGCCTACTCCTCGGACAGGTCGTGGCCGACGACGAGCCGGGCCGCCGTCGCGAGCGTCCCCGTGACGAGCAGGTACAGCTGCCAGCCGCCGCGGACGACGGGGAAGATCCGGTCGACGTTCTCCGGCTCCGCCTGCCCGGGGTTGGGGTCGACGCCGGTGTCCATCTGGACGGTGCTCGTGTTGCCGATGGACTTCAGGGAGGGGCCGCCACCGCCGCCACCGCTCCCTGATCCGCCGCCCCCGGTGTTCCACTCGACGAACGTCTGGACGATGCCCCGCTGGCTGGACAGCTCCAGTCTCCCCCGGAAGACGTAGAACTCGTCGTGGATGGGCCACAGCAGGTTCGCGCCGCCGGTCACCGCGTCGAAGAGGACGTGGCCGACCGCGTAGGTGAACACACAGAACCACGCCACACGCACGCCGTAGGCACCCCAGCGCGACC
Source organism: Haloarcula litorea (assembly GCF_029338195.1). Lineage (NCBI taxonomy): Archaea > Methanobacteriati > Methanobacteriota > Halobacteria > Halobacteriales > Haloarculaceae > Haloarcula > Haloarcula litorea. The sequence continues at coordinate 3,018,181 of NZ_CP119779.1, forward strand.
GAACGTACGACTCCTCGCGGCCGTACAGGTCGACCGCGAGGACGACGGCGAGGACGGCGGGGATGACGAGGTTCGTCGTCGCCGTGCGGTGGCCGGCCTGCGAGACGAGGCCGATGAACGCGTCCACGTCGGGGAACGTGACGACGGCCAGCGAGAGCAACAGCGAGCGGCGGTCGAACGCAGCACCGAGCAGCGTCGCCGCCAGCAGACCCACCAGCGCGTAGTGGACGACCAGCGATGGCATACTCCGTCAATTCGACAGGAGGAGAATGAGTGTTGTGGTGGGGTACCACACCATCGCCCGGCCGCGGACGGCGACACCGACCGCGCTACGCCTCGTGCTCGGCGATCAGGTCCCGCAGTGTCGCCTCGTCCTGGACGCCGACGAGCCGCTCGACGACCTCGCCGTCGACGTAGAGGAAAAGCGCCGGGATCCCGCGGACGCCGTGTCGCTGTGCGACGTCCTGGTGTTCGTCCACGTCGACCTTCGCGACGACGGCGGCGGTCTCTGCGGCGATTGCCTCGACGGTCGGCGCGAGCATCTTGCAGGGGCCACACCAGTCGGCGTAACAGTCCACGAGCACGAGGCGGTTGTCGCTCACGAGTTCCTCGAAGTGGGCCGTGCTCTCGACGTGGACCGGTTCGTCCGGGCTCGTCGCCCGATCGCGGAGCCGCTCTCGCTTTGCCTCTCGGATCGCCTCCCGCTCTGTATCGTCGGCAGCGTCGCTCATACGCCATCGTACGTGCCGACTCCGTTTAACCGCTCCGAGCGTGTGCCGGCCACGCACAGCCTCAGGCGAGTTCCGTCGCGCGCCGCCGGAGCCCGACGTTCATCTGCTCGAACCCGCGACGGAGCCGGCGGTCCAGCCGGCCGACGACCCGGCCGGCCAGCGGGCCGTCGACGGTCTCGGTCTGGACGAACCGGGTCCCCCCGTCGTCGGTCGGTTCGAGGCGAAAGACGTGTTCGGCGTCGAACCCCAGCAGAGACGACTCCCAGCGCAGTTCCCGTTCCGGCTCGACGGCCGTGATCGTCGGCGAGAACGAGACCGTCGGCAGACCGGGGACCGACAGCCGTGCGGCGACCGTCTCGCCGGCCTCGAGGTCCCCGCTGACCGTCAGCAGGGTGTTCCACCGAGGGTAGGCGTCGGTGTCCGTCAGGACCTCCCAGACGACCGCTGGCGGCGCGGGCACCTCGACGCTCGCCGATATCTCCGGCATCGGCCGGGCGTTGGGAGTCGCCCGGCAAAAATCCTCGTCTGCGGCGGGCGCTCGTGCCGGACTTATGCGGCTACGGCACGTACGGTCCCGTATGGCCCGCTTCGGGAGCGTCCTGATCTACGACGGCGAGTGTCCGTACTGCTCCGTGGCCGCCCGCGCGCTGCGGGAACTCGACGAGGTGGGGGCGATCTCGTGGTACGACGACCGCGCGCAGTCGTTCCTCGACGCCCAGTTCGGCGACACGCCGTTCGCGATGGTCCTCGTCGACGCCGACGAGGGGCGCGTCCACGCCGGCCGCGCCGCGGCCGAGGAACTGGCCGGTCGCGCGGGGATGCCCGGCATCGTCGGGTCGCTCGTCCGGGACAACTACGAGCGCATCGCGACGGCCGTCGGGCTGGCCAGCGGGCGGGGCCGGGACCCCGACGACTACCACGAGACGTATCCGCTCTCCGAGGGCGGACGCGACGCCTTCGACGCGCTCGCCGGGGCCGCCGAACGCCGGGACGGCTCGTCGGGGACCATCGCCTGAGACGCCCGCTCCCGGTCCGACTGCCGACGCCCGGGCGACGACGCTCCGTTCGGTTAGCTCACGCTGCAGCGGTCCGTCTGACGCCTGCCCGACGGCACTGAAAGTTTAAGACCCGCCCGACCCAGCAGTTCGGTATGGACAAGGAGCGCGTCCCACAGGAGATCACGACGCTGGTCGGCCGCGAGGTGTACTCCAACAACGGGGTCTTCGTCGGCGAGGTGGAGGACCTCCGGCTGAACCTCGACCGCGAGTCGGTGACCGGGCTGGCGCTACACCAGCTCAACAACGAACTGTTCAGCGCGGAGACACGGAGCTCCCGGGGCGTCATCCTCCCGTACCGGTGGGTCCAGGCCGTCGGCGACGTCGTCATCGTCAACGACATCGTCGAGCGGCTCGGGCAACCGGAGTCCGACGACGACGAGGAAGAGGTCCCCGCCTAGTTCCCGTTCGGGCTCTCGCCGCCCGAACTGTCGACGCCCATCGCCTCGAACAGTTTCCGCTTGACGGCTTCTTCGGTCAGTTCCAGCAGCGTGTCCCGGTTGTCGTCGCTGGTGTCCAGCCCGGTGAAGATCCCCAGCGGGATCTCCACGCTGGCGTCGGTGGAGTGGCCCGCCGTCTCGCCCATATCGCCGAAGGCGTCCGAGAGCACCTTCCCGATGTTCATCCGGATGTCCTTCGAGCGGGCCGCGAGATAGATGGTGTCGTCGGCGATGGCGAACACGGCCGTCGTCGTGATCCCCTCCAGGTTCAGGAGGTGCTGTGCGGCCTGTGAGAGCGCGTCACGGTCGCGGATGAAGCCGGCGTTCGAGACGAGGTGGCTCCCCTGGACCTCGCGGTTGCGGATGGCCTCGGCGAGCACGTCCAGCGTCTCCGGGCTCATCGACGGCGACTCGACCTGTTCCAGCGTGTCGTGGTCGGCGAAGGGATAGAGGTAGGCCGCGGCCGTCAGGTCCGCCGGCGTGGTGTCGCGCTTGAAGTCCAGCGTCTCCGCCCGGATGCCGTACAGCAGCGCGGTGGCGACGGTCTGGTCCAGCGAGAGGTCAAGCTCCTGGATGTACTTCGTCAGGATGGTCGAGGTGGCCGAGACGTTCGGCCGGATGTCCGAGAACGCCACGTCGTGGTCGTGATCGTGCTCGTAGTGGTCGACGATGATGTCGATGTCGTCGATGTCGGGTTCGCCGCCCTTGGCCACGTCGACCAGGGCGAAGGTGTCGTAGTCGGCGAGGTCGACGGCCTCGCGAGCGGACAGTTCGATCCCGAGCAGATTGACGAACGCGCGGTTCTCCTGGTGCCCGATCTCCCCCTCGTAGATGATGTCGGCCGCCACGTCGCGACTCTCGGCGATGGCTCGGAGCGCCGCGGCCGACGCGATCGAGTCGGGGTCCGGCGAGCGGTGGATGAGAATCGCCATCCGCTCGCCCGTCCCGTCGATGACGTCAGCCAGCTGCGTGGCGCGGTACTCCAGTTCGCCGGTCTCCAGCGCCCGGAGCGCCGAGTCCGCGATGACCGACGAGGGGTTGATGACGACGTCGGCACCCAGGTCCGTCAGTTCGTCGGCGGAGACCGGGTCGTCGGCCCGGGCGACGATGAACTGCTCGCCGTCACCCGCCCGGATGGCACGGACCGCCTCGGCGTTGGCGTTGACGTCGGAGGACATGATGAGGATCACGTCGCGGTCCGCGACGGTGTCGACGATGTCGTCCTCGGCGATGTCGGCCTGCTTGGCGTTCAGGTCCTGATCCCGCAGCGCTTCCACTCGCCCCTCGTCGGCGTCGAGGATGAGCACGTCCTTCCCCTCGTTGACGAGCTCCTCCGCCACGGCGTGGCCTACGCTCCCACACCCCAGGATCGCGTACGTGGACATCGAGGCCATCGTGATGCCGCTGGCTGCACTCATTAGGCTCTCGTGGGGTCGGGACCCACTTATATCACAGTGTCTCCCGGTCAGTCCGGCGGTGGGGGTCGGTCGGCGGCCGTCACCGCCGTTGGGACCACATCGCCCACGTCGGGCGGTTCGAAAGGAAACGTATTTACAAACCCCTGCGTAACACTGGGACGCAGGGCCGATAGCTCAGTCTGGCAGAGCGACGGCCTCTTAAGCCGTCGGTCGAGGGTTCAAATCCCTTTCGGCCCGCTTCTGCGACGAACGGACGTGAGGAGCGAGGCGTTTATAAAGGGATTCGAATCAGGGAGGAGCTTTGCTCCGACCGTGGTTCAAATCCCTTTCGGCCCGCTTCTGCGACCCGACCGCCGGCCAGCCACGGGACGATCCAGTGACGCAGGCGGCAACCGATCCGACGAGCAGAGCGACTAGCCGAGCCGTTTCTCCATCGCGACGTGGGGGATGCCCGCCTCCTCGAACTCCTCGCCGTGTGCCTCGTAGCCGAGTTGTTCGTAGAACCCGCGCACGTGGGTCTGGGCGTGCAGCTGTGCCTCGACCGCACCGGCGTCGGCCGCGACCCGCTCGGCGACGCGCATCACTCCCTGTCCGAGGCCCTCGCCGCGGTAGTCGTCGAGGACCGCCACGCGCTCGACCTTGACCGTCGCGTCGTCGACGAACCGGAGCCGGGTCGTCGCGACGGGGCTCCCGTCGACAGCTCCGAGCACGTGGGTCGCGTCAGTGTCCTTGCCGTCCATCTCCTCGGCCTCGCTGACGCCCTGCTCCTCGATGAAGACGGCGCGACGGACCGTCTTCGCGCGGTCGACGAGGGCGGGGTCGTCACCGACGAACCACTCCGGGGACGTCATATCGGCACCTCGCGTCCCCGGGGGGAGTAGCTTGCGTTCTCGAACGTGACACCGATCGTAAACGACTCCAGGGGAGAGGTCCAACGACGCACGTATGGCTCCCGAGTACGCCTCCGACCACGAGCACGATCTGTCGGCCGAGTACCTCTACCCCGCCGACGCCGACGTTCTGGACATCGAGACGGAGATGGGTCGCATCTACGTCGAGGTGGCGGTCGACTGCCCGGAGTGTAGCGAGACGCTCGCGCTCCGTTCGCCCGTCGAGTCCGTCACCGAAGTCGACGTCGACCTCCCCCTCGACGACGACTACTACGACTGACCGACCGGGCCGCGTGGGAAACGCATTTTTGTGAGCCGGCTGTACGGCCGGCCGCTATGTCCGACTTCGAGACCATCGAGTGTACGAACTGCGGTGACAGCTTCGTCGTGCACCCGAGCGCCAACGCAGCCGAAAACGGGTTCTGCAGCCCCGCCTGCCAGACCGCCGACAGTTAGCTGTCTGGGCTGTAGTTGGGCGCTTCGTCGGTGATCATCACGTCGTGCGGGTGGCTCTCCTGCTGGCCGGCCGCGGAGACCCGCACGAACTCCGAGCGGTCCTTGAACTCCGGGATGGTCTCCGCGCCGACGTACCCCATCCCGGACTGCATCCCGCCGACGAGCTGGTGCAGTTCCGACTCCAGCGAGCCCTTGTACGGCGTGGCGGCCTCGACGCCCTCGGGGACGTACTCCTCGTTCTCTTCCTCCTCCTTGAGGTAGCGCTCGCCGCCGCCCTCGTTCATCGCGCCGACGCTGCCCATCCCGCGGTACTGTTTGTACTTCTTGCCGTTCATCGTGATGACCCGGCCCGGTGCCTCGTCGGTGCCGGCGAAGTACGAGCCCAGCATCACGGCGTCGGCACCCGCGGCGATGGCCTTGATGGCGTCGCCGGAGTAGCGGATGCCGCCGTCGGCGATGACGGGCACGTCGTGCCGGCTCGCCACGTCGGCGACCTGCGCCACGGCGGTGATCTGGGGCATCCCGGCCCCGGTGACGACCCGCGTGGTGCAGATCGAGCCCGGCCCGATACCGACCTTCACGCCGTCGGCGAAGTCGACGACGGCCTCCGCGGCCTCTCGGGTACCGATGTTGCCGACGACGACGTCCGCGTCGACCTCGCCCTTGATCTCGCGGGCGCTCTCGATGACGTTCGCGTTGTGCGCGTGGGCGCAGTCGATGAACAACACGTCCGCGCCGGCGTCGTCGGCCGTCCGGGCGCGGTCGAGTTCGAACGGCCCGACCGCAGCGCCGACCCGGAGCCCGCCGTCCGCGTCTCTGGCGGCGTCGTCGTACTCGCGGCGCTGGAGGACGCCCTTCATCGTCACGAGACCGACGAGGCGGTTCTCGCCGTCGACGATGGGGACCCGCTCGATCTTGTGGTCGTACATCAGCTCCAGCGCCTCGCGGGGCGTCACGTCCTCCGGGGCCGTGATGACCTCGTCGGTCATCGCCTCGGTGACGGCGTCGGAATCGCCGACCTCGAGGTAGGGGCGGATGTCCGTCCCGGAGATGACCCCCAGCACTTCGCCGGTGTCGTCGTCGACGACCGGCGCGCCGGAGACGCCCTCCCGCTCCATCATCTCGTCGACCTCCCGGACCGTCTGGCCGGGGCTGGCGGTCACGACGTCCCGGATGATGAGCTCGTCGGCACGCTTGACCCGCTCGATCTCGGCGGCCATCTCGTCGTCGTCCATATTACGGTGGAGGACGCCCAGACCGCCCTCGCGAGCCATCGCGATGGCCATATCGCTCTCGGTGACGGTGTCCATCGCGGCCGTCAGGACCGGCACGTTCAGCTCGACGGAGCGGGAGACGCGCGTACTCACGTCGGCCTCGTCGGGCTCGACGCGGGACTCCTTGGGTCGGAGCAGTACGTCGTCGAAGGTCAACGCCTCTGGAACCCGGAGTTTCTCGGAGAACCGCTCGGAATCCTTCGCCATGTAAGCCGTCCACGACGCCCCGGCAAAAGCGTTGCGAGACTCGCCGGTCCGCGGTGGTCCGTCACACGGAGTGTTCGTCACAGTCACTCACAACTGGACGCGTGTCCCGTGGTGTGGCGTCGTTTCACACGTTTCGTGAGGTGTGCGGCCGTTACTCACACAACGTTTATACTCCGGTGAAAGATAGTTACAGATATGCGCCTGACCGAACCCAGGGTTGTCGACGCGGACCGACGAGCGACGTCCTCGACGGAGTCGACGCTGACATTCTGGAAGGGGTTCGGTAAGCACGCGTGGTGGTCGCAGTGCGTCCGCGCCGGCGCGGAAACCACCCGTCGGGTACCGGGGTATCCCCGTCCGTAGCCCGTATGAGTAGCTCCAGACACCCGGTCGCACTCGACTTCGAGCGGCAGTTCGGTCGCGGTGGCCGCCTGCTCGCGACCGTGATGGGCCTCCCGCTGGTCGACGGCATCTTCCCGGTGCTCGTCCTGGCCGGCGCGCTGTCGACCTGGACCGGGATGCTCGAGGTCGGCCTGCTGGTCTTCGGCGGGTCGGCGATGGTCGCGGTCGTCCTCGCGGAGCTCGACGGCGGCCCCCGCGAGCAGGCCACGACGGTCCTGCTCATCGGCGCGATACTGATCCCCGTCGCCGTCCTGGAGGCGGCGCTGGCCCCGACCATCGAGGCGCTGGTCCGGCCGGACGTCCTCAAACGGTTCGCGGGCATCGTCATCGTCACCATCGCCGCCCAGACTGCCAGTGCCCGCATCGGGGAGATCCTCCCCAGGCCGGCGATCGTCGTCGCGCTGGGCCTGCTGGCGAGCCTCGACCCGGCGGGCGCGACGCTGGTGTTCGAAGCCAACGTCGCGACGCTGCTCCGCGCGGCGGCCACGGCCGGCATCGGCGTCGCGTTCGCGCTCGCGGTGGCGCTGGCCAGTCCGTGGCTCCGCAACGCCGTCGACATCGACCGGTTCCGGTTCGGCAGCGCCGTCGCGCTGGGGATCCTCGCGTTCTCCGTCCTCGGCCTGATGCCGACCGACGCCCCCGTCGCGCTGGTGGCCCTGATCGTGACGGCGCTGCTGTCGTTCGACCCCGACGAGGCCCGCGAGCGCCACACGGAGTACCACCCCGACGCCGTCGACCTCACCGCCGCCTTCGCCGACGGCGGGGCCTCACAGGGCGTCGCCGCCGACGAGGAGACCGACGACGGGGCAGCCGTGGAGTACGACCCCGATCAGGAACGGGCCCCGTGGCTCTGATGGGGAAGGTTTAGGCCGCTGACGCTCCGGTCTCCGGTATGGCCGAGAACCGCGTCGTACAGGGTCGGATGCAGACCCCCGAGAGCCTCGCCGAACTCATCGAGGGCGAGAGCGTGATGGACGCCGAACAGATCGAGGACGCCGACCGGGAGTGTCCGGAGTGTGGCGGCAACGTCGTCACGGTCGGGTACATGCCCTCCGCGCTGGAGTTCGTCACCGGCTACAAGTGTCAGGACTGCGACTGGGCGGAGACCGACCGGGACTGACAGTGATCGTCGTGACGAGTCACGGCTCCGAGCGCCAGTCGTCGGACGGTCGGTGCGGGACAGACGTCCGACGATCACTCCGACCCGTCCGGGTATCGAAATCCATTTAATGGGAATCGGCGTACGACGGAGTGCGGGGTCGTGGCCTAGTCCGGGAAGGCGGCTGACTCCAGAGGCCACGCGCCTGGGACGAGACTTCGAGGGCTGATATACTGAGCGGGCGGCTGATCACCGCCGGCGACGATGACCCTCTGGAGTTCCGAGGCGCAGGACGGAGATATCAGCCGATCGGGGGTTCAAATCCCTCCGACCCCATTCACTACAAAAGTAAAGCGGTGTTTTTCTCCGCTTTCGTTTCGGGGCCCAGAACTGGCTGTCGCGGTCGCGGGAGGTGGCCGCTGTGAGCCTCAACCGGTCCTCCACAGAGGAACTTCCCCTCATCTGTGAGTTCTGTGGGAGCCAATCAGGGAGGCCGACCGGCGCTGTCCAGCGACTGACGACGGTCGGAGGTGTCGCGCGTGACGATCACGCTGGCGACGCCGTGCAACTCCACCGTGGCAGACTACCCCGACCGACTCTGATCGCGCCCAGCGATGGGACCTCTGCGGGCAGTGTCTCCCCGACGGCCGCGAGAGTGTCGTCGAGTTCGCGGTCGCGACGAACCCCGAGATGCGGTGCGACGGCGGCCGGTCAAAGGGTGGTGCCGGCTTTGCAATCCCGGAGACCCAGTCGACGCTCCGGCGACCGACTGCAATCAGTCCTACGAGAGCCAGTACACCAACCGAAATTTCGGGGGCGTAGTTGAATCCGAATGCGAGCAGTAGCAGAAAGTTCGCTCCCAAGAGGAGGAGAGCAACGTCGAGACGCTGCTGGAGGGCATCCTCGTCCACAAGCGCTCAAACTAAGGCGGCTATCATACGTTTGCTGGTCGGATTCCCTCAGCACCGCAGACAGGCCACCGGCGCTAATCCGGAGGGGTCGCAGTGACGGATACCTTCGAGTGCGACGAGTGTGGCGACGAGATGCCCACCGCGAAGCGCTGGCGGGACCTCCTGCCGAATCAGCCCGAGGACGCCGACGAGGTCGCGGTCGACGATCTCTGCCCGCGCTGTTCGACCCGGAAGGACGGCTCGCGGCTGTTCCGTGCCGGCGACGATCTGCCCGGAGGTGAGTCGGATGCGTAGCTACGTCGCCCGCGAGCACCTGCTGGGGCGACCGTCCGGGCCTACGGCGACGGTGGGCCCACGTCCGGCCCTAGAATCCGACCGAGAAGATCAGCCGTCTCAGGAGGGTTGGGGCGTGAGCCGCACGCTCGCTCAGCCGAAGGCGATCGGGACCGACGTGGAGACGCTGGTCGTCGACGCCGTCGCGACCGGGCCGTTGGACCCGTCGACGCTGACTGCCAGCGTGCCCGTCCGGTGGGCGACCCCGCTGGTCGAGGCCGGCGACGAGCTGGAGGTCAACGCCTGCGTCCGCGAGCGGTCGAAAGGGTCCCGAGACGCCCACGGCTCCTGGTGTTTCAAATGCCGCGACGGCTGCCAGCACGGGTCTGGTCGACAACGCCGCGACGTACCTGCTGGCCGTCTACGACGAGAGCGCGGCGAAGGAACTCGTCGGGCTGGTCGTCGTCCCGGCGAGTATCGTCGACGAGCATCTGCGTGGCTCGTGGTACGAGGTAGACCGTCGCGAGGGCGAGTGTGCCCAACTGCGGTGGTCTCGGGTGCTGGACCCGGCCGTCGTCGGGGGTAGGCGATCGATACTCGCCCCCGAGCGACTTGTTCCAGAAGTCGGAGGCGCGGTCGAGAGAGGCTGTTGCCTCAATCCGTCTTCACAGACTCGCCGCAGGCGGGGCAGACAGGCGGAGAGTTTGCGTTGTTCAGATCGGACTGTTCACCCGTCCATCCACAGATTGCACACTGGACTGGATTGGAGTCGGACACAGAACACCAGCACCGTCAGTCGCCGGATGGAAAAACGTGGTGCAGCGGGCCGGAAGGACGATATCGGCGAACGCCACGAACGGGCTGACGACCAGCCCGATAAAGGACGCCGAGAGAATCGTCCCGGCGCTGCCACCGCCCTGGAGGTAGCTGGTGATGCCGGTCAGCGTGTCCGTCCCGCTGCCGCTTCCGAGGTCCAGATCAGCGGATGAGGACATCCGCTATCATCCCGTTATCTTCCGTTTGACCGGGTCGAACGCTCCCAGCAGGAACAGCACACCGATCAGGGCGTTCATCGGCGTCAGGATGTTCCCGCCGCCGCCGAAGATCGCCCCGCCACCGTCAGCAGACTGCTCGACGACGACGGCGAGCCCCAGGACGCGCACCTCACGGTCGACCGGCTCGGCGAGCGGGTGTGGGCCGTGCGGGTGTGCGACGGCGATGTACCCGAGCTGCACGAGTGCGAGGTGATCCAGCGTATCGCCGCCGAGCGGACGCTCGACGAGAACGTGTTCGGACGGCGGCAGGGTGAGTACGCTTTCTACGAACAGACAACGAAATCAGTCACTTATTTTGGCATACTGGCGTCTGGCCTTACGATTCGAATCGCGAACTGAATTGACAAAGAGATACACTGCTATCCAGAATCCGAGTGCATAGGCTATATGAGATAAGACGAACGTCGTCAGTTCCAGCTCTAACTGTAAATTGAATATTTCCGCTCCAGTGATGAGGAAAATCCCTCCGAACATTATTTGCGGAGGGAATCCACTCTGCATAAACCAAAAGCGTGTGGATAGTCCCACAACACTAATGATAACGGTAGCGACGGTCCAGTATAGTCGCACAGTATCCTGTATACCGAGGTCCAAGCCACCCCAGATTGTGAGATAAATGACCCCCCACAGTGACACAAGTAACAGGAACAGTATCAGGAGCTGACCAGCGATCTTCCGCTTGAATCCACCGCCTGAAGGGAGCGAGCCGTTCGTAACGAAATTATAGACTTTCCGGTAGAAATTGACCGCGACCGCTCCCTGCATAAACGAACCCAAGAGGATGATTCCCACGACGACAGTGTTGAATGAGGCTGTCCCTCGTGCGCCCCAGATCGTAAGTCCAGTTCCAATACCGAGTACAAGCGCACCGAAAACACCTTTCGGAGCCTCTACGGCGAACTCACTATCGGGGTCGACGAACGGCAGACCCCAGGTAACAAGGACAGATCCGACAGTTACGAGAACTATCGCCAGCCACGGGGGGAAGTAATCAAAGAACCAGGAGACGACCATCACGCGACCTCCTGAAACCGGTCCTGTAGCGATTGAACGAGGATGTAGGCGACCGGCAACATCAACACTATTGGTAGTGCAACAGTGCTATCTGCGAGTGAATATCCGAGGATGATCTCACGGGTCATGTCCATATTGTTTATTTGCCAGACCAATACCGGTGGGTAGATGACAGTCATCACCAACCAGAGTCCGACAAAATTGTCCAGATCGTCGGCAGCTATCAGATACGCACCTGTTGCCGCGAGATAGGTTCCCAACAGCACGAGTGGTGGATAGATCTCGAAAACTGATTCTAGCGTACCGAGATCTCCAACGACGATCACGGCACCGTCCAGTAGCTCACCTATTAGCATACTTTTCATTCGTGGACATACCAGTCAATAAACTTTGATTACTGGATTAGACATCACCACCTCAATCGCTCCATCGCATAGCGATACAATCGTGAGGGGATCGTTTCAACGGCCGTCGAGATGAATCACGCTCTCAGTAGGTGTGCATATCTATCAGCCACGACTGGGCGATGTGGATCAGTGTCAGTTCTGTCGATGCACGTGACAAGCCGACCCAGTGCCCAATCCTATCCTCCGAGCCCTATACCTGCCATTTATTGTGCGTTATTTGGTATCAATACACATGTACGACACGATTCTGCTCCCAACGGATGGAAGCGATGGGATGGATACCGTGACCGAGCACGGATTGACACTGGCGGATCGGTTCGATGCTGAGATCCACGTTCTCCACGTCGTCGATGACCGAGCCTACGCATCTGTGCCTGATGACGCCCGAGATCGCATCCGTGAGACGCTCGAAGCGGACGCAGAGGACGCAACGAAAGCGGTCGCGGAACGCAGCCTCGAAGCCGAGATCCCTGTCGTCCGAGAGATTCGCTGGGGTAATCCACCCGCGAGTATCATCGCTTACACACGGGAAAACGAGGTGGATCTCATCGTTATGGGAACGCACGGTCGGTCAGGCTATGAACGCTACCTTCTCGGGAGTGTTGCAGAAAAAGTCGTTCGTGCGGCCTCTGTCCCAGTCCTTACCGTCAATATCTTCGATCAACCAGCCGAGACTGGCGAGGAGTCCGGAGTAGCCGCCCCTGAAACCGACCTCCGATAAGTGGGATATGCGCGCTCTGTACTGACCGGCTCACGGCTTGTGGAACAAGTCGTTAGTGAAGAACAGTTCGTTCCAGCGTGATCTGGGTGAATGCATCACTCGGTACAGAAAGCTATGTGGTACGTTATGCGCCATCCGACTTCGTGAATTTTACAAATCGTCCTCAGTTCGCACCCGCTGAGAGGGAGGCTGCTATGACTGACAGCTCCAGCTTCAGCGTTGATGGCCCAGACACGCTTCGCGGTGCTTTGATACTCCTTATCTTGGGTCTCGGGATAACCGGGTACGGTGCGTACGACTATGTTCAGCAGTCGGATGCAATACGGAATGCCGTTGAAGTTGATGCCACCATCACCGAGGTCGATGTTGTAACTGAAAGCTCCGTGAGCGGGCAATCGGGAGGGAAGAGTAGTTATGAACCCCGGGTCGAGTTCACCTACGAATATCAAGACACGACATACACCGGAACAAACGTCTTCCCCGCCCATATCGCTCCCGAATACGACCAGCGGTCGAACGCCGAATCGATCATCGACGAGTACGAAGAAGGGGAATCCGTCACCGCGTATGTCGACTCGACAGACCCGAATCACGCGTTCTTGAAGAACAAAACGTCGAAGACGCCACTGATAATGGCCGGAATCGGTGCTGTGGCTTCACTATTCGGAGCGGTATCGTCCCTGAAGAAGTACCAGAATAACTGAATTCGCTACGACCTCATTCGAGCCCTCGACTTCTGAATATGCGTGCATACCAACGGGCGTATACTCGATCCTGTAAATATATCAATACAAATAAACACTCATACGGGATTGGTGGGACACACTCAGACGTCGCAAATAGACAAGAGAGCGTATGAATAAGAGAATTCCTTCGATCGAGCCGGATTGTGCCAAACACTTATTATATTCTTTGAAAATTGTACAGCTACCTAATTAGCTATGACACCACCGGGCGAATCGATCCGCGTTCTGCACGTCGATGATGAACCCGATTTTGCAGAGATGTCTGCGACGTTTATGGAACGTGAGAATGATCGAATCGATGTCGACACCACGACGAGCCCAGAGAAGGGGCTTGACTACATTCGCAGCGATGACATCGATTGTGTGGTGTCAGACTACGATATGCCGGGTCTGAACGGCATCGAGTTTCTCAAGCAGGTTCGCACACACCATCCCGACCTTCCATTTATTCTATTCACTGGCAAGGGAAGTGAACAAGTCGCCAGCGAGGCGATCTCAGCTGGTGTCACTGACTACCTTCAGAAAGGAGCAGGGACCGAACAGTACCAACTCCTCACCAATCGCGTTCTGAACGCCGTCGAACAGTACCGCTCGAAACAGCGCGCTGCTGCACTTGACCGTATCCAAACCCTGGCCAGGAACATCACTCAGGCGCTCGTACGTGCTGAATCGCGCGCCGAGGCCGAATCCCGCGTCTGTGAGATTATCAGCGACGCTGAGCCCTATCTGTTCGCTTGGATTGGCGATGTCGATCAGGAGACGAATCGTATCGAGCCCCGGGCTTGGGCCGGCATCGATGACAGCTATTTGGACAACATTACCATCACAGTTGATTCGTCACCGACTGGGCAGGGTCCAGGTGGTACAGCGATCCGCGAACGGCGCGTCGCCGTCTCCCAGAACGTCGCCGAAGATTCTGAGTTCGAACCGTGGCGTGAGGACGCACTCGAACGGGGATATCAGGCTGCAGCTGCCGTGCCACTGACGTACGAAAACACGCTTTACGGCGAACTCGTCGTCTACGCCGAGCGTCCGGACGCCTTTGACGAGAACGAACGAAAACTGCTCGCTGAATTAGGTACCGATATCGCCCGTACCTTCCACTCGCTGGAGCTCCGGGATGATCTGCGTGTGGAACGTTGTTTTGTTGACCAAGCACTCGATACGCTTCCGGAAATCTTCTACGTGATCGGGACCGACGGTAGATTCCGGCGGTGGAACGACCGACTCCTAGAAGTCACCGGGTACACGGATCAAGAGATTGCCGATATACAAGTAATCGATCTCTTCCCAGAAGACGAACACGAGCAGATAGCTGAAGCGATCGAAGGGGCTCTGTCAACGGGACGTAACACTGTTAAGACGCGTTTGCTCACGGCATCTGGTGACCAGATCCCGTACGCAATAACTGGTGCACGTCTCACCGATCCCGAGAACGATCCGGTCGGTATCGTCGGTATTGGCCGAGAAATCGCCGAGAGTTAGGGACGGGTCAGCCAGATCGATACCTACCCTGTACGGGCCGATTCGCGACTTGATGTAGAAGTCGAAATAGTTCCTGTTGACGATCTAAAGCGCGGGATTACGGCTAAGTGGATAAGATTAGAGGTCGAAGCTGAAACGGGTCAGTTGTAGACAGAGGGCTGATAGACGATCCCAGCAATTTCGAATCTGGCACCACCGTCGTCACTTTCGGTGACTGTGATATCCCAACCGTGACCGATAATGATCTCCCTCACGATATTCAAGCCGAACCCGGTCTTCTCGGGATCGGTCGTGTAGCCGGATTCGAAGATTTCGTCCCGCTCGTCTTCGGGAATCCCCGGACCAGTATCTTCGAAATACAATCCTTCGTCGGTCGTCCCAACTCTGACAACCGTCGATTCGTCGCAGTGCTCGACGGCATTTCGAATCAGGTTCTCGAAAACTCGCTTCAGCCGGCTGGCGTCTGCTTCAAACTCTTTCGAACTCTCGATATGCAGTTCTGCGTTTGGTGTCTCGACTGTTTTCCAGGCTGAACTGACGATATCTCGGAGTTCAACCGTCTCAGTATCGGTAATATCGGTCTCACCCACTGGATGGTCCGATACCTGGTCCAGGAGTTCGTCGATCCGATCGACTGCGTTCTCCACTTTTTCCAGCCACCGCTCGTTACCAGTGTCTTGGTAGAGAACCAGCGAATCGGCCGCTACGCTTACGGGATTTTGGAGATCGTGAGACATCATCTGCCGCATATTACGGAGTTGTTCGTTT
Source organism: Haloarcula litorea (assembly GCF_029338195.1). Lineage (NCBI taxonomy): Archaea > Methanobacteriati > Methanobacteriota > Halobacteria > Halobacteriales > Haloarculaceae > Haloarcula > Haloarcula litorea. The sequence goes on from NZ_CP119779.1 coordinate 3,033,533, forward strand.
TGCTGTTTTAGTTCCTGTTCCCGCTCTTTTTGCTCGGTGATGTCACGGGCATTAACGACGAAGCCGTTGATGTATTCGTCGTCAAAGAGGTTCTTCCCACGTGCTTCGACGAGCGTCCACCCGCCCTCAGGGTCTTCGAATCGGAATTCGATGGTGGGTTCCTTATCTGGATATTCGATCGCTGTAAAGAATTCGTCCATCGCTTCCTGCCGATCTTCCGGTGGCATATAGTCGAATGCACATTCCCCAATCAGCTCCTCCTGTTCGTACCCCAACTCGCTCTCACAGGCCGGTGAGATATACTTGAAATGTCCATTCTTGTCGACAATCCCGAGGACATCGGTCGAGTTCTTTACCACCTTGCTGAACTTCGCCTCAGAGCGCTTGAGCGCTTCCGAGGCTCGGTACTGCTCGACGGCGTTACAGATACGATTCGCGAGGAGCGAGTACTGCTCCGGGCCGGTCCGTTTCTCCAGATAGTCTGTGACACCCTTTGATATCGCCTCGCTGGCGATCTCCTCGCTCCCTTTGCCGGTGAACAGGATGAACGGGATGTCCTCATAGTCCTCGCGGACAGCTTCGAGGAATTCGAGCCCATCCAGTGTCGGCATTTCGTAGTCGCATACGATCGCATCGCAATTTACCTCGGCAACGGTATCGATAGCTTCGGTCGGGTCTGACTCTGTATGCGTCTCGAAGCCTTCCTGCTCGCGTTCCAAGAATGTAGCAGTAAGATCTAGGAGGTCGGGATCGTCATCGACGACGAGGACGGTAATCTCCGAGTCGTCGTCAGGGAGAGCGAAGACCGCTGATTCGGCCTCACCGCTGGTCTGGATTGCCATATCAGTCACCTCCGTCATCGTGGTGGGCGAGTATCTTCAGGAAATACGGTGTCATCACGCGAACACCCTGTAACCAGTGCCGTTCGGTGTGCATATCGTGGAGTTCGAAAGCGAGAGCATAGCGCATCGCTTCAGGACCCGGTCCGGATTGACCGGCACGTGGCTTGTGTGGGTAGTCAGGGTCGTTCAGTGCGGCCCGGAGTTCGTATACCTGCGATTGCTGGAACGGTGTCCAGTAATCGCCACCCAGTTTGTGCTGTTTCCAGGCTTCGGTCTTTTTAATAGCGTACTTCTGATCGGCGTCGATGATCGTCGCTCGCTGTCGGAGTTTCTGAATAACGGGTGAGTAATCTGCCTCTCGCAGGCCGTCGTGATCGACAGACCCGTTCCTGAGATGCTGGAACTCGATCCGATCTTTCTCCCAGAGCGCGTCGACGAACGCCTCCGAAGCCAATTTGATAGCGGTAGCATCCACATCTGGAAACTGATGCTTGTCGACTTCGTACAGAGATTCGATGGCTGTCTCTCGGTTTGAGTTGTCGTGTGCTCTGAACACTTTGGCGAGTTCTTCAGCCATCTCTCTAGCCTTCATTCGAAGCTCTGATCCCCTACCATCCGACTGATCCACCCCTACATGAATCATTTTGGCAACTAGTCTGACATTCTACTTCCACTTATAATTTGTTCCAATCTTGGTTACAAGCTTGGTTAGAACCGACAATACGGCGGGACTGAGAGGGGTTTGAAGAAGCTATTGATACTCGGAATACGTAACTGTATAATTGTATTATGAGACCGTGTAGTGTTATTAAGTGGAATGTTGGCGAATCACTTCCGCTGCGGACGAGGTCGTCTTTCAAGCGGGTATCTGGTAATCGTCTGGAACGCGATGATAACAGACGCCCGAAGTGGTCGACGCAGTCGAGGAAGATGCCCAGAAAGCCGTGATAAAGGAGACGATTCATTCGCTGGGGACTCACCAGCGTCACCTGTTCCGCATCATCCGCGAGGCCGGGGAGATCGACTTGGCGCGCTCCGGTCGCTCGATGTCGAGGACTACCAGCCCGACGACCAGCTTGTGTGGTTCCGGCACCACCCCGAGTCGACACCGCTGAAGAAGAAGGTCGACGGCGAGCGTCCGGTCGGCCTACCGCCAGAAGCCTGCGAAGTTCTGGACGTCTGGATTGAGTCTGTCCGGCCTGAGAAGCGCGATGACGACGGGCGGCGGCCGCTGTTGACCGGACGACGGGTCGGCCTGCGACATCGACGCTTCAGGACTTGATCTATCAGGCGACGATTCCCTGCGTGGCTGGCTCCTGTCCACACTCCACCCCCGCGGGGAGCGCCGACTGGACCGCTCCGATCCTGGATCGGAGCAACCGTCGGAGGCAGGCGGCCCCACTAACTGTTAGATGGGCCGAACGAACGAGTGTAGCTTTATCTCGAATCATCGAGACCGGCACGGAGGGACGGCCGACGACCGATCCCACCGCAGGCCGTGGCGATCGGCGACCGAGGTCGCCCTGTCGACAGGCGTTACGCGAGGACCGATCCACCGGCGTCACCGGCTGACCGGCCGCCCGATCGCCGCCCCGGCTCCTCGACACCGCTCGTCACTTGTATCCCAGCGCCGCCAGCTTCTCGTCGAGACTGACGTCGTCTTCGCCACCGACTCCGCGGGGAAGTCCGGTGTGTAGGTGTCGTCGTCCGTCGCGGAGGTCACACACCACGGGACCCTGGCCAGGACGTCGATGTACGTGCCGCCCGGGTGACGCCAGACCCCCTGTTCGCCGAACGCCTGTCCGTGGTCGGCCGAGATCACGACCCGGTCCGCGTCGACGTTGGAGAGCAGGAGTTCGACGTCGTCGAGGACGTACCGGAGATTGTCGACGGACGCCTCCCACAGCTCGTCGGTCGAGTACCCTTCCTCCTTGTGGAGGGCTTCGAGCCCCGGGCCGGAGCCGGTGGTTCCGTGGGGCGTCACGGCCCGGGAATCGATCTCGCTGTCGACGAACGGGAGGTGTGGCTGCATGTAGTGAGCGATGATGCGGTCGGTGTCGTGCTGGCGTGCGAAGTGGATCACCCGGTCGGTCACCGCACGGGCGGGGATGGTCTCCAACTCCGTGTCCCACCCGTCGCGCCAGACCTCCTCCAGGTGGTAGAACTGCTCCTCGCTCAGGAACTGGTCCGACGAGGTGTTGGAAGTCACGTGGAGCGTCTCCGCCATCTCGTCGCTGTAGTCGCCGGTGAACGTTCGGAACATCCACTCGCTCGACGTCGTCCCGGGGCTGACGTGCTCGCCGACCTCGTCGATGAAGTCGTACTCGTCGGCCACCTCGTTCATCATATCCACCCGCGCGGAGTCGAGGAGGACGAGGAGGTCCCAGTCCCGCTCGTAGACGTTCGTCGCCTCGTCCCGATGGAAGGCCCGATAGCGGGCTTCCCGCGATGCGAACTCCGCGGTCGCCGTCGCGGTCTTCGCCAGTCCACGAACCCCGTGTTCGTCGACGTTCTCCTTCGTCATCCGGACGAACCTGTCGAGTAAACCCATATCCGAGCGGTCGGCGGAGATCGTAATAGGTGTTTGGCAAGTCCTCCGGGGGCGCGACGGCACGTACGCGGGCCGACCCGCTGGGAGCGATACGCTGCGGGTCGTCCACGTGGTCGGTTCGTCGATCGCGGCCCGGCCGAGCCGTGTGTCGCCCTGTTCCCGTGGTGTGGACCACAAGATTGATTTCGACAGTCGAGAGTGAGGGGAATGGGGCTGGTTGTGGCATAGTACACTTCGGCCGGCCCCGTTCTCTCGTCGGTGTCGGAGCCAAACTGGTAAGGACAGCCGTCGGTGTGGGTCGACGAGGGACCGGTAGTGTGAACGAGATCGAGGCCAACCACGCCGTCTGGGCCGACCGGCGGACGAGCACGCTGTACGTGGTCCGCTGGGGCCGACAGACCGAAGAGGTTCGCATCAGGGTGGCGGCGGCGGTAGTCACCTCGGCGCGGTCGCTCTCGGCCGGGTTTTCGATCGTCGACGACAGCGCGCGGACGACCGGGCCCGCACCGGACCCGGAGTGTCCGGTCCAGCAGGCGTACGACGGATCAACCGGGACGCGTTCGGGAATCCACGTGAGCGAGCGGACGGACCACGGAGCGATGAGAGACGCCGAGGACTCGCTGCCGGACCGGCCACTGTCCGCGACGGAGGTCACGACCCTCGAAGCAGAACACGGGGAGTACGGCGTCGCGCCAGTCGGGTTCCCCCGGAAATCGGCGTCGTGCTCCGTCCACGGTCATCGGCGACGACTGGACGGACGCCGACGGGAGGCTGTTCCGAGAGTCGTATCACTGGAGCTACAAAACCTTGAAGTGTGTCAACCCGTAACGTGGTAACGGAGCCACCGAGCTCCCGGCGGGAACCACCGTCGCAGATCTCGGGATTGGCATCGGCGGCCAACCAGTCGCCGGCGGGACGTGGCCGACCCGCCGGCCGCTGTTCGTTCTGTGCGGTAGTTTCACACCGGAGCGGCGTCTCTGTGTAGTCGTGAGTTCACTCGCCGCGGTCCTCCGCGTCGGCGAGCGGCCGACGGTCGGTCTCGGGTTACGGCCCCGGGTGGAGGCACACCTCTACACCGGTGGCGTCCCGCGCCTCGTCGCGTTCCGCGTGACCGACGGGCCGGAGCTGACCCGGGTCCCGGGGGCGTACGCGCCGGACTTCGGCGCGGAGCCGCCGTCCCCGGTGACGGACCTGCTGCTCGCGGTCCCCGAACTCAGGGAGCCGTCCGCCGTCGCTCAGCGACTGGACACGCTCTCGACGAAGGCCGAGGCGAACTACGGGCGGGACTTCGCGGGGATGGTGTTCACCTCCGACGTCGAGTGGGGCAGCGACGGCTACGGGCGGCTGTTCGAGGCCAGGAGCCAGCTTGAGGCCCACGAGTACGCGGGGGTCGTCACCGCGACCCTGACGCCGGCGGCCGCCGGCGAACAGGCGAGCGCGATCCGGACTAACCTCGATCGGCTCGACGCGGCCACCCGCGTCTACACGCCCGAACGGGACTGACTCGCCGTCGGCCGGAGACGTTTTGCCGCTGGCCGCGGAGGCTCGGGTATGGACGCGGGCCGGCTCCCGGGCGCGAGCAGGCGCGAGCAGGTGGTGGCACACGTCGACATGGACTGCTTCTACGCCGCCTGCGAGCGACGCCGCGATCCCGAACTGGTCGGCGAACCGCTCGTCGTCGGGATGGGCTACGAGGGCGGCGAGACACACGGAGCCGTCGCCACCGCCAGCTACGAGGCCCGCGAGTTCGGCGTCGAGTCGGCGATGGCGATCTCGGAGGCGCTGGAGCGGCTCCCACGGCGGGCCGACCACGACGAGGACTCGGATCGAGAGCTCGCGGAGACCGGCTACTACCGGCCGGTCGATATGGACCACTACGAGCGCGTCGGCGACGAGGTCAAGTCGGTCCTGCACGACGCCGCCGAGACGGTCCGGGAGGTGAGCATCGACGAGGCGTACCTGGACGTGACCGACCGCGTCGACTGGGACGACGCCCAGCGGTGGGCCGCCGATCTGAAGGACCGCATCCGGTCCGAGGTCGGCGTCGTCGCCAGCGTCGGCGTCGCACCGACGATGAGCGCCGCGAAGGTGGCCAGCGACCGCGACAAGCCGGACGGCCTGGTCGTCGTCCGCCCGGGCGAGGTCCGCGAGTTCTTCGCCGACCTCCCGGTCGAGGAGGTCCACGGCGTCGGGCCGGTGACGGCCCGACAGCTCCGGGAGATGAGCGTCGAGACGGCGGGCGACCTCGCGGCGGCGGACCCGGAGGCGCTCGCACGGCGGTTCGGCGAGCGCGGCCGCGAGATCAGGCGGTACGCCCGCGGCGAGGACGAGCGGGCCGTCACGCCGAAGGGCGACCCCAAGAGCCTCTCGCGGGAGTCGGCGTTCACCGAACCCGTGGAGGAGCCCGCCGAGAAGCGCCGGAAGGTCGAGACCCTGGCGGCGGCGGTCGCCGACCGAGCACACCGGAAGGACGCCCGCTACCGCACCATCGGCATCAAGGTGGTCGAGCCGCCCTTCGAGGTCAACACGCGCGCCCGCTCGCTGCCGGGTCCCGTCGCCGACGCCGACCTCGTCGAGTCGACGGCGCTGGACCTCCTCGAGGAGTTCGCGGACGCCCCGGTCAGGAAGGTCGGCGTCCGCGTCTCGAACCTCGACTTCACCGCGGGCGAGCAGGCGAGCCTCGGCGGGTTCGACGGTGCCGGCGACGCGGCGGCAGGGACACCGGCGGACGACGACGGGGACCCTACCCGCGACCCCGAGGCCGACGACGGGCAGGCGGAACTGACGGCGTTCGTCGAGGACGGTGCGGACCGCGCGGACGGGGCGGCTGCCGACGACGATCCCGACGGACAGGCGTCGCTCGGCCGGTTCGACTAGTCGACGCCGTGTTCGAGGTTCTCCAGCAGCTTCCCGACGAACAGGCCCGCCCGCGGCGAGATGGTGTCCTCCTCGGGGACCGTCGCGGGCTGGGCGGCCAGCGCCTCGACGAACTGCTCGCTGTGGGTCATCGCGTTGCAGATGTCGACCACGTCGACGACCAGCCCCTCGTCGTCGGTCCGCATCTCCGGGTACCGCTCCTTCTCGGCGGCCGTGTAGGTGATCGTCCAGGCCGGGCCGCCGACGGCGTCGAGGACGTCCGAGAGCGGCGCGACCTCCACCCGTCCGTCGTCGCTCGCGACGGCGACGGTGCCGTCCTCGACGATGGTCTCGTAGCGGGCCATACGGAGTGCCTGGGAGGACACACGACGCCGACGACAATAGCCCTTGCTCACGTCTCGGCGTCCCGAGTGGTCCGCCGAGTGACAGTCGTCTGACGGAGAGTTATGGGGCGTGGCCCGCTCTGTGTGGGCAAGAACGTATGGCAGAGACCGAACAGATCACCGTCGCAGACACGAGCGCGGGACCCGGCGGGAGCGAGGAGGCCGGTCGGTCCGTCGACATCCCCGTCGTCGAGCTGCTGACCGGCCGCGGCTTCATCACGGGCAAGAGCGGGAGCGGGAAGTCCAACACCGCCAGCGTCGTCGCCGAGAAACTGCTGGACAACGGGTTCGGCCTGCTGATCGTCGACATCGACGGCGAGTACTACGGGCTGAAAGAGGAGTACGAGATCCTCCACGTCGGCGGCGACGAGGAGTGCGACATCCAGGTGACCGAGGAGCACGCCGGCAAGATCGCCTCGCTGGCGCTGGAGCAGAACGTCCCCATCATCCTCGACGTCTCCTCGTTCCTCGACGAGGAGGAGGCCGAGGCGCTGCTGACCGCCGTCGCCAGACAGCTGTTCGCGAAGGCCAAGAAGCAGAAACAGCCCTTCCTGATGCTCGTCGAGGAGTGCCACGAGTGGATCCCCGAGAAGGGGTCGATGGGTGAGGTGGGCAAGATGCTCATCAAGATCGGCAAACGGGGCCGCAAGCACGGCCTCGGCATCGTCGGCATCAGCCAGCGCCCCGCCGACGTCAAGAAGGACTACATCACCCAGTGCGACTGGCTCGTCTGGCACCGGCTGACCTGGAACAACGACACGAAGGTGGTCGGGCGCATCCTCGACAGCGAGTACGAGAACGCCGTGGAGGACTTAGACGACGGCGAGGCGTTCATGATGACCGACTGGTCGGAGTCGGTCCGGCGGGTCCAGTTCCACCGCAAGCAGACCTTCGACGCCGGCGCGACGCCGGGCCTGGACGACTTCGAGCGCCCGGAGCTGAAGTCGGTCAGCGACGACCTCGTCTCGGAACTGGAGACCATCAGCGAGGAGGAACAGGCCCGCGAGGACCGCATCGCCGAACTCCGGGAGGAACTGGACAGGAAGAACTCCCGCATCGCGGAACTGGAGAAGGAGCTCCAGGACGCCCGCGACCTCGAACGGATGGCCGAGCAGTTCACGGACGCCCTCGTCGGCCACGTCGAGGGGTACAACCCCGGTCGGACGGCCAAGGAGGAGATGCGCCGGGACCGCTTCGCCGAGCCCGAAGACGACGGGTCGAGCGGGAACGGGTCGGGAGACGACGCGGCGGAGCGCGAGTCTGCCGACGGCGGTGACGAGGGAGAACCGGCCGACGCCACCTCCGGCGGCGGGTTCGGCGACGCCTTCAGCGCGTTCGAGTCGGCCGGCGCAGCGATGAACGGGGGCAGCCCGGACGACGCGACCACCGACGGCGGTGCCGCGACTGCGAGCGCCGGCTCGGGGCCGTCGGCGAGCGGTGAGACCCCGGACGACGCGAGCGCCGACGACGCGCTGGCGGCAGCCGTCGCAGCCGTCGACGGTGAGACGGGCGACGACAACGGGACGACCGCCGAGGGCGACGCCGACGAGGGGACCGCCGGGACGGCCGACGACGGCCCGCCGGAACAGCCACCCGTCGTCAGGGAGATCGTCGCCGACGTGGCGGCGATGGACGACAAGACCCGGCGGATGCTCCACTACTACCGCGAGCAGGGACCGGGGACGCCGCTGAACGCCCACTTCTCGGCGGGCGGGTCCGGCGACCGGACGGCGGCGTACGCCCGCAACCGGACGCTCCGGCTGCGCGGCCTCGTCGAGCACGTCGGCCGCGGCCAGTACGACTACCGGCTCCGGGACCTGCTCCGCGAGGAGAGCGACGAGACGCTCGACGACGAGACCGTCGAGACGTACGCCGCGCGCGTCGAGGCGGCCGTCGTCGACGGGCAGTCGCCGGACTAGGTGGCGAGGTCGGCCAGGCTCGCCGCCAGCACCTCCGTCGCCGCCGCGCAGTCCGCCCAGTCGGTCCACTCTCGGGGGGTGTGCGAGACGCCGCCCTCGGAGGGGGCGAACAGCATTCCGGCGTCTGTCTCCCGGGCGACGTGGGTGGTGTCGTGGAACGCGCCGGAGTGGCAGTCGATCGCCGTCACCCCCACTCGGTCCGCCGCGTCGCTGGCGGCCCGGCGGACCCGGTCGCTCGTCGGCATCGGAGCCACGTCGAACGGCCGCTCGATGTGGGTGGACACGCCACGCTCCGATTCGAGTCGGTCGAGCGTCTCGCGGGCGTGCCCGACCAGTTCCTCGATCCGGTCCTGTGTCACGTCCCGGACGTCCAGCCCCAGCGTCGCCGATCCCGGCACGACGTTGGTCGCGTTCGGCGAGACGCCGAGGCTGCCGACGGTGCCGACGGGCGTCTCGTGCTCGTCGGCCAGCCGCTTTGCCGCCCGCTCGACGGCGAGGACGAACTCGCTCGCGGCGGCGAGGGCGTCGGTCCGTGCGTCCATCGGCGTCGACCCGGCGTGGTTCGCCTCGCCGACGATCTCGACCTCGCAGTGAGTGATGCCGGTCACGTCCGTCACGACGCCGACGGCCGCGCCGGCGTCGGTCAGGCGGGTCGACTGCTCGATATGGAGCTCCAGCCAGGCGTCCCAGTCGGCGGCGTCGAGGCGACCGTCGCCGCGGAAACCGATCTCGTCGAGGGCTGCGCCGAGGGTCGTTCCGTCGTCGGCTTCGAGCGCCAGCGCGTCCGCGACCGGCCGGACGCCCGCGGCGACTGACGATCCCAGCACCCCCGAGGCGAACCGCTGGCCCTCCTCCTCGGTGAACGAGACCACCTCGATCGGGCGCGCCGGCTCGACGCCGCCGTCCTGCATCGCCCGGACCGCTTCGAGCGCGCCGTAGACCCCCAGCGGGCCGTCGAAGATGCCGCCCTCGGGTACCGAGTCGAGGTGACTCCCCGAGGCGACCGGGGCGGCGTCCGGGTCGGCGCTGGGCGGCGTCCACCGGCCGACGACGTTCCCGACGGCGTCGACCCGCACGTCCAGCCCGGCGTCGTCGAGCCGCTCGACGAGGTACTCGCGGGCCGCGCGGTTCGGCTCCGTCCCTGTCAGGACGGTCCGACCGCGGCCCTCCTCGGCGTCGACCGCGCCGAACTCGGCCGTCCGCTCGATGTCCGTGCGAAGCCGCGCCTCGCTGACGGAGACGTTCATACGCCCTCTCGGCGCGAGCCCGCAAAGAAGGTTCGCGTGCCCCCGTCCGCGTTCCGCGCACCGGACGCCGCTCGCCGTCAGCGACCGGAGAGCAACCCCTCGACGCGACCGACGAGCGGCGAGAGTTCCGCCGCCAGCGCACGGCGCTTGAGGAGGGCGAACCCGACGAAGATGACGAGAAAGCCGGCGACGTCGAGCGGTGCGAGCGTCTCGTCCCGGACGAGCCAGCCCGCGGCCGCCGCGAACACCGGGGCCGCGTAGGAGACGAGGTTGATCTCGATGGCACCCAGTCGGGCCAGCAGGTCGAAGTAGACGACGTACCCGACGGCGCTCGCGAACACCGCGAGGTAGACGACGGCGACGATCCCCTCGAGGGTGACGGTCACGTCGGCGAGTGACTCGCCGGGGAGCGCGAGGCTGATGCCGTGCAGCAGGACCGCCCCGAGCGCGGTCGCCCAGGCGACCATCCCCTCGGAGGAGATCCCGGCGTCGAACCGCTGGACGAGGACGCTCCCAAGCGCCACCGAGGCGGCCGCGAGCAGCACCAGCGCCGGTGCGGCGGCCGACTCGGCGAGACTCGTCAGGTCCGGCCGGGCGACGAGACCGACGCCGGCGAAGCCAAGCAGGAGGCCGACGGTGCCCACGACGGTCAGTCGCTCGTCGGGCAGGAACACCCTGGAGAACACCGTCGAGAGGACCGGGCTCATCCCGACGAGGATGGCCGCGACCCCGCCGGAGACGCCCTGCTCGCCGACGAACAGGAAGGCGTTGTACAGCGCGATGATCAGCGTCGTCTCGACGGCGACGGTGAGCCAGTCGGCGCGGTCCCGGGGGACCCAGTAGTCGCTGGTCGCCGCCGCGTACGTGACCATCAGGACGCCAGCGAGGTCGTACCGGATTGCCGCGAACAGCACCGGCGGGAAGGCGTCAAGCCCCGCCTTGATGGCGGCGAAAGAGGTCCCCCACAGCGCGGCCAGGAGAACGAACAGCAGTGCGGACCGGCGGTCTGCCATACGCGCCGCTCGGTCGGGGACACTCAAAAACGGTCGCTATTCCGCTCGGCCCCGAGGAGTCAATCCAGCGCGTGCCAGACCGTCGTCGAGAGGTACAGCGACGCGGCCCCGCCGACGGCGACGATCAGCCAGTAGGTCGCCAGCCGGTAGACGACGACGCCGGCGGCCGCGAGTTCCGGCGACGCCGCGCTGGCGAGGGTCACGACGGCGGTGAGGCCCAGCTCCGTCGTGCCCAGTCCGCCGGGCGTCGGGACCAGCGTCGCGACCCCCGCGGCCGGGACGAGAAACAGCGCGAGTCCCGTCGCGAGCGGGACGTCGACGGCACCCAGCGAGGCGACCAGCGACAGCGAGAAGGCGACCCAGCCGACCACCGAGAGCGCCGCGGCGACCGCGAGCCGTCGGGTGTCACCCGTCGCCGCCCCGAACCCGTCGAAGAACGTCTCGACGGCGGCCGAGACTCGGTCCGGGCGCAGCGACCGGGCGACCCGCACCGAGACGCGGCCGACCGTCGCCCGGACGAGGCCAGCGGCCAGTTCGACGACCCGACGCAGGGCGGTCCGGCGGTACGCCAGCGCCGCGCCGCCGGCCACCAGCGCCGCGACGACGAGCGCCAGGACGCCGAGGACGGCAGCCCCGTCCAGTCCCGGCAGCGGGTCGACGACCAGCGACGCCATCCCCAGCGCCGCCACGCCGAGCGAGCCCGCGAACACGAGCAGTTCGCTGGCGGTCACGGCCCCGAAGACGTCGGTGAACCGGCGGTCGAGATCGTCGGCCAGGACGTAGGCGATGATCGCCGAGCCGCCGGCGGCCCCCAGCGGGAGGACCTGCTTGCCGAACGTCCCAGCGAAGTAACACAGCGAGACGCGGCCACGGGGCGCGGTCCGGTCGACGCCGCCGACGATGGTCACCATCGTCAGGCTCCAACAGCCCTGTGCGAACAGCCCCAGGCCGACGGCGAGCGCGACCGCCCCGGGTTCTGCGGCTCGGAGCGTCGCCAGCGTCACCTCGACGTCGAGCGACAGCGCGAGGACGGCGAGCAGGAGGGCGGCGACCAGCCCGCCGAGGAGGAGCCTGACAGTCCCGCGCCGTTCGTCGGTGGCCGTCGCCATTACCGTACCGTCGGCCGCCGGGGAGCATCAAACCTACTCCTCGACGGGGTAGGTCTCGGCGAGCGCGTCGAGGGCTTCGTGGTGTTCCGTCGTGTGCGGAGCGGTCAGCGGCGAGACGCTGACCTTCCCGTCGACGACGGCACGCCGGTCGGTCCCCGCCGGGTCCGGGATGGTCCCGTCGGCCATGTGTTCCCAGATGCGGTCGTGCAGCGTCACCGCCTCGCCGTCCCGGACGGCGTCCATCTCGTAGACCTCCGAGGGGCGGGTGATCGCCAGCGGAGCCTCGCCCCACTCCGCGACCGGGGCGTTGACGTTCAGGTAGTCACACTGCTCGAAGACGCCGGCCCCCAGCGCGTGGTCCGCGAGGTACCGGGTCGCCCGCACCGCCTCGTCGTAGCTCTCGCCGTTGGCCTCGATCTCCGAGAACGCGGCGTCCTCGCGGACGGGGATGTACATCGAGACGGCGATCGCCGGCACGTCGAAGAACGTCGCCTCGACGGCGGCGCTGACGGTGCCCGAGCGGCCCAGGACGTAGGTCCCGAGGTTCGCGCCGCGGTTACAGCCCGCGACGACGAGGTCCGCGTCGGTCACCAGCGCCTCCAGCCCCGCGACGACGCAGTCCGTCGGCGTCCCCTCGACGACGTAGCCGAGTTCGTGATCGCGGACCTCGACCTCGCCCGAGATGGCGCGGCCGACGGCGCTCTGGTCCTCGGCGGGCGCGACGGCGACGACGTCGCCGACCTCGGCCAGCCCGTCGTACACAGCCCGGAGGCCGGCGCTGTCGATCCCGTCGTCGTTCGTCAGCAGGATGGTCGGCTCGTCCATACGCCGTGTCGGGACGACGGCGACAAAAGCCTACGCGTTACGGCGACAGCGCCCACGCCCTCACACCCGCGTCCTCACCGCGCGCGGTCGACCGTGGTCTCCCCGTCGACGACGACGTTGTAGGCCGCCTCGTCGTCGTTCCAGAGGACCAGCGCGTTCCGCAGCGACAGCAGGTCGCCGTAGTCGGCCTCGCGCAGGTCCTCGTTCAGCAGCGACGACTCGGTGACGACGGCGAAGACGTCCGTCGACTGGCTCCCGTCGCCGAGCAGGTAGAGCGGGTTCGCGTCCCCCTCCGAGAGGTCGTGGCTGAGTTTCACGGCGAGGAGGTTCACCCGGTCGGTGACGAACGACTCGGCGTCGCCCAGCGGCGCGTGGTTCCCCCGGTCGGGCGTGATGTCGATCGCTCGCCGCCCGTCGGTCCGGAGGACGGTGTATGCGTACTGGACGTCGACGTTGACGAACTCGCCGGTGCCGCCGCCGGCGTCGTCGAGTCGGCGCTGGGTCTCCGGCACCGCCAGATCGGGCTTGCGGTCGAACGACCACGACTCGCTCTCGGGGGCACGGTGGGGCCAGAGCCGCACCGTCGGCGCGTACACCGTCGCGGGGCCGCCGTCGGCGACGGCCCGCTCGATCTCGCGCAGCCCCGTCGCCGTGTTTCGGTCGGCCGGTTCGAGCGCGACGACGCTGCCGTCGTCGGCCAGCGCGCCGAGCGCCCGTTCGAGGACCGCTTCGGGGTCCGCGAGTTCGTTCAGGACGCTCCCGAACAGGATCAGGTCGAACTGACCGTCGTCGGCGACCGCCGCGTCGAGGTCGAACGCCTCGATCCGCTCGCGGTGGACGGTCGGGTGGACGTTCGGCCCGGCGTCATCGACGAGGCGTTCGAGCACGTCGGCGGCGGCGCTGGGCTCGACGGCGTGGTAGTCCACCAGCGCGTCGTCGGGCACGAGGTCGAACAGGCCAAGCGCCGGCCCGCCGACGCCCGCACCGACGTCCAAGACGCGGAGGCGCGAGGGGAGCAGGCCGGCGGCCGCGAGGTCCGCGAGGACGTACTGGGCGGCGGCGTAGTAGTCCGGCAGGTGGTAGACGGCGTAGCCGTGGGCGGTCAGCTCGTCGTAGGTCACGTCCTCGCGCTGGAGGTAGCGCTCCTTCACGTCCCGGACCCGCTCGCGGAGGCGGTCGCCGCTGTCGCCCCGCGCCCACTGGTGGCCGTAGGCGTCGACCAGCAGGTCCTCGACGCGCTCCTCGTGTTCCTCGGGGAACCGCTCGACGCCGTGGAAGGGGGTCGAGACGGGGGACTCCGGCGCGGGGACGAACGTCCCGTCGTCCCGCTCGACGAGGCCCAGGTCCAGCGCCTCCTCGCGGAGGACCTGCCGGACGACCGCCGGATGGGGGTCGCCCGCGACGTACTCGTGGATCTCCTCGGGGTCGATCGGGCGGACGTGCTGGAGGTACTGGGCGTTCTCTCGGACGCCCTGTCGTGTCTCGTCGTTCATAGCGAGTCGTAGAGGTCGGTGAACTCCGCGCGGTCGGCGTCGGCGATGCGGGCGGCGGCGTCGGCGACCCGGTCGGCCCCGTCGAAGGTCGCCTGGATGTCGGCGTACACGCGGGCGTCGCCGCCCCGGACCTGCTCGACGAGATCTGCCAGTGCCCCGGAGACCGGCGTGTGGAACCGCTCGGACACGTCGGCGGCCGCGAGGCCGTAGGCCAGGACCGCGGCGTGGGCGGCCGCCTGGACCGTCTCCATCGCCGCGTCGTGTTCCTGGGCGGTCGTCTCGAAGGTCCGGTTGCCGGCCGCCGCCAGCGCGCCAAGCAGGGTCTCGACCACCTGCCCGTCGGCGTCGGTCACGACCGCGACGTTCCCCGGGGCGTTGTCTGGGGCGAAGAGCGGGTGGAGGCTCGCACGCTGGCTGTCGGGGGCGTGCTCCCGCATCGCCGCGAGCGGTTCGGTCATCACTCCGGTCACGTCGAGGAGCGCCGTCGCGCGGTCGGCGTACGACTCGATGGCCGCCTCGGCGACCGGCATCGGGACGGCGACGCAGACGGCGTCGAACCGCTCTTCGGTCGCCGTCGAGACGGCCCGGCCCCCCACCGCCTCGGCGGCGGCGGTAGCGGCCTCGGCGTCGGTGTCGGCGAACGCGACCGACACCTCGGCGTGGTCCCGTACCGTCCGCGCGAACCACTGTCCCATCGACCCGGCACCGACGACGAGGACGTTCATGCGCCGAGCGTAGCCCGGCACCGCTCAAAAGCCGTTCGGTCAGCCGCGTCCGCCCCGAGTTCAACGGACGACGAAGCGTCGATAGCTCTCCGTCGTATCCCGGAGAGGAGAACGTCTCGGCCCGTCCTAAACGCTTATCCGTCGTCCCCGAGTCGTCCGGGGTATGAAGCGCGTTCGATTCCGGGACACCGCCGGGAACGTCCGTGGCGGCCGCTGGACCGTCGAGGACGGCGAACCGGTCGTCACTGCCGCCGCCGGCCCGTACGGCCGCATCGCGTTCGGCGACGAGACGTACGACCCGGACGAGGTGGACATCCTCCCGCCGTGTGAGCCGACCAAGATCGTCTGCATCGGGCGGAACTACGCCGAACACGCCGAGGAGATGGACGAGGAGCTCCCGGACCGGCCGATGCTGTTCCTGAAGGCACCGAACGCCGTCGCCTCCCACGGCAAGCGGCTCACCCTGCCCGCGGGCAAGGAGCGCATCGACTTCGAGGCGGAACTGGGCGTCGTCATCGGCGAGCAGTGCCGCAACGTCAGCGAGTCCGGGGCGATGGACGTCGTCGCCGGCTACACCTGCGTCAACGACATCTCCAACCGCGACGACCAGAACGTCGAGCAGAACTGGGTCCGGGGCAAGGCCTTCGACAACGCCTGTCCCATCGGGCCGCTGGTCGCGACGCCGGAACACGTCCCGGACGACGCCCACATCGAGTCCCGCGTCAACGGCGAGGTCAGGCAGTCCTCGTCCATCGAGCACCTCATCTTCTCCGTCGAGGAGCTCATCGCGGAGATCACCGAGTACATGACTCTCGAACCGGGCGACGTCATCGCCACCGGGACGCCGGAGGGCGTCGGCCCGCTCGAGGACGGCGACGAGGTCGAGATCGAGGTCGAGGGCGTCGGCACGCTGAAACACTCCGTCAAGATCCCCTGAGATCGGCCGTTCGTTCCTTTCCGCCTCTCCGTTCTCGCCGACCACCGGCGGGACCGTCTCGCGACGGATGACAACCCATAAGTTTAGGCTTGCCAAAACACCGGCGAGATGGACCGAACGCCGAGCGAGCGGGCCGACGTCTGCGTCGTCGGCGCGGGGCCGGCGGGGGCGCTCGTCGCCAGTCGCCTCGCCGGCGACGGCCGCGACGTCGTGGTTCTGGAGGCGGGGCCGCGGTTCGACTTCGAGAGCCGGCAGCGGCGGATGGAGGAGTCCATCCGGCCGGCCCACGAGGGCTCGGTCTGGGGGATGGGCGGGCCGCGCGACGCCTACAGCGCCAGCGGCGACCGGTACTATCCGCTGAACGTCGCCCGCGTGAAAGGCGTCGGGGGGACGACGCTGCACTGGCAGGGGATGGTGATGCGGTACCACCCGTCGGACTTCGACGGGGGCCACGACAACGACGATCCGGCCTGGCCCATCGGCTACGACGACCTCCGGCCGTACTACGCCGAGGCCGAGCGCGCCCTCGGAGTGGCCGGCGACGACGACAACCCCTTCGCCCCGGCGCGCGAGGAGCCGTTCCCGATGCCTGGGTTCCCGCCGTCCTACAGCGACTCGCTGTTCGCCGACGCCTGTGAGGAACTCGGCATCACGATGCACTCGGTCCCCAACGCCCGCAACTCGGAGGGGTACGACGACCGCAGCGCCTGTGTCGGCTACGGCACCTGTCAGCCGGTCTGCCCGTCGGGCGCGAAGTACGACGCCAGCGCGACGATCGAGGACGCCGAGGCGGCGGGCGCTCGCGTGATCGACCGGGTCCCGGTCCAGCGGGTCGAGACCGACGGCCAGGGGCGGGCGACCGCGGCCGTGTACGCGACCCCCGACGGCGAGGAACACCGACAGACCGCTCGGGAGTTCGTCCTCGCCGCCGGCGGCGTCGAGATCCCGCGGCTCCTCCTGCTGTCGCGCTCAGAGGCCCACCCCGACGGGCTCGCGAACTCTTCTGGGCTGGTGGGACACTACTTCATGGACCACCTGTTCGCCGGCGCAGGCGGGAGCCTCGGCCGGCGCACGCGGCAGAACCACGTCGGCTTCATCACCAGCGAGTGCCACCAGTTCTACGACGACCCCGGACAGGCCGTCGAGCGGGTCGACGACGGCGAGACGGTCGTGCCGGCCAGCGACGCCGCGCTCTCCCCGATCAAGCTGGAGTTCCTGAACTACGCCGGCCCCTCGCCCGTCGAACTGGCGCTGTCCGCCGAGCGGTGGGGCGACGACCTGCTCGGCGACCTGCGCGAGGCCTACGGTAACCGGATCGCGATGGGCGGTCTGGTCGGCCAGCCGCCGCGAAAGGAGAACCGAGTGACGCTGGACACCTCGACGACCGACGACCACGGCAACCCCGTACCCGACATCAAGTGGTCGTGGGGCGAACGCCTCGGTCGTACGATGTCCCGCGCCAACGAGATCCAACACGCCGTGCTGGCGGAACTGGGCGCGGACGTCGACTGGACCGTCGGCCCCGAGAACACTGGCCCCGCCTACCACCACATGGGGACGACGCGGATGGGGACCGACCCCGACGAGAGCGTCGTCGATCCAGAGCTGCGGACCCACGACGTGGGGAACCTCTCGATCGCCTCCTCGTCGGTGTTCGTCACTGCGGGGTCGCTGAACCCGACCCTGACGATCGCCGCACTGGCGTTGAAGTGCGCCGACCACGTCGACGAGCGCCTCTGAGGGTCACTCGGACCGCCCGCCGTCCGCGAGGTGCTGCCGGTCGGCCCCCGCCGTGCCGGCACCGCCCGCCGCGCCGGTGTCGAACTTCTCGATCATCGCTTCGAGGCGGCCGACCTGTTCGTCCAGTTGCTCCGCGTTGCGGCTGATCTGCGAGACCGAGGCCGCCTGCTCCTCGGCGGCGGCGGACGCGCGTTCGGTCTCCTCGGCGGTGGAGCGACTGATGTCGGCCGCCTCCTCGATCATCGACACCGTCTCCTCCGTGCTGGCGGCCTGGTCGTCCGTCGCGTCGCGGATCTCCTGGATGCCGGCGTCGGTCTCCTCGGCGTTCGTCCTGACCTCGCCGAAGGCCGACACGACCTCCTCGACGCCGTCGACGCTCTCCTCGATGTACCCCTCGGCGTCGCGGACCTCGGCGACGGTCGCCTCCGTCTGCGCTTGGGTCTCGGCGATCAGCTCCTCGATCTCAGAGGCGGAGTCGCGGGTCTCCTCGGCCAGTTGCTTGACCTCGTCGGCGACGACGGCGAACCCCTCGCCGCCACCGCCGTCGCCCGCCCGGGCCGCCTCGATGTTGGCGTTCAGCGCCAGCATATTCGTCTGCTCGGCGATCTCGCCGATGAGGCCGACGATCTCGCCGATCTCCGCCATCTGGTCGTCGAGGGCCTCGACGTGGTCGACGGTGGCGTCGATGGCCTGCTGGACGTCGCGGGCGTCCTCGATGGCCGCCTCGGCGGTCGCCTCGCCGTCGGCGGCGATCTCGGTCGTCTCGTGGGACCGCTGAGCGACGGTCTCGGCGGAGGCTGCCACCTCCTCGACCGTCGCCGACAGGTCCGTCATCTCACCGGAGACCCGTTCGAGCATCTCCCGCTGTTCGTCCGCGCCGGCGGCGATCTCCTGGATGGCCTCGCTGACCTCGGTGCTGGCCTGTTTGGCCTCCGCAGTCCCCGCGTTGGCCTCCTCGCTCGCCGTGGCGACGGTCTCGGCGAAGTCGTCGATCGCCCCCATCGCCTCGGCGGTCTCGTCCAGCATCTCGTTGCACGACTCGGCGATCTGTGTCATCGCTTCGCTCTCGCTGTCGGGGTCGAGCCTGACCGTGAAGTCCCCGTCCGCGGCGCGGGCCATCGCCGCGCTGTAGTCGTCCGCCTTCTCCTCCAGGTGCGCGACCAGCTCTTCGACCTCCGCCTTCTCGGCTTCGGCCTCGGCCTTGAGCTGCTGGGCCTCGGCCTTCTCCCGTTCGATCTCCTCGCGGCGCGCCTCGAGGTTCTCGATCTCCTCCGTCTGTGACTGGACCTGTTCGAGCCGCTGCCGGACCTCCTCGCGGGAGCGCTCGGTCGAGTACCAGTGTGCCATCAGCGCCGACGCGAGGCCGGTGACGAACAGGCCGTGGATGAGCCCCCAGACCCAGGGGTTGTTGATCGCCGCCGCGTGGTTGTACACCCGCTCGGGGTTTATCATCCCGAAGACGCCGTGGGTGAACACGACGTAGCCGATCCCCAGGGCGAACGGAGCCCAGTCCTCGTAGACGGCGACGACCGCCATCGCGACGAAGAAGTGGAAGTGGGCCTCGATGTACCCGCCCGAGAACTGGACCAGGACGACGGAGGAGGCCAGCAGGCCGGTCGAGGCCAGCGCCGTCCGCACACGACGCGAGAGCTGTGGGACGCTCGCCGCGGCCGAGAACGCCAGCAGGACCCCCAGTTCGAGCCCGATCAGCCACAGCGGCGTCTCGGGGATCGTCGCGCCCGTCACCAGCGTCTCCGTCCCGTCGTAGAGGCCAAGCACGAGCAGGAACGGGACGTGAGCCAGGACGCTCCCGATGATGATCCGGTGACGGCTCCGCCACGTCTCCTCGGGGATCGTATCGCCCGCGGGGATGTACCGGACGAACTCCCGGAGCTTGCTGTTCAGAATCTCGACAAGACCAGACCCGGTCCGACTGGTCGTTGCTTGGCCCATACACGAGAAGCGCAGTAACTCCTAAAAACGGTTCTCCCCCGAGTATCACATCCTGTAACCGAAGTTCGCTATCTCTAACAGTTGCCCGTGTTCCCGCCGTTCAAGCCGTGTAGAAGAGTCCCAGAATCGCGCCGGCGTCGAGCAGCAACAGGCCGGCGACGACGGCCGCACCGAGCAGGAACGGGCGAGCCTCACGCGCGGGTTCGCGGACCTTCTGCTGGGCGAAGCCGTCGGAGAGCTTCGAGGCTCCGACCTCGACCAGCCCCGCGAGCAGGAACCAGAGGACGACCATCGCGACGACGAGGTAGCCCCGCGTCGTCCCGAACAGCGACCCGGCCGTGTACTTCGTCGCCGCGAGGTGGCCGCCGGTCAGCAACAGGAGGAGGGCGCTGGCCCGCGAGACGGTGGTGAGCTTCCCCGTCACCGTCGACAGCGGGGCGGCGTTGGCGTCCCCGTCCATCGCCGTCGGGAGGACGGCGTAGGCGACGAACATCACACTGCCCGACCAGAGGCCGGCGAACAGGAGGTGGATCCCGTAGATCGCGGCGTCGACTGCGCTCATGGTCGGGCCTTAGCCGGCAGCGTCTTGAACGTCGCGGAGTCGGCAGGCGCGTCGCCTACCCGTCCCCGAACGCGTCCTCGAAGGTCTCGACCTCGCCGGACATATCGAGTTCCCGGACCTCGCCCGCTCGGTCCCGCGTCGGCTCGCCCGTCTCGACGTCGCGGTCCAGCTGGTCGATGAGGTGGACGAACGAACCGGGGTCCGGAACGAGGAAGATGCGCAGGGAGAACGCCGCGTCGGTGTCTTCCACGTCGACCAGCGAGTCGAGGACGATGGTCAGGGAGTCCCGCCGGACGTGCGAGAGGGCGTCGTCGGCGACGTCCGTCGCCGCCGCCTGCTCGACGGTGGGCGTCGCCATGTCGATCGTCGTCTCCAGCGTGTCGGCGATACCGTCGATGAACCCCGAGGTGAGGATGTTACACATCTCCTGGACGGCCGACTCCTGTAGCTGCGTGAACTCGCCGTCGACGGCGGACCCCGTCATCAGCGCCGCGATCTCGGCGGCGGTCGCGGGCGAGAATGTCATCAGGAAGACGCCGTACGGCGGCTCGGTGAGGCGGACGCGGGCGCTGTAGACCTCCCCGCCGCCCATCTCGGTCGGGATGTCGCCGGGCTGGACGAACGAGAGGCTCTTGATGTCGACGGTGGCCTCGACGCCCGCCAGCGTCGTCAGCGACCCCGCCACCGCTTCGGCCCCCTCCTCGATGAGCTCCGTGATGAGGGAGAGCTTCCGGACGTCGATGAGAAGCGGCATACGCCGGCTGGTCGCGTCGTCGGCTGTTATCCCTTTCGGTGTGTGGGACCAGCACACGACGGCTGTCCGGAGGTGAGCACGCTTAAGCCGCCCGCCCCGCTTGGCACGCCTATGAACCCACGGGACCTCTCCGCGCACACGGTCTATCGAGCGGGACGAGGTATCGAGGAGGTCGCCCGAGAGGTCGGGCTGGACCCCGACGAGATGGTGAAACTGGCGTCGAACGAGAACATGTACGGTCCCAGTCCGGCGGCGGTCGACGCGATCCGGGCGTCGGCCGAGCGGATGCACTCCTACCCCAAGGCCTCCCACGCCGATCTCGCGGACCGGCTCGCCGAGGAGTGGGACGTGTCGTCCGAGCAGGTGTGGCTCGGCAACGGCGGCGACGGCGCGCTCGACTGCCTGGCGCGGGCGATGCTCGAACCGGGCGACCGGGTGCTCGTCCCCACGCCGGGGTTCGCCTACTACGCGATGAGCGCGCGCTACCACCACGGCGAGGTCGCGGAGTTCACGCTCTCGAAGGCCGACGATTTCGCCCAGACCGCCGACACCGTGCTGGCGGACTACGACGGCGAGCGGATCGTCTACCTCACCAGTCCGAACAACCCCACCGGCAAGGAGTTCTCGACCGACGCGGTCCGCGAGATCGCCGCGGAGACCGACGAGGAGACGCTCGTCCTGGTCGACGAGGCCTACGAGGAGTTCACGGACACGCCCAGCAAGCGCCCGCTGCTCTCCGAGCGCGACGACGTGGCGCTCCTCCGGACGTTCTCGAAGGCATACGGCCTGGCCGGCGTCCGCCTGGGGTACGCGCTGGTCCCCGAGGCGTGGGCCGACGCCTACGCCCGCGTGAACACGCCCTTCTCGGCGAGCGAACTGGCCTGCCGGGCCGGACTGGCCGCCCTGGACGACGACGAGCACGTCGAGAAGTCCGTCGAGACGGCCGCGTGGGCGCGCGACTACATCGCCGACGAACTCGCCGCGCCGACCTGGGAGAGCGCCGGCAACTTCGTGCTGGCCGAGGTCGGCGACGCCGCGGCCGTCGCGAACGCGGCACGGGAGCGCGGCGTCATCGTCCGCGACTGCTCCTCGTTCGGTCTCCCGGAGTGTATCCGGATCACCTGCGGGACCCGCGAGGACACCCGCCACGCGATCTCGGTCCTGAACGACGTCCTGGAGGTGGCCGAAGCGTGAGGGTCGCCGTCACGGGCACACCGGGGACGGGCAAGACGACGGCGACCGACCTGCTGGAGGGCGACCTCGACGTGCTCCACCTGAACGACGTGATCGCGGCCGAGGACCTGTCGACCGGCGTCGACGAGGAGCGCGGGAGCGTCGTCGCCGACCTCGACGCCGTGGCGGAGTGGCTCGACGGCCGCGACGACGTGGTCTTCGAGTCCCACCTCGCACACCACTTCGACGCCGACCGCGTGGCGGTCCTGCGAGCCCACCCCGACGCCGTCGTCGAGCGACTGCGCGAGCGGGGCGACGAGGACGCGAAGGCCTACGAAAATGCGGAGTCCGAGGCGCTGGACGTGGTCCTCTCGGAGGCCGTCGACCGACACGGGACGGACAGCGTCTACGAGGTCGACACGACCGACCGCTCCCCCGACGAGGTCGCGGCGGCGATCGACGCCGTCGTCGCCGGCGAGCGGGACCCGTCGGCCGGGACCGTCGACTACATCGACTGGCTATGACGCTGGACCGCTACCGCTCGCTGGCCGACCGGGCGCTGGAGCCGTTCGTCGCCGCGGCCAAGGCCGTCGGCCTCTCGCCCAACGGCGTCAGCGTGCTGGCCTTCCTGCTGGCCGTGGCCGCCGGCGGCGTCTACGCCGTCGCCGCGCGGGACCCGCTGTTGTACCTGCTCGGTGCCGTGCTCGTCTTCCTGAACGGCTGGCTCGACGTCGTCGACGGGGCGCTCGCCCGCGAACTCGACGTGGCCTCCGAGGCCGGCGACCTGCTCGACCACGTGCTGGACCGCTACGCCGACATCGCCATCATCGTCGGCCTGGCGGCGGGCGTCGGCCAGTTCGCGCTCGGCATCGCCGCGGTCACCGGCGTCCTGATGACCTCCTACCTGGGGACCCAGGCCCAGGCGGTCGGTCTCGACCGGGTCTACGGCGGCCTGCTGGGCCGGGCCGACCGTCTCGCACTGGTCGGGCTGACCACCGGCGTCGCGGCGTTCGTCCGTCCGACCCTGCTGAGTCTGTCGCCTGTCGGCTGGCTGCTGGTCGTCTTCGCCGCCGTCGGCCACCTCACCGCCGCACAGCGGTTCTACCACTCGATGCGGGCGCTGTGACCACCAGCGCACCATTTATACCGCGGCCTCTCCAATCGCCGCGTATGGTTCAGTGCGAAATGTGCGGGAAGGACGTCTCCTCGCCCAACCGCGTGAAGGTCGAGGGCGCGGAACTCGACGTCTGCGACGACTGCACCGACTTCGGGACCGAAGTCAAGACCGAGGAGTCCTCTTCGACGTCGACGAAGTACTCGACCTCCAGCGGTTCGAGCGGGTCGTCCTCCTCGTCGTCCTCGTCCTCGTCGTCCGGGGGGTCGGGTCGCCGCCGGGACATGTTCGACGAGATGGACGAGATCGCACAGGACTACGACGACCGGATCCGGCAGGCCCGCGAGTCGAAGGGGCTGAGCCAGGAGGACCTGGCGAACCAGCTCAACGAGAAGGCCAGCCTCATCCGAAAGCTCGAACGCGGGAACTCGCTGCCCAGCGACGACGTGCGCGAGAAGCTCGAACGCGCGCTCGGTATCGACCTGAGCGCGGGCGGCAGCACGGACGAGACCGAGTGGTCCGGCGGCAGTTCCAGCGGCGAGTACACGCTGGGCGACGTCGTCGAGCGGAAAGACTAGAGCCGGAGGTCCCGTTCGTCGACGTCGAGTTCGGCGGCGAGGGCGTCGACACGTTGCTCGATCTCCTCGATCTCGCGCTGGAGTTCCCGGTAGCGCTCGCTGTCCTGGAGTTCCGACCGGGGCTTCTCGACCTGGAGGACGTTGCGCTTCAGCTTCCGGGTGGTGAGCCGCTGGAGCTGTTCGTTGTACGTCGTGATCTGCCGGAGCCGGTCGACGACGTCGAGCAGCTCCGCTCGGGTGACCGGCTTGACGAGGTAGTCGTCGACGCCCATGTCGAGGATGTCGAAGTCGGGATCGACCGCGGTCACCATCGCGACTCGGCAGGAGAGGCCGCGGTCCTCGATCTCGGCCAGCACCTCGTTGCCGGAGACGACCGGCATCCGACGGTCCAACAGCACCACGTCCACGTCCTCGGCGAGGGACTCGACGCCGTCCGCGCCGCCGTAGGCGGTCCGGACCTCGTAGTCGTCCGCGAGGTAGTCCGCGTAGAGGTCCGCGAGGTGCTGTTCGTCCTCGACGACGAGTACGGTGGCTTGGTCCGCGCCTGGTGTCACGGGTCGGTCTATCGTCCGTATCCCACCCACCGTCTTAACAGTCACTCTCTCCGGGACTGTCAACTGTTGGCGCGCAACCTATTTGACCGTGCCCGCCGCCGTGACGTGTATGTTCGTTCTGGTCAACCTCAAGGCGTACCCGTGTGATCCCGTCGAAGTCGCGACCGCCGCCGCGGACGTGGCAGACGACGCGGACGTCCGCGTCGCCGTCGCACCGCAGGCAGCACACCTCTCGGCCGTCGCCGAGACCGGCGTCGAGACGTGGGCCCAGCACGTCAGCCCCGTCAAGCACGGCAGCCACACCGGCAGCACGCTCGCCGAGGCCGCCGCCGACGCCGGGGCGGAGGGGACGCTGCTCAACCACTCCGAGAACCGCCTGAAACTGGCCGACATCGACGCGTCACTAGACGCCGCCGACCGTGCCGACCTGGAGACGATCGTCTGTGCGAACAACCCCGACCAGATCGGGGCCGCAGCGGCGCTGGGCCCGGACGCGGTGGCCGTCGAACCGCCGGAACTCATCGGGACCGGCACGCCGGTCAGCCAGGCCGACCCCGACGTGGTGACGGGGGCCGTCGACGCCGCCGCCCGCGTCAGCGGCGACGTGGACGTGCTCTGTGGGGCCGGCATCTCGACCGGCGACGACATCGTGGCCGCCAGCGATCTCGGCGCGAGCGGCGTCCTGCTCGCCAGCGGCGTGGCGAAGGCCGACGATCCGCGGGCGGCCCTGGAGGACCTCGTCGAACCGCTCGCGTAGGTGACGCTCGCGGCGGGCCCCGGTCGGCGGTGGTGCGGAACGGCCGCGACACCGACGGCCACGACTCACGAACGGGCCACCGCCGGGCCGGCCCCGAAGAACTTTGCTGACGGGTCGTGTCACTCCTGGTATGGACGCCGTCCGGATCGCCCGCCTCGTCGCGTCGTTCCTGATCGCCGGCGCGCTCCTCGGCGGTGGGGTGTTGGCCTACTGGCAGTTGGGACTGGTCGTCGGGCTCGCCGGTGTCGCCGTGAGCGTGATCGTGGCCGCCGTGGCCGGCTACGACACCTACCGGTTCGCCAGTGCGGCGTAGTCCGACGGCTCCGACGGGAAGCCCCGTCGTCCCACGACCGGCGTGGTTCCGAGACCGAACCGTGGCGAATCGAGAACGAATATGGTAGTTGCGTCCGCCTGAGCAGACATGAACGAAACACTCATCGATCTACTGGGGGGAAACAGGACCCACGCCGACGCGTTCGACGGGCGGTTCGACGAGGTCCAGGACGGGCAGGCACCCGACGCCGTCACCGTCTGCTGTTCGGACTCGCGGGTCCTGCAGGATCACGCCTTCGACAACGACGAGCCGGGCCACGTCTTCACCTGTGGCAACATCGGGAACCGCGTCGTCCAGCGCGCCGACGGGGAGGTGTTCGTCTCCGGCGACGTGCTGTACCCGCTCGTCCACACCGGCACCGAGACGGCCGTCGTGATGGGACACACCGGGTGTGGGGCAGTGACCGCCACCTACGACGCCCTCACGGGCGGGCTCTCGGACCGCCGGGGGATCGAACACTGTATCGACCTCCTGAAGCCGCTCCTCGAGGAGGGCGTCGAGGCGCTGCCCGACGACCTCGACCGGGCCGGCGCGATCAACCGACTGGTCGAGTGCAACGTAGACGGACAGGTCCGGCACCTCCGAGAGAGCCCCGACGTGCCCACCGGCGTCGACGTCGTCGGCGTCGTCTACGACTTCCAGGACGTCTACGGCGGGCGGCGCGGCGAGGTCCACGTCGTCAACGTCGACGGCGAGACGAGCGTCGAGACGCTCCGCGACGAGTACCCCGACATCGCGGACCGCGTCCATCGGCTCTGGGAGTACTGACGGCGGTCCTCAGGCGTCCTCTCGGTTCGCCCTGACCGCGAGGACGGGGACCTCCGAGCGGCGGATCAGCCGCTCCGTCGTGCTCCCGAGGAGCACGCGGCGGAGCCCGGTCCTTCCCTGTGTCCCCATCGCGACCAGATCCACCTCGTTGTCCTCGGCGTACTCGAGGAGGTCCCGGGTCGGGTAGCCCTGTCTGACCTCGGCGACCGCGTCGGCTCCGGCCTCGCGCGCCCGATCGACGATCTCCCCGGTCGCCTCCTCGGCCTCCGACTGGAGCTGGTCGAGGAGTCCCGTCGGCATCGTGTAGTCGGGGCTCGCGACGACGTCGTCCAGATTGATCACGCTGACCGCGTGGAGGCGCGCCCCGGCGGCCGCCGCGACGGCGACGGCGTGGTCGACGGCCGCGTCGGCCGCCTCGCTCCCGTCGGTCGGGAGCAACACCTCGTCGTAGCCGTCGTCCAGGACGCTCGCGTCCGTGACGCGTCCCGTCAAGACCGGTACGTCTGCGTGTCTGACGACGTGTTCGGCGACGCTTCCGGCCACGTACCGGCGGACGCCGGTCCGTCCGTGGGTCCCCATCGCCACGAGGTCGACGCCGTGGTCGTCGACGTAGTCCAGGATCGCCTCGCCCGGCGAGCCACGGACCGTCGCCGTCTCCGTGACGACGTCTCCCAAGAGATCCTCGACTGCCTCGATGGCTTCCAGACCGGCCGATTCCAGGCGCTCGACGAACGCCTCGTCGACGCCGCCGGCGCTGAACGGTCCGGCGGCGTCGCTGACGGCGACGACGCTGACGACGTGGACCGTCGCGTCGAACAGGTCCGCGAGGTACGCGCCGTGTTCGGCGGCCCGGACCGCGTGCTCGCTGCCGTCGGTCGGGACGAGTATCGTGTCGTACATACGGGACGCTTCACCGACGAGTGACATAAATCGCGTCACCGTTCCCGGCGAGGGATTATATACAGCCTGTTTGAAATGTCTGTATGAACCGACGCGACGCGATCCGTACCGGCCTCGCACTGGGGACGGCCGCCGTCTGTGGGTGTCTCGGCGACGGCGGCGACCCGGCGTTCCGCGAGGGGTTCGAGGACGGGATGGGCGACTGGGCGACCGACGCCGCCATCGGGCCGGAGGTAGACCTCGCCGAGTTCGAGTGGGAGGTGGGGGTCTCCGGCGAGCAGGCCGCCGCCGGCGATCGGTCGCTCCGCATCTGGAACGAGGGGGACTACGACGACGGTGTCTCGTGGGCCGTCCATCCAGTGTCGGTCGAGGCCGGGCAGCCCTACACCGCCACCGTGTCCGCACAGCTCTGGAGCGAGTCGGAGTCGTTCAACACGCTCCGGGACGCCGTGATGCGTCTGGGTCCCGAGCGGCCCGAGACGGAAGAGGAGTTCCCGCAGCCGGGTGTGAACACGACCGCGCTGGGACAGACGCCCTACGGCGGACTTCGCGAGCCGCTGTGGCTCGCCGACGGGTGGCGCGAGTACACGTTCGAGTGGACGACACCCGAACTCTCCTCGGAGACGCTGTACGTCGCGGTGGGGACAGCCGTCATCTGGGAGGGCGACGCGACCCACTACGTCGACGAACTGTCGGTCGAACTCGAACCGCGATGACGACGCTCGTCAACGGTCTGCTCGGCGGGCTGGCCGCGGGGCTGCTCGCCAGTGCGGTCGCGGTGTGGGTCGGGCCGGCGAGCCGGTCGTCCCGGGCCCGGACCGTCGCGGGCGCGGGCGGGTACGGCGCGGTCGCGGGCGCGGTGCTGGTGGCGCTGGAACTGTTCGTCCTCGGCCTCCTCGGAGTCCCGCCCACGCGGGGCGAGGCGCTGGCGGTCGCCGTCGGTTGGAGCGCGCTGCTCCTCGCACTGACCGCAGCCGTTCGGGCGACACGGTCCGACGGATCGGGCTGGCCGCCCCTCCGCGCACTGGTCGCTTTCCACGTCGTCTACGGACTGCTGCTCGGGGCCTGGATACGCCTGACGTGGATCACCTGACCTACGGCGCGACCGAGTAGCCGGCGTCCTCGATGGCCGTGTGGAGGTCCGTGTCGTCCGTACCCTCCGCTGTCACCTCGACGCTGTCGGTCTCGTGGTCGGCCTCGACCCGACTCACCCCGTCGATGGCGCGTAATGCGTCCTCGACCTTCTCCTCGCAGCCGGTGCAGGACATCCCGGTGACGGTGAACGATCGCTGGGACATACTCGGTTGTGAGGGGCTCGGCCGAAAAACGGTTTGGGGGCGTCGGTCGGTCACCGACTCTCGCGCTGCTCGACCTTGTTCAAGTCGATAAAATCCATTTGCAGTCTCGCTAAAATGACGCCCGGTAACAATCTCACCCTGTCGAATACGGGCGACAGCACCCTTCAGTAAATAACATTAATAAACAAACCTGCTGGCCTCCAATCGGTCTCTCGGTCGATTAGCGTGTGTCGAACGAGTCAACCACGTCGGTCGTCGAATAGGTCTCGACGACGGCTTGTTCACGGAAGTCGCTGTCGTCGCTCCAGATACCCGCATCATTGGCAAGGGCACACGCGACGTACAGCACGTCACCGGGATCAGTCTCGCCGATGGCCGCCTCGGCCTCCTCGATATATGGATGAAACTTGCCGGCTGGGACGACCTCGATATACTGGAACAGAAGGTCGATGAACTGTCCGACTCGCTCTGGACTCATCCCGGACTTCTCGACGATTAACTCCGTGTAGTTCTCTATGTCGTCGTGGACGAACTCGGGTGTCAGGAGATCCGGTTCGAGCGTCACGATGAGTTCGCGGGTCTTCGAGTCGGCGATGAGCGCGGAGATGACGACGTTGGCGTCGACGACCAGCTTCATACAAGCACTACTCCGACTGCTTCTCGACGCGTCCGCGTCCGGCTTCGTTGATTCTGTCGGCGATATCGGCGACGTCGCTCTCGGTGAGTTCGCTACCGGACGTGAGTTCGTCCATGACCTCGAGGGTCTCGACTTTCTCCTGGATGGCCTGTCGGGTGACCTCGCTCCAGTTGATCTCCGGGTGTTCCTCCATCCGGTCTTTGAGGTCGTCGTCGACGTTGACGGTGATACTGGGCATACAGGAAACTACGTGTACACAGAATACTGTGTCTTTCGGTGCGATGGGTGTTCGAGAAGTGCTGCGGACTCCAGGGCGGTCGGGTACCAGCGTCGCCGATCAGCGACTCTCGCTGCCCCACCGGTGAGAGATAGCGCAGCTAACTGAAGAGGATTGTCGGAATCGTTCCGACCGAAACGCCCTGAGATGGCCGATTTCGGCTACCGGTTCTCGCGCTGTTCGACCTTGTTCAGTTCGATGAGCAGCCGGAACGTGGCCTTCACGAGGTTTGCGTCGACGTCGAACCGCTCGGCGTTCTCGCCGGCCCGCTCCATCACGGCCTGCTCCTGCTCCTCGTCGGTCGTCGGCAGGCCCCGCTCCGCCTTGACCTGGGCGATGGTGTCGGCCACGTACGTCCGCTGGGCGATCTTCTCGACGATCTCGCGGTCGATGGTGCGTATCTCGTCGCGCAGTTCGTCCAGCGACATCTCCTCGGGGTTGGGTTCCTGACTCATGGTGTGTGTGTGCCCTCCGTCTGTGTCGTGGTCAGCAGCGTCTCGCCGGGCCGGTCGTCCCAGCGCTCGCGGACCCGCTCTAGGGCGTCGCGGTCCCCGACGGCGGTGAAGGAGGGGCCGGTGCCCGACAGGGAGACGCCGCCGACCTCCGGCATCGTCTCGACGATGGGGTCGCTGTCGAAGCCCAGCGCCGCACAGAACGCCAGTCCGTTGACCGTCATCGCGCGCTGGTAGTCGCCGTCGAGCGCGAGGTCCTCGACGAGGCGGGCCATCGGCGCGACCTGCCGGCACCGCTCGACGTCGGCGTCGGCCGAGAACGACTGCTCGGGCGGCGTCCACACCAGCACGTCCCAGTCCACCTCGTCGCGGGCCAACAGGTCGTCGCTGTCGTTGTCGGTGACGGTGACGCCGCCCAGCATCGAGGCCGAGGCGTCGTCGAACGCACCGGTGACGGTGACGCCCACGTCGCGGGCGGCCATCACGCCCAACCGGGCCATGTCCTCGCGGGTCATCCGCTCGGTGGCGTCCAGCGCGTCCAGCGTGGCCATCACCGTCGCGTTCGCGGCGGCGCTGGAGCTCTTGAGCCCGGAGGCCATCGGCACCTCGCTCTCGGTCCGGACGTGCCCGCCGACGACCGGGGGCTGGCCGACCACCTCGGGGCCGCCGTGTGCGTCGACGACGTACTCGACGCAGCGCTCGACGAGCCGGGTGTCGGCGTCCTCGGCCTCCGCGACCTCGCCGGTGAACCCTGCCTCGTCGGTCGAGAGCGTCACCGTGGCGGTCGTGTACTCGTCGATGGCGAACGCCGACCCGCGGCCGGTCGCGAGCGCGTTCAGGACCGTCCCGGCGGCGGGTGCTACTGCCTGACCTTCCATCGCTCGTGTCTCCCGGCCGTGACTATTTACCATCTGCGGTCGCGGGCACTCGCGGCCCGACAGCGGGGCGCTTTTGGCCCGCCGGGCGGAACCGGGGGGTATGAGCAGCAACCGTTCGGACATCGCCCCGGACACGCTCTCGGTCGAACTGACCGAGGACGGCGTCGCCGTCGAGTACCTCGACGGCCGGACCGCGTTCTACCGCGGCGTCCCCCGGAAGGCCGAGGGGAGCGTCACGACGGCCCCCGGCAAGGACACGCACGTCCTCATCACCGACGGGACCGAGACCTCCGGCATCCTGGTCTACGTCAACGACCTGCGGACCCACGACGACATCATCGAGTCCTCCGGGGTCGGGCGGGTCGTCCTCGACGACGGCGAGGAGGACGAACTGTTCCCCGGCGTGACGGTCCGGGACCACGCGATGCGGGTCGAGGTCGAGGTCGACTTCGACGTGACCGACGGCCGCGTGTTCGTCTTCGAGGAGGACGAGATGGGCGAGCGGAGCCACGAGATCGTCCCGGAAGGGGAGTCGGACGCGAACGAGCGGAGCGAGTGAGCGGTTTTCGCCCACGTTTTTCGAGTCGGGTCGCGCAGCGGCCCGACGCTGAAAAAGGTGGTCGGCAGATGGGCGAGCGGAGCCACGAGATCGTCCCGTCGACGGAGTAGTCCCTCTCCTCGGATCACTCCCCGGAGTCGCACACGTTCTCGTTGGTGGTGTGGAGGACGGCGAGGTGCCCGCTTGGGTCCACGTTCACCTGAACGCCGAGACAGGCGGGGTAGTCGAGCTCGGCGGGATCGACCGTCCGCCAGTCGCCCCCCGACAGTCGGGCGCTGACGGTGAACTGCCCCGGCGTGTCGGGCCACGTCCGCTCCGGTTCGACACCGGGGGCGGTGTCGTCGTCCGGGTCGTCCGGGGCGACCTCGTAGGCCCGCTCGTGGACGGTCTCGCCGTCCCAGCGGACCCGGAACTCGACCGTGTGGCGCTCGTCGTCCCGGTTCACGATCCCCACGTCGCCGAGGCGGGTCGTCCCGTCCTCGGTGACGGCGGAGAGGCAGCCGGCGGTGCCGGCGAGGAGGGCGGTCGTGGAGAGCAATCGGCGGCGGCGCATCCGTCTGCGGGCCTGCGCGCGCTGCCGGCAAGTGCTTTGTCCGTGCGAGTGACCCGGCGGTTCCGTCGTCGGGCTACCGGCCTCGGAAACGCGGGGTCACTGGATGTACGACGGGTCCTCGTCGTCGCAGTTGGACTCGTGCTGCCGTGCGTCGCTCTCGTCGTCGAACATGAGGCCACAGGTCTCGCACTTGTACCAGGTCATCTCGTCGCGCTCTGTGGTGACCACCATACGTGACGGTCGGACGGCCGAGCCTATATTGTTTTCCCGCGACAGGACGGGAACCCTCAAGAGGGCCGGACGGCTAGCGGGCGGTATGAGCGGGGCCAGCGACGACGGGATCGAACTGACGGTCGAGGGCGCGCACAAGCGCGACGCGGGGCGGGGCATCGCGCGCCTGCCCGAGTCCGCCCGCAGCGAGCTGGGGGTGCTCTCGGGCTCGCCGGTCATCGTCGAGGGCGACCGGATGACCGTGGTGAAGGTCTGGCCGGGCGACGACGATCCCGGCGTCGTCCGCATCGACTCGGACACGCGGGCCAACGCGGGCGTCAACATCGGCGACACGGTGCGGGTGCGAGCGGGCTCGGTCGACGGGGCGGCGTCGGTGACGCTCCGGCCGGCGGAGCAACTGCCCGGCACCGAGGACTACGAGCACCTGGTCCGGACCCGGCTGGTCGACCAGCTCGTCCAGCCCGGCGAGCGGACCCACATCGACGGGCTGGGGACGTTCCTCGTGGAGGCGACCGACCCCGACGGCCCGGTCCGGATCTCGAGCGACACCGACGTGACCGTCCGGCCGCGGCGTGAGGGCGGGTCGGGAACGGGGTCGGAGAGCGCTGCCGGCGGCGGCAGCGTTTCGACGAACCCACAGACCGGCGAGACCGAAACCGGCGTCAGCTACGAGGACATCGGCGGGCTGGACGAGGAACTGGACCGCATCCGCGAGATGATCGAGCTGCCGCTGGCCGAGCCCGAGGAGTTCCGCCGGCTGGGGATCGACCCGCCCAGCGGCGTCCTCCTCTTCGGCCCGCCGGGCACCGGCAAGACGCTCATCGCCCGCGCCGTCGCCAACGAGGTCGACGCCCACTTCGACACCATCTCCGGGCCGGAGATCATGTCGAAGTACAAGGGCGAGAGCGAGGAGCGCCTGCGGGAGGCGTTCGACGAGGCCGAGCGGAACGCCCCGGCGATCCTGTTCGTCGACGAGATCGACTCCATCGCCGGGTCCCGCGACGAGGACGCCGACATGGAGAACCGCGTCGTCGCCCAGCTCCTGACGCTGATGGACGGCCTCGAGGACAGGGGCCGGGTGGTCGTCATCGGCGCGACCAACCGCGTCGACGCCGTCGACCCCGCGTTGCGCCGGGGCGGTCGCTTCGATCGCGAGATCGAGATCGGGGTCCCCGACGAGGGCGGCCGGCGGGAGATCCTCGACGTCCACACGCGGGACATGCCGATCGCCGACGACGTGGACCTGGACCGGCTCGCCGCACAGACCCACGGCTTCGTCGGGGCGGACCTGGCGTCGCTGACGACGGAGGCGGCGATGTCGGCGCTCCGGGCCGACCGCGAGGACGCCGAGGTCGCCGGGTCGGACTTCGACACGGCGCTGGCGACGGTCGAACCCAGCGCGATGCGGGAGTACGTCGCCGAGTCGCCGACGGTCACGTTCGACGACGTGGGCGGGCTCGGCGAGGTCAAGCAGACGCTGACCGAGAGCATCGAGTGGCCGCTGGCCTACGGCGACCTGTTCGCGGCGACGAACACCGACCCACCCAGCGGCATCCTGCTGTACGGTCCCCCGGGGACCGGGAAGACGCTGCTGGCGCGGGCCGTCGCCGGCGAGAGCGACGTGAACTTCATCCACGTCGCCGGCCCCGAGATCATGGACCGCTACGTCGGCGAGAGCGAGGAGGCCGTCAGGGAGCTGTTCGAGCGCGCCCGACAGACCGCGCCGAGCATCATCTTCCTCGACGAGATCGACGCCATCGCCGGCCAGCGCGGCGCGGGCGGCAACGAGGTGACAGAGCGGGTCGTCTCCCAGCTGCTCGCGGAGCTGGACGGGATCACGGAGAACCCGAACGTGATCGTGCTGGCGGCGACGAACCGCCGTGGTGCCATCGACGACGCCTTGTTGCGCCCGGGCCGCCTCGAACAGCATGTCGAGGTGCCGGACCCCGACGAGGACGCTCGCGCGGAGATCATCGCGGTCCACAGCGAGGGCAAGCCCCTCGACGACGACGTCGACCTCGACGCGCTCGCGGCGGAGACGGAGGGCCTCTCGGGGGCGGAGATCGAGGCCGTGGTCCGCGAGGCGTCGATGCTGGCCATCCGCGAGGCCGCCGACGAGATGGGTCCCGAGGAGGCCAGCGAGCGGGCCGACGAAGTGACCATCGGAGCCGAGCAGTTCGAGCGCGCACTCCGCCGGGAGCGCGAGCGCTGACGGTCGGTGGGCGCGGGGGGTCCTCTGGTACCGAGTGACGCACGACTTTTGTCCGTGGATGGCGAACGTCGACTATGGCGCTCCAACAGCCCGACGTGTTCGGACACTACATCGGCGGCGAGTGGACCGACGGCGACGGGACGGCGACGTTCGAGTCGGTCGACCCCGCGACCGGCGAGACCCTCGCCACGGTCAGTCGCGGCACACCCGAGGACGTACAGCGGGCGGTCTCGGCCGCCGAGGCGGCACAGGAGGAGTGGCAGGCCCTCTCGTACATCGACCGCGCGGAGTACCTCTGGGACGTCTACCACGAGCTCCGCGATCGGACCGACGAGCTCGGCGAGGTCGTCACCCGCGAGTGCGGCAAGGAGATCTCCGAGGGGCGGGCCGACGTGGTCGAGGCCTACCACATGGTCGAACTCGCGGCGAGCAACGCCCGCCGGCCACACGGCGACGTGGTCCCCTCCGAGGTGGCAAGCAAGGACGCCTACATGCGGCGCAGCCCCAGCGGCGTCGTCGGCTGTATCACGCCCTGGAACTTCCCGGTGGCCATCCCCTACTGGCACATGGCGATCTCGCTGGTCGAGGGCAACACCGTCGTCTGGAAGCCCGCCGAGCAGACGCCGTGGTGCGGGCAGATCGTCGCGGAGATGTTCGCGGACGCCGGGATCCCCGACGGCGTGTTCAACCTCGTGCAGGGGTACGGCGACGCCGGCAACGCCGTCGTCGAGGACGACCGAGTCGACACGGTGCTGTTCACCGGCAGCGCCGAGGTCGGCCACCGCGTCGACGAGAAGATCGGCGGCCGCCCCGGCCGGAACGCCTGCTGTGAGATGGGCGGGAAGAACAGCGTCGTCGTCACGGGCGAGGCCGATATGGATATTGCCCTCCACTCGGCGGTGATGTCGAGCTTCAAGACGACCGGCCAGCGGTGCGTCTCCTCCGAGCGGCTGATCGTCCACACGGACGTCTACGAGGAGTTCAAGTCGGAGTTCGTCGACCTCGCCGAACGCGTCGCGGTCGGGGACCCGCTCTCCGAGGAGACGTTTATGGGGCCGCTGGCCGACGCCGACCAGGTCGAGAAGTTCGGCCGCTACAACGAGATGGTCCGGGGGTCCGACGACGCGACGGTCCTGGTCGACCGGGAGGACCTCGACGCCGAGGAGATCCCCGACGGGGCCGACGACGGCTACTGGGTCGGCCCGTTCGTCTACGAGGTCGACGCCGACACCGACCTCGCGCCGTTCTACGAGGAGGTGTTCGGGCCACACGTCGCGCTGGTCGAGTACGAGGGCGACGTCGAGCGCGCCGTCGAGATCCAGAACGACACGGACTACGGCCTCGCGGGCGCGATCGTCTCCGACGACTACCGGGAGCTGAACTACTACCGCGACCACGCCGAACTGGGCCTGGCCTACGCGAACCTCCCGTGTATCGGGGCCGAGGTCCAACTGCCGTTCGGCGGCGTCAAGCAGTCCGGCAGCGGCCCGCCCCACGCCCGCGAGGTCATCGAGGCGGTGACGGAGCGGACAGCGTGGACGCTCAACAACAGTCGCGACATCGAGATGGCCCAGGGGCTCTCTGCGGACATCAAGACCGGCGACGACTGAGTCGCCGAAAGGCGAGAGGCGGGCCGAGGTGGTGGGAGGCTGTCCGGACAGCCTCCGGCGGACGAGCGACGCCGTGTGGCCGAGCAGCGAGACGGGCTGTGTCACCGGCGTCGACGTGAAAAGCGTCTCTGCCGGTAGTCACCAGTGAGTGTTCCACGAACAAAAAAGACCCGGTCAGGTGTCGCCGTCGACCGGCTCGTCGTCCACCTCGGCGTCCTCGCTCTCCGCGTCGGCGTCGGTCGCCGCCTCCGCCTGTGCGTCGTTCACCTCGGCGTCGCCGTCGCTACCGACCAGCGGAAGCGAGCGACCCGAGAGGAGTCGCCGGAGCCCGTAGGCCGGGACGGCGAGCACGCCGAGCCACGGCGCGGCGGCGACCAGCGTCACCAGCGCCGACCGCCCGAAGATGTACACGTCGGTGACCGAGCCCAGGAACACCGCCGTCAGCGACTGCTCGTGGTACTGGGTGCGGATCTGATCGGGTCCGGGGTCCGGTTCCCGAAGCTCCACGCGCAGCGTCGAGTACGCCACCTTCCGTTCGAGCGAGCGTTTCTGGGCCTGCAGTCGCTCGATCTGTCCCTGGACCTCCGAGAGCTCCTCCTCGATCCGGAGCAGTTCCTCGGTCCCGTTGGCCTCCTCGTAGAAGGTCCGGAGCCTGCTCCGGCGCTCCCGGAGGTTCTCCAGGCGGGCCTCCAGGTCGACGAGTTGGTCGGTCACGTCCTCGGTCTCGGTCTCCTCGCTCAGGACGGTGCCCTCGTCGGCCACGTCGTCCTGGAGTTCGCCGTAGTCCTCGCTGGGCACCCGGAGGACGACGTAGCCGGTGGTCCAGGTCGTGTTCCCGGTGCGGTGGAGCCGCTGGCTCGACCCGGCGACGAAGCCGCCGTACTGCCGCGTCTGCCCCGCCAGCGCGGCCCGGCTGTCCGAGAAGTTCTCGACTTCGACGACCATGTGACCCCGCTTGATGATCGACCGCTGCTGTGCGGCGACGTCGGCCTGGGCCGTGCCGCCCCCGTCCCCGCCGTCACCCGCCTGATCGGCCGACTGCTGTCGCGCCCCGCCGCCGTCGGCCGCGCCGGCCGACAACTGTGCGCCGTCGCCGCCACCGCCCGCGTTGCTTCCCATCCCGGCACACCCAGCCAGCAACAGCAACGTCGCGACCGCCA
The DNA here is from genome assembly GCF_029338195.1 of Haloarcula litorea. Lineage (NCBI taxonomy): Archaea > Methanobacteriati > Methanobacteriota > Halobacteria > Halobacteriales > Haloarculaceae > Haloarcula > Haloarcula litorea. The sequence goes on from NZ_CP119779.1 coordinate 3,070,508, forward strand.
GGACTCTGGTCGTGGTGGACATGAACACCAGTCGATTTCGGACGCGATGGTATAGCCGCGACGGACGCTCAAAACGATTTTTGTGTGAAAGAGCGGCTGAACTTATCGGGTTCGACGGTCCTCCAGCGCGGGGAACTCCTCGCGGACCGAGGCGACCCGGGCGGGGTCGACTTCGGCCGTCACCAGCGCCGGTTCGTCGCCCGAGCTGGCCAGCGCCGTCCCCCAGGGATCGTACACCGTCGACCGGCCCAGCAGTTCGTCGTCCTCGAACGTCCCGACGCCGTTGGCCGCGGCGACGTAGAGGAGGTTCTCGACCGCCCGCGTCCGCGGGAACAGCCGCCAGTGCTCGACGCGGGGGTAGGGCCACGCGCTGGGCACGAGCGCCAGCGTCACCCCGCGGTCGACCAGACCGCGGTACAGCTCCGGGAAGCGAAGGTCGTAGCAGGTGGTGATCCCGATCGTGAACCCTTCGAACTCGACGGTGGGGACGCGCTCGCCCGGCACGAGGAGCTCGGACTCGGCGGAGCCGTAGCCGAACAGGTGGTGTTTGCGGTAGACCGCCCGGCGCTCGCCGTCGCGGTCGAAGAACACCGCGGTGTTGGCCAGGCCGTCCTCGGCCGGGACCGGCTCGCCCGCGTCGGCGCTGGCGGCCAGGTCCTCGACGATACTGCCGGCGAGCACGCCCACGCCCTCGGCGGCGGCCGTCTCCCGCAGACCGGTCAGCGACTCGCCGTCCAGCGGCTCGGCGTTGCGCGCGTAGCTCTCGAACGCGAAGTAGCCGACGGTGAACAGCTCCGGGAGGACGACGAGGTCCGCCCCGTCGGCGCTCGCCCGCTCGACGGCGTCGACGGCCCGGTCGACGTTGCCCGCCACGTCGGCGGGCCGGACCTCGATCTGTGCGAGCGAGAGCCTCATGCTTCGACTTCGAGGTGATCCCGGAGAGCTGCTTCGAGGTTGTCCATCTCGTCGTCGAGGTTCCGCTTGAAGAACCGCTCGACGCCGGGGAGCTTCCCGTCGACGACGAAGCGGTTGACCAGTCGAGTCCCGCCGCCATCGGTCGGTTCGAGTTCGTGTTCCCCCTGGACCTGCATCACCTTCGACCGGCCGACGAACCGGACGTACTCCGGCTCCCGGCGCTCGACGTCTCTGGTCTCGACGGTGATGGTCCGGTCGACGATGGGGATGGGCAGCGAGAGCTGCCAGGTCCCCTCGTGGTCGTCGTTCGTCTCCCAGTCCTCGACGACGCTGATGGGACGGGCGCGGTTGTCGGGGTCGGCGATGAACTCCCAGACTCGCTCGGGCGGTGCCGACACGGTCATCGTCCGCTCGACCCGTACAGTCATACCAGTGGTTGGGGTCCCCGCTCGAATGAATCCACCGACTAGCTGGTGGTCACGCGCCAGGTCGTCGACCGAGCGCGGCCCCACTTCTCGATCTCCACCTCGTCGGCCTCCTCGGCGAGTCGGGGGAGTCGGGCACCGACCTGCTTCGACGAGAGGCCGATCTGGGAGGCGATGTTCTTCGCGCGGAAGTAGCTCTCCCCACGGGACACCTGGTCGCGGAGGAACTCCAGGATGCGCCGGTCCTCCTCACTGAACTCGCCCATATCCGAGCTACGTGTTCTGTGTTATTAACGGTTCGTCTTGCGCGCGCCTCAGGCGTCGTAGGCGTGGACGGCGACGATCGCGAGACACGCGCCGAAGACGGCGACGCCGAACGCGATCCCGCTGTTGGCGAGCAGGCCCGTCGTCTCCAGTTCCTGTGCGTGCCGTATCGCGTAGGTGTAGCTCGTGATCCCGGTCACGGCGGCACCGGCGACGGCGACGAGCCCGAACAGCAGTCCCAGTCCGAGCCCCATATCGGTGTGCGACTCCGTAGCCATACCCCGATCTATCGGAGTCGCGCACTTAGTTCATTCGGGCTGGCTCGCCGCCCTCGGCCGAGCCACAGGGCATTTACCACATACTGAGAAACGGGCAACCGATGCTAGGACTCGGCCGGCTGAAGATCGTCGGCGTCGTCGTTCTGGTCCTCGGGCTGGCCGCCGGCGGGGCGTTCGCCCTCGGCGTGCTCGGCGTCCCGAGCGTCGAAGGCGTCCAGAACCACTTCGCCGGCGTCTCCGACGAGACGACGACGGTCCACACGAACCTCACGGTCAACAACCCCAATCCCGTCGGGGTCTCGCTGGGCGGGACGGCGGTCAACTACACGGTGTCGATGAACGACGTCCCCATCGCCAGCGGCGACAAGCAGGGACTCAGTCTCTCGACGGGCAACACCACCATCCCGTTCTCGACGCGGATGCGCAACGAACAGATCCCGGCGTGGTGGCACACCCACATCGAGAACGGCGAGACGACGCGGGTCCTGATCGACGCGCAAGTGACCTCGTCGCTGGCCGGCGGCCGGTCCGTGTCGCTGACGCAGGACGAGACCATCGAGACGGACATCGTCGGTCAGTTCAACTCCTCGGAGACGCGACCGGTCGACGCGAACCAGCCGCTGATCTCCGACCCGGTGCTGTACATCAACGAGACCAGCGGGTCGTGGGACCGGGCGAACCTCACCGAGTCCGAGACGCCGATGGACCTCGACTTCACGGTGTACAACCCCAAGTCCTACCCCTACACGGTCTCGAAGATCGGCTACACGGTCTCGATGAACGACGTCACCGTCGGCGACGGCGAGACTGAGAAAGGGTACACGATCGGACCGGGCGAGACCGAGACCATCGAAGCCGACACCGTCATCCGGAACGACCGCCTCGACGAGTGGTGGGTCACCCACCTGGAGCGCAATCAGGTAACCGACCTCTACATCGACTTCTACTTCGTGCTGGAGGGCGGCGGCGAGTCGTTCCGGATCGACTCCGACGCCATCGACTATCAGAAGACCATCGAGACGGACATCTTCGGCAACAAGGCCGAGTACCCGACCGGGACGAACGGCAGTGACGGGTCCGGGAGCGGGGACGACGCCGAGGACGGGTCCGGGAGCGAGTCGACAGCGACGGAGACGGAGACGGCGACCGAGACCGACGACGGTGGCCTCCTCGGTGGCGACGACGGGACGGCGACCGACGGCGACGGGTCGGCCGAGACGGCCACGGCGACGAGCACCGAGACCGCGACGGCCACGGAGACCGCGACCCCGACGGACGACGGCGGATCGACGGCGACCGAGACCGACGACGGGATCCTCTCGCTGGCGGTCTGACCGGCTCCGCTACTCGACCCGGATCGCGACCAGCGACATCCCGCCTCCGATCGCGTCGTCGAGCGCCGTCCGGAGTTCGCCGGCGGTCGTCGGCTCGTACCCCTCGATCCCGAAGCTCTCGGCGAAGGTCACGAGGTCCGGGTTCGTGAGCGCGGTGCCGGTCGACTCGCCGCGGTGGGACTCCTGTTTCTCGGAGATGAGCCCGTAGTCGTCGTCGACGAAGACGACGACCGTGAACGCACAGTCCAGCCGCGTGGCGGTCTCGATCTCCGCGGCGTTCATCAGGAACCCGCCGTCGCCGGTCGCCACGACGACCTCGCCGTCGACGGCGAGGTCCGCCGCCAGGCCGCCGGGAACGGCGATGCCCATCGACGCCAGCCCGTTCGAGACGATGCAGGTGTTGGGCTCGTAGGTCGGGAAGTTCTGGGCGATGGCCATCTTGTGGCTGCCCACGTCGGAGACGAGGACGTCCGCGGGGGCCATCAGCTCCCGGAGCACCGGCACCACGTCGCGGACCGTGAACGGGGCCTCGCCGGACGGTTCGCGGTCCACGTCCGCGACGATGTGGTCCCGGAGGTCCGCGTACCAGTCAGTGTCGAACGAGGGGCGCGTGTCCTCGTACCAGTCGGTCAGCGCGGCCAGCGTCTCCCCGATGTCGGCGACGACCTCCACCTCGGGGTTGTACGCCTCGTAGACCTCCGCCGGCTGGCTGTCGACGTGGACGATGGCGGCGTCGCCGTGGCCCCAGTCGGCGGGGTCGTGCTCGGCGATGTCGTAGCCGACGGTCACCACGAGGTCGGCCTCGTCGATGGCGTCGGCGGCCTCGCCGTGGGCCCCGGAGTCCAGCGTCATCAGGGAGTGCTCGTCGGCGTCGGAGACCGCGCCCTTGCCCATGTACGTCGAGGCGACCGGGAGGTCCGTCGCCGAGACGAACGCCCGGAGTTGCTCGGCGGCGTCGGTCCGGACGGCCCCGTTGCCGGCGATGACTAGCGGCCGCTCGGCGGCGGCCAGCAGGGACTGCACCCGCTCCAGGGTCTCGTCGTCGGGCGCGCCCACCCGGACCCGCTCGCGGGTCGGGAGCGGTTCGACCTCGGTCTCCTCGGCGGCCACGTCCTCGGGGAGCTCGAGGTGGGTCGCGCCGGGCTTCTCGAGTTCGGCCAGCTTGAACGCCTTGCGGACGGACTCGTGGACGATGTCCGGGTCGTTGAGCTGGGTGTTCCACTTCGTGATGGGCTCGAAGAGGCCGATGACGTCGATCGCCTGGTGGCTCTCCTTGTGGAGCCGTTCGAGCCCGCCCTGGGCGGTGATGGCGACCAGCGGGCTCTTGTCGAGGTGGGCGTCGGCGATGCCGGTCAGGAGGTTCGTCGCGCCGGGGCCGAGCGTCGAGAGACAGACCCCCGCGTCGCCGGTCAGGCGGCCGTGGACGTCGGCCATGAACGCCGCGCCCTGTTCGTGGCGGACCGGGACGAACGTCACGTCCGAGTCCCGCATCGAGAACAGGACGTCCTCCGTCTCCTCGCCGGGGAGCCCGAAGACGTGGTCGACCCCCTCGCGTTCGAGGCAGGCCACCAGCAGGTCCGACGCCCGCATCTACTCCACCCACACCGTCTTCCGGTTGACGAACTCGCGGATGCCCGCCCCCGACAGCTCGCGGCCGTAGCCGGAGTCCTTGACGCCGCCGAAGGGGACCCGCGGGTCGGACTTGACGAGCTGATTGACGTACGTGCAGCCGGCGTCGATCCGTCTCGCCACGCGCTCCCCGCGGTCCCGGTCCTCGGTCCAGACGCTCGCGCCGAGGCCGAACTCCGTGTCGTTGGCCTTCTCGATCGCGGCGGCCTCGTCGTCGACCTCGTAGACGGCCGCGGCGGGGCCGAACACCTCCTCGCTGTCGGCCGGACAGCCTTCCGGCACGTCCACCAGTACCGTCGGCGGGTAGAACGCGCCCTCGCGGTCCATCGGCTCGCCGCCGGTCAGGACCTCCGCACCGGCGTCGACGCTCTCGCTGACCTGCTCGTGGAGGTCCTCGAGCAGTCCCTCGCGGGCCTGCGGGCCGACGTCGGTGTCCTCGTCCATCGGGTCGCCGACGGTCAGGGACTCCACCTCCTCGACGAACCGGTCGAGGAACTCGTCGTAGACGTCGGTGTGGACGACGAACCGCTTGGCGGCGATACAGGACTGGCCGCTGTTGAGGTTGCGCGCCCACGCACCGGTCTCCGCGGCGGCCGCGACGTCGGCGTCGTCGAGCACCACGAACGGGTCGCTGCCGCCGAGTTCCAGCACCGTCTTCTTCAGTTGCTCGCCGGCGGTCGAGGCCACCGACCGGCCGGCCGGGCCGCTGCCGGTCAGCGTCGCCGCCCGCACCCGGTCGTCCTCGAGAATCCCGTCGACGAGGTCCGAACCGACGAGCAGCGACTGGAACACGTCGTCCGGGTAGCCCGCCTCCTCGAACACCTCCTCGATGGCTATCGCACACTCGGGGACGTTCGAGGCGTGTTTCAGCAGGCCGACGTTGCCGGCGGTGAGGTAGGGCGCGGCGAAGCGGAACACCTGCCAGAACGGGAAGTTCCAGGGCATCACCGCCAGTACCGGGCCGAGCGGCTCGTAGACCGTCCGGACCTCGGCCTCGGGGGGACTGGGGTGGCCCTCCGGAGCGAGGTACTCGCTGGCGTGTTCGGCGTAGTGGTCACACGCCCACGCGCACTTCTCGACCTCGTCGCGGGCCTGGGAGATGGGCTTGCCCATCTCCCTCGTCATCGTCTCCGCGTAGTCGTCCCGGTTCTCCCGGAGGACCTCTGCGGCGTCGGCGAGCAACCCCGTCCGCTCCCGGAGCGGTCGGTCCCGCCAGTCCTCGAAGGCGTCGGCGGCCCCGTCGAGCGCGTCGTCGACGTCGCTCGCCGAGTGCTCCTCGTAGCTTTCGATCTGCTCGCCCGTGGCCGGGTTCGTCGCGTCCATAGTGACCGGTTCGACTGCGATCGGGATAAGCGCGGGCCTGGCAGTCACCGCGGGTCGAGAACGGGCCCCGTCGAGACTACTGGATCGTCGTGTGCTCGGACTCCTCGTCCAGGGCGAGGTTGGTCGCGATCTCGGCGTTCCGCACCGCGTACTCGGCGGTCTGCTGGAGACTGACCAGCACCTCGCGGACTTCGAGCAGGCTCTGGTTGTCCATCTCCGGGAGGTCGTCGAGGATGTCGTGTTCCTTGTCGCCGATGTCGTCGTACCGCTCCTTGACCGTGATGGCGGTGTCGTAGTCCCGGTCGACGGCGGCCTGGACCGCCAGCGCGGTGATCTCGTTGACCTCGTCGGTGAAGTCCCGGATGCGACGCATCGTCGAGCTGTCGACGTCCAGCGAGTGGTCGGTCGCCTCCAGCGCGATCTCCGCGATGTCCTCGGCGTTGTCGGCGGTGAGTTCGAGGTTCTTGGCGATGGAGCGGTAGCCGATGAGCGGGAACCCGTCCTGGAGGCCGACGGCGCGTGCGAGGTTGGGGTTCTGGTAGGCCGTGAAGATGAGGCGAAGCAGGAGCACGAAGATCTTGTTGGCCTGGCGCTCACGGTTCAGCGCCCGCTGTGCGAGGTCGGGGTTGCCGTGGGCCAGTGCCTTCACGGCCTCGTTTCGCATCGTCGACCCGGTCGACTCCAGCCGTTCCAGGAGATTGTCGAGCGTGAAGTCCTCCGGGTCGACGGAACACCGGATTGTGATGGTGTCGGGCGTCTCCTCGATGACGCCCAGCCCCATCAGCTGGGTCTCGGCGTTGTAGACCGCGTTGATGTGGTCGGACTCGAGGGTGCCGCCCTCCGGGGCTTCCACGTGGATGATCCGCCGGCCGAGGACGTACTGTGCGACGATGGCCCGCTCGACGGCGTCGGCGCTGAGGTCTTCGGCGTGGATGATTGCCTCGGACTCCTCGGTCTGGACGGACTCGGGCATCACCGTCAGCGTCCCCTTGCTCCCCATCCGCAGGGACACCTCGTCGCCCTTCTCGACGTCGTGTTCGCTGGCCCACTCCGCCGGCAGCGTCATCGCCAGCGTCGACGGCCCCAGTCGCTGGACTTTCCGCGTTTCCATACACCCTTTGTCGGACGGGACCGACCTTAATCTTGACTATACACCAATTATTACTCGAACGCGAATACAATCACGCGATCGGTCGGACGGTCCCTCGACGGGCGGTCACGCGACCACCTCGACCAGGCGGCGCTCGTAGCGGCCCACGCGGACCTTCGTCCAGCCCGCGAGTTCGGCGTCGAGGTCGGGATCGCCGGTGTCGACCCGCAGCGTTCCGACGTCGTCCAGTTTCGAGCGGGAGGCGACCACCTCGACCGTCGACCGGCGGATGACCGCCGGCGAGATCTGCTGATTGCCGCGGCCGAAGACGAACCCCTGGCCGCCGATCGGCGAGACGACGACGACGTTCTCCTCGCCCAGCGCGTCGAGGATCTCGGACTCGCCCGCGTCCCGGACCAACGGCTCGCCGTCGCGCCACACGTCGACGCCCAGCGCGGTGCCGTCGAACCCCAGTCGTTCTTTCACCGCTCCGACGGTGCTGCCCGGCCCGAGGACGTAGGTGACGCCCTCCCGGACGCTCTCGGCGACCCCCTCGGCGAGCGTCTCGACGGTGCCGCCGCCGAGCTGCTTCGCGGACTGGCGCTGGTCGGCGACGGGGACCGTGGCGACGGCCCGGAGTTCGGTGACGACCTCCCCGCCGCGGAAGGCGTCCTCGTCGACGTCGTTGACCTCCGCGGGCTCCGTCTCGGAGAACGTCGCGACGATGCGGCCGGCGGCCCGCGGCGAGACGCCGAACACGGAGGAGTACACCTTGACGCCCGCGGGGACGCCCAGCATCGGCGTCTCCGCGTCGAGGTCGTCCAGCGTCTCGGCCACGTCCGCGGCGGTGCCGTCGCCGCCGACGAACAGCACGACGTCGACGCCCCGGTCCACGAACGCGCGCACGGCCTCGCGGGTGTCCGCGCTCGTCGTCGCGTCGCGGTCCCCCGGCGCTCCCACCACCTCGGGGTCGAAGCCGGCGTCCCGGGCGACCGACTCGCCCATCGGATCGCCGTAGGTGACGATCGACACGTCCTCTCCGCTGTCGGCGACGGCACGGAGGGCCTCCCCGGCCCGGTCCGGTGCGCGCGGCTCCGCGCCCCGCTCGCGCGCCTCCGCGACCTTCCCGTCGGTCCCCTTCAGCCCCACGCGACCCCCCATCCCGGCGATGGGGTTGACGACGACACCGATCCGGCGCATAGCCGCCGTTGGACGGCCGGCGGCAAAAGCCACCCGGGAACGTGCCTTTCAAGCCACCGGCCACAGAAGCCCGGGGTATGTACCAACTACTCCAGGCCGGCGTCCAGACCGGGATCATCAACCTCGCCGGCGCGGTCCTGACCGTCGGAGGACTCGCGCTGACCGCGGCGTGGCTGCTCTACCTCTACCGCTGAGCGCCCGACGGCGGCCCGCGCCTCCGCTCACTCCTCGTCCGGCTGTTCGACCCGCTCGCGGAGCCACGCGGCCGCGTCCTCGGCCACCGTCTCGTCGGGGCTCTCGAACCGGACGGTGACGTGGTCGCCGGGGTAGCTCCCCACCTTCACCGGGAACCGCTCCTGGACGTCCGCGAGCCGGTCCAGCAGTGCGCTCTCCGGTTCGTCGGCGTCGACGGTGACGACGTGGGTCTGTTCGCCGCTGAACTCCTCGGCCACCGCCGCGAACATCCGCTTCATCTCCGCGGGGACGCCCGGTAGGACGTAGCAGTTCTCGACGACACAGCCGGGGGCGACCCCCTCGTGGTTCGGCAGGACGCGGCTCCCCTCGGGCACGTCGCCGGTGCCGTCGGTCAGGTCCTCGCGGGCGTAGCCGCCCTCCTCTTCGAGCCACGCCAGCGCCTCCTCGCTCTCGACGACCTCGCGCCCGAACGCCGCGGCCACGCCGTCGACGGTCACGTCGTCGTGAGTCGGACCGAGGCCGCCGGTGACGATCACGGCGTCGTAGTCGGCGTGGTACTCGTTGACGACCCGAGCGATGTCGGCGATCCGGTCGGGGACGACGGTGACCCGCTCGACGGTGACGCCGCGCTCGGCCAACTGGTCGCCCAGCCAGGCGGCGTTGGTGTTGACCGTCTCGCCGGCGAGCAGTTCGTCCCCGACCGTGACCACCGCGACACGCATAGCGCGGGCTACGGGGGCGGAACTGAAATACTGTCGGTCCGGAGTGGGTTCGAGCGCGCCCCCGCTACCGCATCCCCGGCGGCGGGCCGTCGTCGCCGAAGTCGTCGTCATAGTCCTCCTCCTCCAGGTCGACGCCGGCCTCCTTCCGACGCCGTTTGACCGCCTGGAGCTGTCGGTAGTAGTACAGCGTCCCGACGGTGCCGACGACGACGGCGACGGCGGCCAGCCCGCCGAAGATGAGCAGGTCCCGTTCGAGGTAGTACCGGACCTGGAGGCCGCGGCTGTCGATCCCCTCCGGCCAGCGGACGGTCATCCGGTCGGTCGCCTCGTCGACGTCGGTCTCGTACCCGCCGGGACTGACCTGCGAGAGCAGCGGGATGCCGACCCGGGCCCCGGGCGGCAGCGTCACGGCGTAGGTCGCGCCGTCGAGGTGGGTCGGCGTCGCGAACGTCTTGCCGTTGCGCGGCGCGCTGTAGGCGATCTGCCCGGAGACGTTGCCGTCGCCGGGGAGCCGGATCGTCGTCCGCTGGCGCGTCCGGTTGGCACCCAGCGAGGAGTTGCTCGGGCCGACGACGGTGCCGTTCTCGAAGCGGAACCGGAGCGCGCTGATCGGGACGGACCGCTCCCGGCCGAGGCCGTCACGGTCGTACACCTCGAGTGTCGCGTTGCTGTCGACTGCGTAGATCGCCTGGTACGACGAGCGGTTGACGAGGACGGTCACGTCCGCGTCGGTGTCCCAGTCGTACGTGGCCGACTGATTGAGCTGCTCCTGGTCGACGGGATCGGGGCCGGTGATGGCGCTGCAGCCCCCGAGCGCGACGAGAGCGAGGACGGCGACGAGAGCGAGGTGGCGGCGGTGCATACTAGGGAACGACGGCGAGCAGTTCCGCGGGCATGTACTGACCGATGTCGGACAGCAGGCCCGGCGCGTCGGTGTCGGGGTTGCAGACGATGCTCTGTTCGAGGAGCCCCAGCCGCTCGACGGTGACGATGTCCTGGGCGTGGCCGGCGCGGTTGACCGTCGCGCGGGCCTCCGAGCGGGTGACGCTGTTGGCGTTCACGCGGCCGTTGCCGCGCGACCAGTCGTAGAGGCGGTCGACCTCCTCGTCGGCCAGGCGCGGGTCGTCGCCGGCGACGAACCGCAGCGGGAGGTGCTGGACCAGGCCGAACCGGGTCCGGATCTGCGCGGGCGTCCCCTGCCCGAGGTCCAGGTTCTCGGCGGGGACGCGGACCGTCTCGCCGTGGCCGACGTCGAGCTCGAACCCGTCGTCGTCCCAGTGTTCGAGCGTGCCGACGTACACCTCGCCGTCTTCGCGGTGGGGCGTGATCTCGCCGAACTCCTCCCGGAGGAGGTTCCGAGCCACCGTCGCGTCGGGGCCGTCGACGGTCACGCTGGGGAACTCGTCGTCGCGGACGCCGACGTCGAAGGTGACGTCGAGGTCGCCGAGTCGGTCGGTGACCAGGCCGCGGAGGCCGTCGAGTGTTCGCTCCCGGGCGTCGCCCGAGACGTACACTTTGGATGCGAGGACGACCATCAGGCCTCGGCGTCCACGTCGACGTTCAGTTCGTCGCGCAGCGCCTCGATGCGGTCCTCCATCGCGGTGACGAGGCGGGTGTTCTCCATCGCTTCGACCTGGTTGCCACACTCGGGGCACTCGAAACCGTACTCCATCGCCTCGCCGAACTCGAAGCGGATGCCACAGTGCTCACAGAGGTAGAACTCGTGGTTGCGCTCGTACTCGCGGCGCTCTTCGAGGCCGTCGAGCAGGCGCTGCATCTCGCCTTCGAGCTGCTCGGGGATCTCGTCGTACTCGAAGGTCCAGAGGTAGGTGAGCCAGCCCGAGTCCTCGTCCCGCAACCGGCGGTAGGAGGCCAGGTCGTTCTCGTAGAGGATAAAGAGCGCACGGCGGACGTCGTTGAGTTCCAGGCCCAACTCCTCGGCGAGTTCCTCGTCGGTCACTTCGCCGTCCGGCGGCGCGGCGGCGACCGGCATCCCCTTCGGTCCGACCAGCTCGTGGAGGTACTTCTGTATCACGGGGTCCTCCAGGAGTTCCTCGAAAGCCATTAGCGGGCACTCGGGGGGTGACGCGGTTAAAACCATCGGGTCGTTCGCTGACGCTCACGACCCGTGGATCGCAGACGCGGGGCGTTCGCTCACCCCCGGCTCACTCGCCGACGTCCTCGTCGTCCGGATCGACGACGCGCTTGCCGGTCTCCATCGGGACCACGACGCGGTCGGGGTCCTCCCACTCCCGGTCGAGCTCTCGGCCCTCGAACAGGCGGTCCAGCGTGACCGCCAGCGAGGCCACCTCGGAGTGGGGCTGGTTCGTGACGCCGACGTTGTAGTCGGCCCGCTCGTACACCTCGAAGGGCACCTTCTCCGCGCCGACGACGAGCAGGAGCGGCCCCGCCTCGTGGGCCGCTCGCAGGTCGTCCTCCACGTCCTGGATCGGCTCGCCGTACATCGTCAGGTGGGCGACGGTGCCCTCGAAGTTCCGGATGAACCCCTTCGGTTCGTCGGTGGTCTCGACGGCGAAGGGGCCGCCGAACCGCTCGGTGATGTCGACGATGGTGTCGGTCCGGTCCCGTGCCGACCCGGCCATCACGACGCGGTCGGCACCCAGTGCACGCGCCGTCAGCCCGACGTGAGTGGTCATCCGCTCGTCGCGGCCGGGCCGGTGCCCGAGGCGCAACACCACGACCGCCTCGCCGTCTCTCATCCGTCCCTCGCGGCTTCGATAGCGTCCCGGACCGGTGGGTACGCGACCTCGCTCCACTCGACGCTCTCGCCGTCGACGAGCACCGTCGGAGTCGCCTGGATACCGCGGTCCATCGCTGCCTGTCGATCCGCCTCGATGGTCGGGTCGTAGATGCGACCCGTCGCGGCCCGCCGGACCTCGTCGCCCTCGGCGTCCAGACCGTCGGTCAGGTCGGCGTAGGCGTCCGGCCCGAGGCCGTCCTGGTTCTCGAACAGCCGCTTGGAGTAGGTGAAGTAGGCCTCGTCGCCGGCCTGGGCCTGGACCGACCGGGCGGCGTTGGCGGCCTGCCAGGAGGCGGTGGCGTCGACGGGGATCGGGAGGTCGTGGAACTCGTAGCGGACGAGTCCGTCCGCGAGGAAGTCCGCCGCCACCTCCGGGTAGACCTGCAGCGAGTACGTTGCACAGTGGGGACAGGCGTAGTCCTCGAAGACGGCGACGGTCACGTCGGCGTCGGGGTCGCCGGCGACGGGCGCGGGGAGGGGTTGTCCCTCCGCCGTCGGCACCGCGCTCCCGCCGGCGTCGGAGGACGGCCCGCCGAGACAGCCGGCGGTGGCCGCGACGGCGGCCAGTCCGCTCGTCAGAAACGCACGACGGCTGTGACTGCTCATAGCCGTACCGTGGCCACGGGAGCTATAAAACCCCGTTGGCATCCCGGGACCGGAACCATATTGCCGCCGCGTCCGACAGTCCGGATATGCACCTCGAAGGGAAACGGATCGTCGTCGCCGGTGGCGCGGGGTTCATCGGCTCGCACCTCGTCGAGGAACTGGTCGCCGACAACGACGTCGTGGTCGTCGACGACTTCTCGAACGGCCGCGCGGAGTGGGTCCACGACGACGCCGAGCTCCGCGACGGCGACCTGACCGACGAGGCCGTCGTCGCGGACGCGGTCACGGAGTCGGTCGACCTCGTGGTCCACCTCGCGGCCTCGAAGCTCGTCGACACCGACACGCCGCGCCGGCAGTTCGAGGCCAACAGCGACATCACCTACAACCTCCTCGAACGGATGGACGCGGTCGGGGTCGACAACGTCGTGTTTACGTCGTCATCGACCGTATACGGCGAGGCCCCCCGGCCGACCCCCGAGGACTACGCGCCGCTGGAACCCATCAGCGTGTACGGGGCCACGAAACTGGCCGAGGAGTCGCTGCTCTCGACGTACGCCCACAGCCACGACGTCCAGTCGTGGGTGTTCCGGTTCGCCAACATCGTCGGGCCGCGCCTCCGCGGGGCCGTGATCCCGGACTTCGTCGAGAAGCTCCGGGACGATCCGACGTCGCTGACCATCCTCGGCGACGGCCGCCAGCAGAAGTCGTACATGCACGTCTCCGAGTGCGTCGCGGCGATGCAGTACGCCGTGGAACACGCCGACGGTGCACACAACGTCTTCAACCTCGGGACGCGGACGACCACCTCGGTCGACCGCATCGCCGACATCGTCGCCGACGAGCTCGGCGTCGACCCCGAGTACGAGTACACGGGCGGGGACCGCGGCTGGACCGGCGACGTCCCCCGGATGCGGCTCTCGATCGACAAGCTGGCGGCGCTGGGCTGGGAGCCCGAACAGTCCAGCGACGACGCGGTCCGACAGTCCGCCCGGGAACTGATCGCCGAACTCTAGGGCGCGAACGTCCCGGTCAGTTTCGCCTTGCCGAGGAGGTGGCCCTCCGCGGCGTCGTAGAGGTCGTCCTTGGTCGCGCTCGGGTCCAGACCGAGCGTCGTGTCCAGCGCGTACAGCAGGAACCGGTAGGTGTGTTCGCTGTCCGGTGGGTTCGGGCCGCCCCACCCCGTCTCGCCGAAGTCGTTCTGCCCCTCGACAGCGCCCTCGGGGGTCGTCCCCGCGGAGAGCTCCCCCACGTCCGGCGGGATGTTCCAGAGCAGCCAGTGGTCCCAGACCTTCCCGGCCGGCTCCCTCGCGTCGGGGTCGTCGACGATGAGGAGGAGAGACGCCGTCCCGTCGGGGACGTTCTCGACGGTCAGCGGCGGGCTGACGTTGGCGTCGGCGTAGCCGTGTTCCTCGGGGATCCGGCCGCCCGCTTCGAACGCCGGACTTGTGAGTTCGAGTCCGCCCATAGCCAACGGTTCACGCCCCACGGACAAAAACGTCGTCCCGGCATCCATTTGGTCGTCCGCCGCCAACCGCGTCGCGTGCAGGTCGTCGGGTACCGCCCACGCGTCGAGGACCACGCCGCGCTCCTGCTGGCCAGCGACGGCGCGGTCACGGTCGAGCGACTGACCCCGGGGACCGCCCTCTCGTACGGACTGGGCGACCGGCGCTGCGCCGGGGCCGTCGACGGCGACCGCCACTACGGCTGTGACGACCCCGACGCGCCGTACTGTCCGGAACACACCTCCCGGTGGCCCTGTGCCAGGTGTACCGGCGACTGCGACAAACCGATCGACGCCTGCGACGAGGAACACGCCGTCTACCTCGCCGCCTTCGCCCCCGACACGGTGAAGGTCGGCGTCACCCGATCCTGGCGGCTGGAGACGCGGCTGCGCGAGCAGGGAGCCGACCGGGCCGCCCACCTGCGGACCGTCGCCGACGGCCGCATCGCCCGGCAGGTCGAGGCCGACATCGCGACCGAACTGGGCGACCGGGTGCGCGTCCCGACGAAGATCGCTGGCCTCGACGAGCGGGTCGACGACGCGTTCTGGTCGGACCTCTGTGCGGAGTACGATCCGTTGTCGACCCGCGAGTTCGACTACGGGCTCGCCCTCCCCGAGCGGCCGATAGCCGAGACGCTGGCGACCGGGACGGTCCGGGGGACCAAGGGACGGGTCGCCGTCCTCGACAACAACGGCAGCACCTACGCCGTCGACCTCCGGGACCTCGTCGGCTACGAACTGACCGACGGCGACACCGACCGCGACCTCCAGTCGAGTCTCGGCGCGTTCGGCTGACCCCCCGTCGTCGCCGCCCGGCCCACACAAGACATATACTGCCGGCCCGTGGGCGTTCGCTCGTGCGACGCGAAGCCCTCCTCGCCGGCGGCATCGCCCTGCTCGCCCTGACGATGGCCGTCGCCGCGGCGGCGGTCCCCGGCGTCCTCTCGGAACCCACCGAGGACGTGCGCCCGAGCCACCTCGACGTGGGCGAACAGTACCTCGACGCCCACGACGTGTCGGGACAGACGGTGACGCTCTCGCTGTCGTCGCGGCTGACTCACCGCGGCGGCCCCGCGGAGAACGTCACGGTCGTCACGCGCGCGATCGACGCGCAGTCGGGCCTCGTCGAGACGACGGCGACACGGTCGCTGGGGACCGTCGAGGGGTCCCGCGACGTGCCGTTCACCACCAACGTCACCGTCGAGCGGGAGGGCGACTACGACATCGAGACCGTCGTCTACGCCGACGGCCGGCGCGTCACGCAGCGCGTGCGGAGCGTCCGGAACGTCGGCGCGCTGACGCCGGCCTACGCCCGGTCCAGCGTCACCTTCCACCGGTTCGAGAACACCGCGACGCCCCTGCGTGCGATCTCGTACCGCATCGACACGGTGGCGAACAACCGGACGACGCTGAACGTGACGGCCTACCTGACCAACACCGGCGACGATCCCGAGGGCGGCCTGACGCTCCGCCTGCGCGCCCGGCAGGCGGACTCGAACGTGATCGCCGACAGCGCGGCGCTGTCCGTCGGGCAGATCCGGCCGGGCCGGACGCGGACCGTCTCGACGACGCTGACGGTGCCCGACGGCTACAACTACTGGCTCGACGGCATCCTCCAGTCCGACGGCGTCATCGTCGGAACGGAGAGCGCGCCGGCGAACCTCGACCCGACCGAGACTTTGACGGCCAACGAGACCCGCCGCGACGTCGGATTCCAGTCGGGCGACTTCGCGGAGCGCGAGACGGAGATCGAGCGCGACCGGCCAGAGGCGACGACCGCCGGCGGCAGCGGCCCGGGCTTCACCGTCCTCGCGGCCCTCGTCGCCGTGCTCGTCGCCGTCGCGGCCCTCACACGGAGAGACCTATGAGCACCGACCAGTCCCCCGACACGACGGAACAGCACGGCGAACAGGCTCCCGACCCGCCGGACCCGGACGACGGGGCCGCCGAAGACGACGCGACCGGTGGGGCGGACGACGACCGCTCTGTCGCCGAGTACGTCCAGTGGGTCGCGCTGGGCGTCCTCGTCCTCGTCGCCGTGGTGGCGACGTTCCAGCTCTACTTCGCGGCGTCGGCAGCGATCGAGACGTTCGTGACGCGCCGCTACCGGCCGCTGTTCGTGGCGGGGTTCAACCTCGCGGTCCTGCTGGCCTGCGGGATCGGCGTCTCGGCGCTCGTGCGCCGGCTGACCTGACACGACAATCCTTTTCCCCGGGCCAGTCGAACCCCGGGGTATGGCAGACGACGAACCCGAGAACGCCGACGAGGCGGCCGAATCGAACGGCGACGACGGCGAGGAGAAGTCCTTCCGAGAGCGGGTCGAGGAGATCCGTCAGCAGCGCGCCGAGGAGCGCGAGGAGGGCGAAGAGGGCGAGATGAGCCGCGAGGAGCGGATGGAAGAGATGATGGGCGGCGGTGGCGGCCCCGGCGGGATGGGCGGCGGCAACCCCTTCGCGCAGATGATGGGCGGGATGATGGGCGGCGGCGGTCCCGGCGGCCCCGGCGGGATGGGCGGCGGGCCGCCCGGCCGCGGCCAGGAAGAAGCCGAGAGCGGGAGCGACAACGAGGAGCTCACCCGCGAGATCCGCAAGCTCCGCGACGAGGTCCACGACGTGCGGCGGTCGCTGGACCGCATCGCCGACGCGCTCGAGGACTGAGCCGGCGGCTGCTTCTCCGTCGCTTCGTCGACGACCGCGAGTTCGAACAGCCGCGGGTGCGGTACCGCCGGCGGTCGCCCAGTCCGTACCGTCGCGAGTGCCTCGGGGTCGGGACGGTGCCAGTCGGGGCCAGCGGGTGCTGTCACCCGGGCGAGAACGGGAGCGCGTCAGTCCTGGTACGCGAGGTTCATGATCCACTGCGAGAAGGTGTCGTCGTGGGGGTCGACCTCCTCGTCGCCGATGAACGGCGAGAGCTGGTCGCCCGCCATCAGCAGCGAGAAGTCCAGGTCACGCGGCGCGGGCGTGAGGTAGTAGGTGTTGTGACCGTCGTAGACGGTCTCCTCGCGCTGGATGAGTCCCTTCTCGAACAGCGACTCGACGATGCGACTCCCCTTCCGGGAGGTGACGTCCAGTTCCTTCCAGAAGTCGCTCTGGTGGACGCCGCCGGACTCTCGGATCAGCTCCAACCCCGCACGCTCGTCCTCGGTGAGGTCGGCCTCCGACGCTGCAGAACTCATATATCACCAACACGGACGGTCGGCCGCTTAAATCTGACCTTCGACCGGTCGGTAGGCCGTCTCGCAGGGCGGGCCGTCGGCGAACTCGTAGCGGCGCTCGTCGCCGAGCGCGATCACCGACGAGGAGCGGGTCCCGAAGCCGTCGCCGTGGACGCAGACGCCGTAGTCGTGGTCGGCGATGGTCTCGGCCGCCCGGTCCAGCCACGCGTCGGCCGACTCCCCGGGCTCGACCTGCATCGCCTCGCGCAGCCGGTCGGCGTTGTGGGCCTGCTGTTCCCCGACGTCGGGTCGGTGACTCGGGACCCGGTAGTCGCCGTCGGCACCGACGTTGACCACGACGTGGACGCCGGGGTCGAGGTTCCGGGCCGCGAACAGGCCGTCCCACTCCAGCAGGACGGCGGCGTCCGCGTCGGCCAGCAGGAGGTTGAACCCCTCGTACTCGGCCTCGCGGACGGCCTGCTCGACGGCGCGGGCCGCGTCCTCGGCGGACTCGTGGCCCAGGCAGTCCCGGACGAGCAGACCCCGCGAGCGCTCGCCGGCGAGGTCGGCGTCGACCCAGCGGTTCGTGACGGCGGCGAGGACGCCGTGTTCGTTGTAGCCGACCCAGGTCCCGTGGGCCTCCTCGTCGGAGGGGGCGACGACGTCTGCCCCCCAGTGGCGGACGGCCGGGGGCTGGGACGGGCGGTCGACTCGT
This sequence comes from Haloarcula litorea, assembly GCF_029338195.1. Lineage (NCBI taxonomy): Archaea > Methanobacteriati > Methanobacteriota > Halobacteria > Halobacteriales > Haloarculaceae > Haloarcula > Haloarcula litorea. The sequence goes on from NZ_CP119779.1 coordinate 3,088,620, forward strand.
TCGTCACGGTTGGCCGCGAAGGCGACGGGCGCGTCCGGGAACACCTGCCACGCGAGGACGATGGTACACACGGGTCGCGGTACGCGACAGGGGGAGAAAACGGCTACGGCGGGGCGACGATGCCGGCGCGGTCACGCCCGCAGTCGCTCGCGGACCGCCTCGCGGTCGACGGTCCCCGACGGCGTCCGGGGGAGCGCGTCGACCACCCGGAGCGTCTTCGGGACCTCGTAGGCGGCCAGCTCCCGGCGTGCGTGGGCGAGGACGGCCTCGTCGGTCGCGTCGCCGGCGACCAGTGCGGCGACGCGCTCGCCCCACTCCTCGTCGGGGAGGCCGACCACGGCCGCGTCCTCGACGCCGTCGCAGGCCCGAAGCGTCGCGGCCACGTCGCCCGCTCTGACCGTCTCGCCCCCGGTGACGACGCGGTCGTCCGCGCGTCCGACGACCCAGAGCCGCCCGTCCTCGTCCCGGTAGCCGAGGTCGCCGGTGTGGAAGCCGTGCGGGCCGAACGCCTCGTCCGTCGCCGCCTCGTCGAGGTAGCCCGGCGTCACCGTCGGCCCGTCGACGACGAGGTCGCCCTGCTCGCCCGGGCCGACGGGGTCCCCGGCGGCGTCCGTGACCGTGACCTCGGTGAACAGCAGCGGCTGTCCGACGGTCCCCTCGTGGTCGAGAGCCGTCGCCGGCAGCGCCGTCGCGATCTGTGAGGCCGTCTCGGTCATCCCGTAGGTCGGACAGACCGGCACGTCACGCTCGCGACACCGCTCCAGCAGGTCGGCCGTCGCGGGCCCACCGCCGAGCAGGACGAACCGCAGGTCCTCGCCGGGCTCCCACCCGCCGTCGAGCAGGCGCGACAGCATCGTCGGGACGAGCGAGACCCCGGTGATCCCCCGGGCGTTCAGCACGTCGGCGGTCCGCTCCGGCTCGAACTCGCGCTGGACGACCACCGTCGCGCCGTACAGCACGCACCTGACGAACGGCGCGAGCCCGCCCATGTGGTAGGTCGGCAGGCAGGCCAGCCAGCGGTCGCCCGGCGAGACGCCCAGCCGGAACGCCGACGCCGTCGCGCTGGCGACGAGGTTCCCCACCGTGAGTCGGACTCCCTTCGGGTCGCCGGTCGTCCCGGAGGTGAACAGGACGAGCGCGGTGTCCTCGCGGGTCAACGGGACGGGCTCGACCCGCTCGCCGTCCGCCTCGGCGGCGACGCCCTCGGCCGTCGGCTCGTCCACGGAGACCACCGGACAGTCGGCGACGGTCGTCGCGAGGCCCTCCGTGTCACGCTCGCAGACGAGGAGGGAGGGGTCGAGTCGGTCGAGCTGTGCACCGATCGCGTCTGCCCCGAGGTCCACGTTCAGCGGCGCGAGCGTCACGCCACGGCGCATCCCCCCGAACAGTAGCGTCGCCACCGCCATTCGGGTGTCGACGAGCGCGGCGACGGTCCCGCCGTCGGCCGGGGCGTGCGCGTCGAACAGGGCGGCCGCCTCGTCGACCCTGTCGTCGAGGTCGCGGTAGCTCCAGCGACGCTGGCCGTCGGCCGACTCCACGGCCGTCCGCTCGGGCGTCGCCGCGGCCCGGTGGGCGACGAGGTCCCGCGTGGGCCAGTCGACCGGCTCACGCATCCGGGCTCACCTCCGCCGCGTCGACGCCGAGCCCGGGCGTCTCCGGGACCGACATCCGCCCGTCCGCGACCGGCGCGGGGTCCTCGGCGAGGTCGCCGGCGAGGCGGTCGCCGGTCGCGAGCCCGCAGGCCCGCACGTCGGGGATCGCCGCCGCGACGTGGAGCGCGGCGAGCCGAGCGACGACGGCGTCGACCGTCGTCGTCACCACCGGTTCGACGCCGCGCTCGCGGGCACGGATCGCCAGCGTGTGGGCGTTCCCGGGGCCGCCCAGTACCATCGGCTTGAGGACCAGCACGTCCGCGGCGTCGGCAGCGAGCACCGCGTCGACGCGGCGCTCGGCGAGGGACTCGTCGAGCGCGATCCCGACCGGACCGCCCCGGAGCGCGGCGTGACCCGCGACATCGTCGGCCGGAAGCGGCTGTTCGACGTAGTCGACGCCGAGGGCGGCCAGGCCGTCGAGTGCACGCTCGGCGTCGGTGCGCGACCACGCGCCGTTGGCGTCGGCCCGCAGCGTCAGGTCGTCGCCGACCCGCTCTCTGACGGCCCGGAGACGGTCGAGGTCCGCCTCGACCGAGCGCGCGCCGACCTTCAGCTTGCAGCAGTCGAAGCCCGCGCCGACCGCCTCGGCGACGGCGTCGGCCGTCTCCGCCGGGGGCGCGTCGCCGACCGTGGCGTTGACCGGGACCGACTCGCAGGTCCGGTCGGCGTCGAACCACCGGTACAGCGGGACGCCGTCGGCGCGGGCGTCGGCGTCCAGCAGCGCCGTCGCGAACCCGTGCCGGGCGGCCGGCACCGCCGCGGCGTCGAGTTCGAGCATCGCGGCGGTGTGGCCGCCCTCGGGGTCGGCCGCCGCCGCGGCCGCCAGTCCGGCCTCGCAGTCGGTAAGCGACTCGGTCCAGCCGGGGAGTGGCGTGGCCTCGCCGACGCCGACCTCGCCGCGGTGGTCGTAGCGGACGACGAACCCCTCGCGGGCTTCGATGGTGCCGGCGGCCGTCGACAGCGGCGTGGCAAGCGGCAGCGAGAAGGGCGTGGTCCGCAGCGTCATAGCAGCCCCGGGAGCGCGAGGCCGATCGCGAACAGGACGGAGTGGGCGAACAGCGTCTGTCCGACCCGCTCCAGCGCGGGGTTCAGCGCCTCGCCCTCGGTGTTTTCCAGCACCGTCCGCGCCACCGACGCCGCCAGCGGCAGCGTCAGCAGCGGCGCGAGCGCCGGGGGTCCGTACGCCGGGTCCAGCGCGAAGACGACGGGGACGACGTAGGCCATCCCCGTCAGCGCCAGGAACTCGACGCGGCTCCAGCGGTAGCCCAGGTAGACCGCCAGCGTCTTCTTGCCCGCGGCGCGGTCCGTCTCCCGGTCGCGGATGTTGTTGACGACCAGGATCGCCGTCGACAGGCCGGCGGCGGGGAGGCTGGCGACGACGGCGGAGAGCGGGAGCGAGCCGGCCGGTAGCGCCGTCGGGAACGTCCCCACGGCGGGGTCGCTGGCCACCGCCTGCACGTAGTAGGTCCCGGTGACGGCGACGAGCCCGAAGTAGACGAAGACGAACAGGTCACCCAGCCCGCGGTAGCCGTACGGGAAGGGGCCGCCGGTGTAGAGGACGCCCGCGGCGATCCCCGAGAGGCCGACCACGACGATGGGGAGCCCGCCGACGGCGACGAGGTAGATCCCGACGACGACGGCCAGTCCGTACGTGGCGATCATCGCCCGCTTGACCGACTCGGGTTCGATGAGACCGCCGGCCGTGACGCGGGTGAACCCCTCGCGCTCGTCGGTGTCCGCGCCCTTGACGGCGTCGTAGTAGTCGTTCGCGAAGTTGGTCCCCACCTGGATGAGGAGCGCGCCGACGAGCGCCGCGAGCGCCGTGACCGGCGCGAACACGTCCGCGTGGACGGCGAGGCCGGCCCCGACGACGACCGGCGCGGCACCGGCCGGCAACGTCTGCGGGCGGGCGGCCATCACCCAGGCCTTCCGCTTCGACACGTCCGCCGTCGCCGTACTCATTACTCCGGTGTCGGGGTGGCAGGCCCAAAGCGACTGTGGTTCCGTCGGTGCGGCGGGAAGTGACAAAAGTATTTTATCACCTTTATTCGAACGGGAAAGTGATGCAGAAACCACTGCTCGTGACGGACTTCCTGGACAGGGCACGGCGGTACTACGGCGACCACGAGGCCGTCGTCGCGACCACCGGTGAGCGGTTCACCTACGACGAGTTCGGTGAGCGGGCCGACGGGTTCGCGGCCGCGCTGGCCGAACGCGGGATCGAGAAGGGCGACCGCGTCGGCGTGCTGGACCCGAACACGCACTACCACCTCGAGGCCGCCTACGGCGCGATGCAGCTGGGGGCGGTCCACACGCCGCTGAACTACCGGCTCACCCCCGACGACTTCGAGTACATCCTCTCGGACGCCGGCGTCGACGCCGTCTTCGCCGACTACGAGTACGCCGAGAAGATCGAGGCCGTCCGCGACGACGTGCCGACCGAGGTGTTCGTCACCAACGACGCCGACGCGGTCGAGGGCGACTGGGAGTCCTTCGACGAGGCCATCGAGACCGACGCCGGCTTCGAGCGCCCCGAGATGGCCGAGGACGACGTCATCACCATCAACTACACGTCGGGGACGACCGGCGACCCGAAGGGCGTCTGCCGGACCCACCGGACCGAGACGCTCCACGCCTACCTGGTGGCGCTCCACCTGGACATCTCCGACGACGACGTCTACCTCTGGACGCTGCCGATGTTCCACGTCAACGGCTGGGGCCACATCTACGCGGTGACCGGGATGGGCGCGAAACACGTCTGTACCCGCGGGATCGACGCCGGCGGGATCTTCGAGGCCGTCGCGGCGGAGGACGTCTCCTACCTCTGTGGCGCGCCGACGGTGCTGAACCTGCTGGTCGACTACTACGGGGACCACGGCGACGTGCCGACGACCGGCGACAACGACGTCCGGGTCGCGACCGCCGGCAGCGCCCCGCCCGAGGCGGTCATCCGCGCCGTCGAGGACGACTTCGGCTGGTACCTGTCGCACGTCTACGGGGCGACGGAGACGGGGCCGCTCATCACCACCTCCGACGCCCGGCGGTTCTTCGACGACGGGAGCAGCGCCCGGTTCGGGGTGAAGAAGCGACAGGGCATCGGCTTCCTCGGGACCGAGGTCCGGGTCGTCGACGAGGACGGCAACGACGTGCCACAGGACGACGCGACGCTCGGGGAGATCGTCGTCCGCGGGAACCAGGTGATGGACCGCTACTGGAACAAGCCCGAGGAGACCGAGATCGCCTTCTCCGACCGCATCGAGGGGTACTACCACACCGGCGACCTCGCGACGGTCGACTCCGACGGGATGATCGCCATCCGGGACCGCAAGAAGGACATCATCATCTCCGGGGGCGAGAACATCTCCACCATCGAACTGGAGGACACGCTGTACGAACACGACGCCGTCGCCGACGCGGCCGTCATCCCCGCGCCCAGCGACGAGTGGGGCGAGACGCCGAAGGCGTTCATCGTCCCCGCGTCCGGCGACCCGGAGGCCCCGGGGACGACCGAGGAAGAGATCGTGGATTTCACCCGCGAGCACCTCGCCAGCTACAAGGTCGTCCGCCGGGTCGAGTTCGTCGAGTCCCTGCCCACCACGGCGACCGGGAAGGTCCAGAAGTACGAACTCCGGCAGGAGGAGTGGGACGACGAGGACCGGATGGTCGGCGAGGGGTAGGCCGCGAGGGACCGGGCTCGCTCGGGTCGACCCTCCAGTCTCAGAACTGATACCGGATCACAAACAATTATCAGTTGATAGGTCCTCGTGACGACAGATGCGCGGAGACGAGGAATCGACGCTCCGGGCGCTCCACGAGGTGGCCACCGACATCCGCGACCTCGACAGTCGAGCGGCCGTCTGTCGGCGCGCCGTCGAGGCCGCCGAGCAGGTCCTGGCGTTCGACCACTGCGCGGTCTCGCTCGAACGCGACGGGCGACTGCCCATCGTCGCGTCGTCGAGCGGCTTCGACACGGACACCGTGGCGACGCTCTCGGCCGACGAGGGGTTGGCGGGGCGTGCCTACCAGACCGGCGAGTCGCTGCTGATGAACGACGCCGCCGCCTCGGACATCGTCGAGGAGGACGACCGATTCGACGTCGCGCTGACGGTCCCGCTCGGGGACCACGGCGTCTTTCAGGCGGTCAGGGCGTCCGCCGACCCCTTCGAGGAAGCGGACCGCGACCTCGGGGAGCTGCTCTGCAGCCACGTCGCCCAGGCGCTCGACCGCCTGGATCGGGAGCGGCGGCTCGAAGCGCGAAACGAGACCCTCGCCGACAGCGAACGCCGGACCCGAAAGGTCCAGTCAGTGACGGAGGACCTCATCGACGCCGACAATCGCCGCGGCGTGGCCACCCGCATCGTCGATGCGGCCCGCGACGTGTTCACGCTCCCGCTGAGCGGCGTCCACCTGTACGACGAGTCCAGGGACGTTCTGGCGGGCGTCGCGGCCACCAGCGCGGTCGCACGGGAACTCGGAGAGGTCCCGGACTACGCGTGCGACGGCGGGACCACACAGCAGACCGTCTGGGACATCTACGAGTCGGGCGAGCCGCTAGTCGTCGCCGACGTCCGGTCGGACGACCGCGTCCGCGCCGAGGGGTCCCCGGTGCGGAGCCTCATCGTCCACCCGCTGGGCGACCACGGCGTGTACATCCTCTCTTCGACCGACCCGAAGGACTTCGACCGGACGGACGTGGCCCTGGCGGACCTGCTGGCCTCCACGGCGACGGCGGCGATGGACCAGATCGCGCACCGTCGGGACCTCGAACGGTACCGGACGGTCGTCGAGACGGTCCCGGACGGCGTGTTCCTCCTCGACGAGGCGGGAACGATGCGCCAGGTCAACGACGCCTGGGCGGACATCGTCGGCTACGACCACGACGACCTCGCCGGCGAGCCGTTCCAGCTGCTCGTCGAGGACGGCGTCATCGACGAGCACATCGTCGAGACGTACCTGGACACGATCCGGCAGTTGCTCTCCTCCGAGACGGACCGACGGAGCGCGGCGTTCGTCACGGAACTGCGGCCAGCCGACGGCACGGGTGCCCACACCTACGAGGTCCATCTCCGACTGCTGCCCTACGACGACTCGTTCCAGGGCGTCGCGGGCGTCGTTCGGGACGTGACCGAGCGCGTCGAACAGCAACGCGAGCTCGAACGCGAGAACGAACGCCTCGACGAGTTCGCCTCCATCGTCAGCCACGACCTCCGGAACCCCCTCGGGGTCGCAAGGGGGTCGCTCGAACTCGCCGCGGAGACCGGCGAGCAGGCTCACTTCGACCGGTGTGAGCGATCGCTCGACAGGATGGAGACGCTCATCGACGACCTGCTCACGCTCTCGCGGGCCGGCGAGACGGTCGGGTCGGTGGGAACGGTCGCTCTCGACGAGATCGCGTTCCGGGGCTGGGCGGTCGTCGAGACGGACGGAGCCGACCTCGCGGTCGAGACGGCGGCCTCGCTGCGTGCCGACGAGGGGCGGCTCCGGCAACTCCTGGAGAACCTGTTCCGGAACGCTGTGGAACACGGTTCCACAGGCAGTCGGACGGGGTCCGACGACGCCGTCGAGCACGGCTCGACGGACCCTCTGTCGCAGGCTGCCGAGGACGCCGCGGAACACGGCGGGGGGACTGTTCAGGTGACCGTCGGAGCGCTCGACGACGGCTTCTACGTGGCCGACGACGGTCCCGGGATCCCCGAAGACGAGCGAGAGAACCTGTTCGAGAGCGGGTACACGACCAGCGATTCCGGGACCGGGTTCGGGCTCGCGATCGTCCAGCAGATCGCCGACGCCCACGGCTGGTCGGTCCGCGCCACGGAGAGCGCGGCCGGCGGTGCGCGGTTCGAGGTGAGCGGCGTCGAGTTCGCCGACGACGCTCAGTAGTGCCAGGGCACGTCGTCGAAGTCGGGGTCCCGCTTCTCGTTGAACGCGTCCCGGCCCTCCTGGGCCTCGTCGGTCATATACGCCAGCCTGGTCGCTTCCCCGGCGAAGACCTGCTGGCCGACCATCCCGTCGGAGTCGAGGTTGAACGCGTACTTCAGCATCCGCATCGCCGTCGGTGACTTGGCGTTGATCTCCTCGGCCCACTCGATCGCCGTCGCCTCCAGCTCCTCGTGGGGGACGGCCTCGTTGACCATCCCCATCTCGGCGGCCTCCTCGGCGTCGTAGGTCTTCCCGAGGAAGAACACCTCGCGGGCCTTCTTCTGCCCGACCTGCCGGGCGAGGTACGCCGACCCGAACCCGCCGTCGAAACTGCCCACGTCGGGGTCGGTCTGGAGGAACTTCGCGTGATCCGCGCTTGCCAGCGTGAGGTCACAGACCACGTGCAGCGAGTGGCCGCCGCCGACTGCCCACCCGGGGACGACGGCGACGACGACCTTCGGGATGTGACGGATCTGCCGCTGGACCTCCAGGATGTGGAGGCGGCCGACGTTGTCGGGGGCGTCCTCGCTCCCCACATCGTCTTCGGCCCGATACTCGTACCCGCTCTCGCCCCGGATCGACTGGTCGCCGCCGGCACAGAACGCCCACCCGCCGTCCGTCTCGGAGGGGCCGTTGCCGGTGATGAGGACACAGCCGACGTCAGTCAACCGTTTCGCGTGGTCCAGCGCCGCCGAGAGCTCGTCGACCGTCTCCGGCCGGAAGGCGTTTCGCTTCTCCGGCCGGTCGAAGGCGATGCGGACCGCGCCCGTCTCCGTCGAGCGGTGGTACGTGATGTCGGTGAAGTCGAACCGCTCGACCGGTTCCCAGCGGCTGTCGTCGAACAACGCAGAGACCATACCGGACACGCAGGGGAGCGGCGGGCAAAAAGCCTTAGCGAACGCCGAAACGCTTTCGGGACGGTCGGACGACTGTCCACACGTATGCCCTCCAGTCGCAGTCGACAAGTGGAGATCGCGCTCGGCGTCGTCTCCACCCTCGTCGTCCTGTACAGCCTCGTCATCGTCCAGCAGATACTCCTCGGGTTCGTCGTCGTCGCACTGCTGTGGGCCGTCTACCTGTTCTACCTGTTCGTGACGGTGTTGGCCCGCATCGCCGGGTCCCTGGAGACCATCGCCCACGAGCGGGCCGCGGAGGTCACCGACGGCGGCGAGTCGGCGTCCGAGGACGTGCCGACCGGCGAGAACAGCGAGTGAGAACCGGGCGGAAGGATTTATATCACGGTACGTCCGACTGTCCGTAACCGCCGCCCTCCTATGACACGGACCTTCTACGACGTGCTCGGCGTCTCGGAGGACGCGACGACCGAGGAGATCGAGGCGGCCTACCGGGAGCGACTGAAGGAGTCCCACCCGGACGTCAGCGACGCGGCGGACGCACGGGAGTCGACCAAGCGGATCGTGGCGGCCCGCGACGTCCTCGTCGACGAGGCCGAACGCGAGCGGTACGACCGCATCGGCCACGCGGCTTACGTCGGCGACACGTCCGCGGGCGCTCGTGACGGCGAGACGAACAGCAACCCGGCCGAGGCCGCGCGCCGGGCCGGCTACGGCCGCGAGAGCGACGAGCGGACCGGCGGCGAGAACGGCGGCACGCGGGAGCGTGACGGGCGAGGGCGCGCCCGGGAGCGCCGCCGGCGGGAGCGCCGCGCCAGCGAGCGCGTTCGCGACGCGGACACCGGCGGCGAGGGGACGAGCGAGCCGACGGGACCGGACTCCACCGGGGAGGCTGCGACCGACGCCGGTGCCGCGGCGACGAGCGGCCCGCGCGGCGACACGTCGACGGTCGGCGGCTACGCGTCCGGCGGGGAGTCACCGGCCTGGGCCGCCTCCGCGACGTACTCGGTCCGCGACTCCGCCGGCCCCGACCGGGACATCCGTCGTCTCGTCCCGACGGGGCGCGAACTGACGCTGCTCGGCATCACGTTCGCGCTGTACCCCGTGTTGTTGCTCTCCGCCGTGTTGCCCGCGTTCCCGGTCGTCGTCAACGCGATCGTCGCCGGGTGTGCCCTGCTCGTCGTCGGCTACCTCCAGTCGATGCCGCGCATCGCCATCCTCGCGTTCGGCGGGTGGAGCGTGCTGACGCCGCTCGTCTTGCTGTGGCTGAACGTCGGGCTGCTGTCGCTGGTCGGCGTGATCGCGCTGTGTGGCACGTGGCTCCCGTTCGGGTTCTCCCTGCTGACCGCCGCCGTCCTCGCCCGGTAGCGGGACCGCCCACTCAGCGGTCGCCGACGGCGTCCCTGCTGTCGGCGGTCACGGCGTCGCGCCGGTCGTGGCTCGCGCCGGCGTCGAACGGCACCTCGACGACCTGGGTGCCCTCGCCGCTCACAGACGCCGTGAACGCCTCGGTGAACGCCTCGCGGTCCGTCGCGCGCCGGAACGCGAGGTCGTAGATGTCGCCCGTCGGCGCGAAGTCGAGGCCGTGTGGCGTCCGGAACTGCTCCTCGAAGGTCGGGTGGTCCTCGATGGGGAGGCGGTGGAAGATGCCGCCGCCGTCGTTGTTCACCAGCACCACCGTCGCGTCGACGCCGCACCGCTCCAGCGCCAGCAGGCCGTTCATGTCGTGGTAGTACGCCAGGTCGCCGGTCACGAGGACGAGCGGGTCGTCCGTCGCGCTGCCGGCCCCCAGCGCCGTCGAGGTGATGCCGTCGATGCCGCTGGCCCCGCGGTTCCCGAGCACCGTCAGGTCGGCCGTGCGCGGCCGCCCGAAGCGGTCGAGGTCGCGGACCGCCATACTGTTGGCGACGAACGCCGTCGCCGGGTCGGGCGCGAGCGCGGCCACGTCCGCGAGGACGCCGCCCTCCCAGTACGGGCCGTCGAGCGCCGATTCGACGGTCGACCAGTGTGCTCGCTCGGCGGCCTCGAACCGCTCTCGCCAGGCGGTCGAGCCGGGAGCCGTGACGCGCTCGGCGACCGCCCGCGCGGTGGCGTCCTCGTCGGCGACCAGCAGGTCCGTCGCCGTGAACTCCGCCTCCGGCCAGCCGCCGCGAGGGTCGACGACGAACTGCCGGCCGGCGGCGTCACGCAGGTAGTGTCGGAGCGGCTTCGAGGTGGGCGACGCGCCGAACCGGAGCACGACCTCGGGGTCCGGCCAGGGTTCGGTCGCCGAACTCCCGAGGTACGCGTCGTAGCCGCCACACACCGGCGGGTCGACAGCCTCGACGTGGCGGCCGAACCGCAGGTCCGAGAGCGGGTCCGCCAGCACCGGGAAGCCGGTGGCGTCGGCGAGCGTCGCGAGCGCGTCGGCCGAGAGACCGTCGTGTGCGGGGCCGGCGACGACGAGGCCCCGGTCGGCGCGCTCGACGGCGCGGGCCACCCGCGCCACGTCGCCGGCAGCGAGTTCGCTCCGCCCCCGTGCCGTCCGGACGAACGGCCCGTCCCGGCCCTCGGCGGCCGGCGCGTCGCCGTCGGCCCAGTCGTCGGGGACCCCCTCCGGTTCGTCGCCGTCCACCTCGACCGTCGGCTCCAGCGGCTTGCGGAACCGGCAGTTGAGGTGGACCGGTCCGGGGTCGGCCCCGGTGGCGGCGGCGAGCCCGCGCGCCGCCGTCGTCCGGAGCATCCGCACCTTCCGCGGCTCTGCCTCCGGTTCCGGCAGGTCGCGGTACCACCGGACGGCGTCGCCGTACAGCTTCTCCTGGTCGACGGTCTGGTTCGCACCGCTGTCGGTCAGCTCCGGCGGTCGGTCGGCCGTCAGCAGGAGCATCGGCACGCCCGCCTGGCTCGCCTCGATCACGGCGGGGTGGAAGTTCGCCGCCGCCGTCCCGGAGGTACAGATCAGCGGCGTCGGCTCGCCGGTCCGGCGCGCCCGGCCCAGCGCGAAGAAGGCCGACGAGCGCTCGTCGAGGTGGGAGTAGACCGTCACGGCCGGGTGTTCGGCGACGGCGACGGTCAGCGGCGTCGACCGACTCCCGGGCGAGACGCAGACGGCGTCGACGCCGCCGGCGACCAGCTCCGCGACGAGCGTCTCGGCCCAGAGCGTGTTCGCGTTCGGGTACCCCATCTATTCGAGCTCGTCGAGCATCGGCCGGTACTTGAGCTGGATCTCGTCCCACTCGCGGTCGGGGTCGCTGTCGGCGACGATGCCCGCCCCGGCGAACAGCGTCGCGGTCGCACCGCGGGCCAACGCCGAGCGGATGCCGACGGCGAACGTGCCGTTGCCGGCGGCGTCGACCCACCCGACGGGGGCGGCGTACCAGCCGCGGTCGAACGCCTCGGTCTCGCGGATCGTCCGCAGCGCCTCGTCCGGCGGGAGCCCGCCCACGGCCGGCGTCGGGTGGAGCGCCTCGACGAGGTTCAGGACGTGTTCGTCGCGGTCGAGCTCCGCGGTGATCGAGGTCCGGATGTGCTGGACCGTCGCCAGCCGGCGGACCGACCGGTCGCCGATGCGCACCGACGACGCGAACGGCTCCAGCTGGTCGCGGATCGTCTCCGCGACGAGTTCGTGTTCGTGGGCGTCCTTCTCGCTGTCCAGCAGGTCGGCGGCGAGCCACTCGTCCTCGGCGGGAGTGTCGCCCCGACCGGTCGATCCGGCCAGCGCCTCGGTCCTGACGGTCCGGCCCCGCAGCGAGACCAGCCGCTCGGGCGTCGCGCCGAAGAACGTCCCGCCGTCCTCGGGCGAGAACAGGAAGCGATAGCAGTCGGGATACGTCTCCGCGAGGCGCGCGAGCGCGTCGGGCACGGACAGCTCCGAGCGCAGGTGGGTGCGCAGCGCCTGCGCGAGCACGACCTTCCGAAGGCGGCCGCTGTCGACCTGCTCCAGTGCGCTCCCGACCTGTTCGTGCCAGACGGCCTTCGAGGGCGTCCGTTCCCGACGCTCGACCCCGGGTGGGGCGGCCGTCGACTGCGGGTCGGCGTCTTCGAGGCGAGCGTACCACTCGTCGAGCAGTTCCTCGGCCTCCTCGGCGGCCGACGGACCGACCCCAGTCGTCGTGAGCCAGGCTCCGCCCTCCGCCGCGGCGACCTGTACCGACGGCAGGAAGAACATCGCGCTCGGGAAGCCGTCCCACGTCGCGTCGCCGTCCTCGCCGTCGTGGAAGGCGAAGCCGCCGAACAGGCGGGGCCGAGCCACGTTCGGGAGCGTGGTCGGGAGCTCGAAGGCGTCGAACAGGGCCGTCGCGGCCTCGCGGACGTCGTCGAACCGAGTCGGACCGGCGGCGGTGATCGTCGTGGCCGCGCCGCTGGCCGCCATCGACTCGGACGGCGTCGCCCACGCGAACCGCGGCCGGGTCTCGGCGTCGAGGACGGGCCGGAGCGACCCGGCGTCCAGCCGCCGGCCCCGCGCGACGACCGTCGTCTCGGAGACAGCCGACACACCGTCACCCAGAGGTTCCATCACTCCGACGTTAGGATTCCGCCCCTTTGAGCCTGACTATCGCCGCGACCGACGGCGTTCGGCCGCGCTGTCGACAGCCGGTAGTTTTCGAAACCGAAAACGGACGTTCGTGAGCCACAACTTCAGGTCGTAGTGAGAGAATAACGTTTGTGGAATCGTGTGAACACCCCCGCCACATTTAAATAGGCCTTGGGCAAAGACCCCTACGTTGCGATGCCAAAGGTAGAGATCAACATCCCTGAACACTTGGAGATGCAGATCGCCCAGATGGTCGAGAAGGGTGAGTTCCTCAACCGCGAGGAAGCCATCGAAGACCTCCTCTCGACGGGACTGAAGGCCTACAAGACCTCCGGTCCGCAGGACGAAGACGACGAGCCCGGTTTCGAGGAAGACGGTATGATGGGTCACGACGACGAGTACGTCTTCTGATGGCGACGGATCGTCTGGTAGCTCTTCTCAAGTAATTCTTATACGAATTGCGGCGCATAGAGCAGACAACAATGCACAAGGACGAACTTCTGGAGCTACACGAGCAGATGGTGACCATCATGGAGTTCTTCCGGGACGAGATGGACAGCACTGACCCGGAGCTGTTCGATCCGTACCAGGAACTCGACGTGCGCCCCTCCGACGTCCACAAGTCCAAGAGCGAGCACAAACACGCCGTCTTCGTGCTGGGGAACGCGCTGGCGACGGCGATGAGCGAGGACGAGTTCTCCGACGCGGGCCGGGTCGGCAAGCGGATGGCCGAACTCGCCGAGGACGCCGAGAACAAGCTGTAAGCGGTCGCTACTCGTCGTGCAGGTCGGTGAACATCTCCGGGTCCGTCCGGAACTTCAGGACGTTGTGGACCACGGAGTTGCGCACGTTCTGGACCAGCTCGCCGTGTTCCTTGTAGAACTCGTGAATCCAGCGTGACTCGGCCTGCCGCGTCGGGAACATCATCACGGACTTCCACTGGTACTCCCCGTCCGAGAGGAAGTAAAAGAGCGTGTGCCGGTCGTCGCGGATCTCGACCATCGCGTCGTGCCACGCGTCCGCGAAGTGCTCGGGGTTGAACTTGAACTCGAACAGCGCGAAGTTGAACAGCGCCTCGTTCGGGACGATCGCCTCCCGGAAGACGTTCTCCTCGCGCATCTTCCGGAGGGAGTCGTTGACCGTGACGTGGGAGACGTCGATGTCGTACTTCTCCGCGAGGATGTCCGCCAGCTCCCGGGAAGACCGGTGCGGGTCGGCGGCCAGCTCTCGGAGGAGGTAGACGTCGCGGGCGCGGAACTCCCAGTCCGGTCCGTCGCGTACCATACCGACACTCCCGTTGCAGCCCGTATGACAGTTTCGGGGATCAGTGACCCTCGAACTCGGGGTCGCGCTGCTCCATGAACGCCCGCGCGCCCTCCTCGTGGTCCGCCGTGGTGAACGCCAGTCCCTGGGCGGTGGCCTCGCGGTCCAGCGCCTGTTCCAGGGAGGACTCGCTCCCGCGGTTCAGCAGGCGCTTGGCCTGCGTGAGCGCGACTGTCGGCCCCTCGGCGATGGTCGAGACGACGTTCTCGACGCCGTCCTCGAACTCGTCGGCTTCGAACAGGCGGGTGAACACGCCCAGGTCGCGGGCCGCGTCGGCGTCGAGCAGTTCGCCGGTGAACACCAGTTCCTTCGCCTTGTTCGGGCCGACGATGCGGGGCAGGAAGTACGAGACGCCGGAGTCCATCGCCAGCCCGACCTGCCGGAAGCCGAACCCGATCTTCGCCTCGGGGCTGGCCAACTGCACGTCACAGGCCAGCGCCAGGCCAGCGCCGGCCCCGAACGTCGCGCCGTCGATCTTCGCGACGACGGGGAGCCGGCAGTCGTGGACGACCCTGACGACCTCGTTGATCGAGGAGACCACCAGTTCGACCCGCTCGGCCGGCGGCGTGTCCTCTGCGACCCCGGTCAGCATCGCGTCGATGTCGCCGCCCGCACAGAACGCCGGCCCGTTGCCCTCCAGGACGACCGCGCGGGCGTCGCTGTCGGCGATGGTCTCGAAGTGCTCGGCCAGTCGATCCGCGGTCTCGGCCGCGAGCGCGTTGCGCGCGTCGGGTCGGTTCAGCGTCACCGTCGCCACGCCGTCGTCGATGTCGAGCAGGACGTCGTCGGCTGCCATACCCCCCACCTCCGACGCCAGCGAGAAAAGCGTGCCGTCGGCCACCCCAACCCTGTTGGGTGCGCCTTTTTGCGGGCCGGGACCGACGGAACCGGTATGCGTCTCCACTGGCACCGGCGGGACCTGCGGGCGACGGACAACGCGGGGCTGGCCCCCGCGAGCGCGGACGACCCGGTCGTCCCGCTCTTCGTCTTCGACCGCGACGTGCTCGACCACGCCGGCCCCCCGCGGATCGCGTTTCTGCTCGACGCGCTGGACAGTCTCCGGTCGTGGTACCGCGAGCGGGACGGCGACCTCGTCGTCGCCCACGGCGACCCCCGCGAGGTGGTTCCCGAGGTGGCTCGGGAGTACGACGCGGACGTGGTGACGTGGGGCAAGGACTACTCGGGACTGGCCCGCGAACGGGACGCCGCCGTCCGGCAGGCGCTGGACGCCGTCGACGTGGCCCGCGAGGCCGTCCAGAACGCCGTCTGTCACGAGCCCGGCGAGATCACGACCAACGGCGGCGACCCCTACAGCGTGTTCACCTACTTCGGGAACAAGTGGCTCGACCGGGAGAAAGACGACCCCTACGACCCGCCGGCGGCCGACGCGCTCGCGGCCGTGGACGGCGACCCGCTCCCGACCGTCTCGGAGTTGGGGTTCGACGAGCCCGAGGCCGACGTGCCCGAGGCCGGTACCGAGCGGGCACGACAGCTGCTCGCCGACTTCCTCGAGGAGGACGTCTACCGCTACGACGAGCGCCGCGACTACCCCGCCGACGGGTGTACCTCGCGGCTCTCGCCCCATCTGAAGTTCGGGACCATCGGGATCCGCGAGGTCTACGAGGGGACCGAGGACGCCCGGAGCCGCGTCGAACCCGGCAGCGACCGCGAGGCGTCCGTCGAGGAGTTCCAGTCCCAGCTGGCCTGGCGGGAGTTCTACACGCAGGTCCTGTTCGCCAACCCCAACGTCGTCACGGAGAACTACAAGGAGTACGAACACGAGATCGAGTGGGACTACGACGAGGCCCACCTCCAGGCCTGGAAGGACGGCGAGACGGGCTACCCCATCGTCGACGCCGGGATGCGCCAGCTCCGCGCGGAGGCGTACATGCACAACCGCGTGCGGATGATCGTCGCCTCCTTCCTGACCAAGGACCTGCTCATCGACTGGCGGCACGGCTACGACTGGTTCCGGGAGAAACTGGTCGACCACGACACCGCCAACGACAACGGCGGCTGGCAGTGGGCCGCCTCGACGGGGACCGACGCGCAACCCTACTTCCGGGTGTTCAACCCGATGACGCAGGGCGAGCGCTACGACCCCGACGCCGAGTACATCACGGAGTACGTGCCGGAACTCCGGGGGACCGACCCGGAGATCATCCACGGGTGGCACGAGGCGTCCCTGACCCAGCGGCGCAACGCCGCGCCGGACTACCCCGACCCGATCGTCGACCACAGCGAGCGCCGGGAGGAGGCGATCTCGATGTTCGAGCGGGCGAGGGGCGATGACTGAGCGGTAGCGAGAGGCGCGAACGAGATGACGTTCCCCCGGGCGGACGCGCAGTGACCGGCCTCCGTGACCGGCGAAGCGGTTCTCGTCCGCCGGTCTGTGTGTCACGGTAGCATACGGCTCCTAAACGTTTAACAGGCCGCCCCACGTCGGAATATGTGGAGGCGATTTCATATGTCCGAGCATTCCGAACCCGAGCTGCCACCGCTGCCGTACGACTACGACGCGCTGGAGCCACACATCTCCGAGCAGGTCCTCACGTGGCACCACGACACCCACCATCAGGGCTACGTGAACGGCCTCGAATCCGCCGAGGAGACCCTCGCCGAGAACCGCGAGTCCGGCGACCACTCCTCGACGGCCGGTGCGCTCGGCAACGTGACCCACAACGGCTGTGGGCACTACCTCCACACGCTGTTCTGGGACAACATGTCCCCGAACGGCGGCGGCGAGCCCGACGGTGAGCTCGCCGACCGCATCGCGGAGGACTTCGGGTCCTACGAGGGCTGGAAGGCCGAGTTCGAGGCCGCCGCGTCGGCCGCCGGTGGCTGGGCGCTCCTGGTCTACGACCCCGTCGCGAAGCAGCTTCGCAACGTAGCGGTCGACAAGCACGACCAGGGCGCGCTCTGGGGCGCTCACCCCATCATGGCCCTCGACGTCTGGGAGCACTCGTACTACTACGACTACGGTCCGGATCGCGGCTCGTTCATCGACGCCTTCTTCGAGGTCGTCGACTGGGACGAGGTCGCAGACCAGTACCAGACCGCAGTCGGTCACTTCGAGTAACGCTCCCCGCCAGCGATTTTTTCGCGCGCCACCCCCGAGCAGTCACGGCTCCGCCGGTCGCTCGACGGGCTCCCCGGTGACGCCGGTCACGGTCAGTCTGAACCCGCCCTGTTCGCTCTCGCCGACCGCGAGGTCCCAGCCGTGACTGGAGACGACGTGTTCCACGATGGCGAGGCCGAGCCCCGTCCCGTGCTCGGAGGTCGTGTAGCCGTGGTCGAACAGCGCGTCGCGCTCGTCCTCCGGGACACCCGGGCCGTCGTCGGCGACGGCGAACCCCCCGTCGGTGGCCGTGACGATCACCGTCACGTCCCGGCCGCCGTGTTCGACGCTGTTGCGAAAGAGGTTCTCGAACAGGCGGAGCAGCTGGTCCCGGTCCCCGACGACCGTCCGGTCCTCGGGTACCGACAGCGTCGCGTCGGCCGTGTCGACGTGGCCCCAGGCTGCGTTCGCGACGTCCGACAGCCGGAGCGACTGCTCGTCGAGACTGGACTGGTCGCGGGCCAGCGCCAGCACCTCGTCGATGAGCGCCCCCATCCGATCGTGAGCGTCCTCGACGCGGTCGAAGTGCTCTTCGTCGCCGGTCCGGCGGGCCAGCGCGAGGCTCCCGCCGGCGACGCTGAGCGGGTTCCGGAGGTCGTGTGTGACGACGCTGGCGAACTGGTCGAGCTGTCGGTTGCGTCGCTCGAGTTCGCGCTGGCGCTCCTTCTGCTCGGTGATGTCGTGGGCGAGGAACACCCGGCCGATGAGTCCGCCGAAGTCGTCGTACAGTGGCGAGACCTGCACGTCGAAGAACCGACCGTCCCGCTCGGCCTCGACGGTGACGGTCTCGTCGGTGCCGACGTCGTCGCAGTCCGCTTCGAGGTCCGCCATACCCCGCAGCACTCGCTCGACGGGTGCGCCGACCAGCGGCGTCACGTCGAACAGCTCCCGGCAGGCGTCGTTGACCTCGACGATCCGGCCGTCGGTGTCGACGACGAAGACGGCGCTGCTGAGCGAGTCGACCACTTCCCGTCGGGCCGCCGGCGAGATATCGAGAAAGCCGGCCTGTAGGACCGCCCACGTGAGCAGGATCCCGGTCAGGGAGAACGCGAGCGGCGTCAGGTCCACGGGGACGCCGCCGAACAGGTAGAGCGCGTTGCCGAACCACGGGGCGACGATGGCACCGAGGATAGCGTAGAGCTGCTTCCGCCGCAGTGCGTCCGTCGAGAGGGCGTACCTGACCAGCAGCGCGCTCCCGGCCGCCAGCAGCAGGTACGAGTAGCCGGCGTGGAGCCAGAACGCGACGCCGCTGTCGACGTGGTAGCCGAGCATCGCCGTCTCCGCCGGGCCGACGACGGTGTAGAGGAACGGGACCGGTTCGAGGGCGGTGACACCGAGGAGGAGCAGTGGCTCGACGGACAGCGCCGCGTACAGCTTGGGACCGAGATACTCGTCGTAGCCGGTGTAGGCCAGTGCGAACACGAACAGCCCGGCGACGGTCAGGACGACGCCGACGTACCACGCACGCGACCACAACAACGCCCACGGCGTCCCGCGGCCGGCGATAGCGGCGAACGCACAGAGACACCACACCGTCTGCCCGATGAGGACGACCAGCAGCGGCTTGGCCCCGGTTCGGTCCCGCCGATCCCAGGCGTACACGCCGAGCGCGCCGACGACGACGGCGGTCGCCAGCAGAACGAGCGCGTACACGGCGAAAAACGAGACCATCCGTGCGTCACCATTCTGTCGACGGACAAAACGATTCCGGCTATGTCGAGGGGTTTACACAGACCCTCGTCGTACCCGCGCCCATGCCTGTCGACAAGGCCGAATTCGACGACGTCCGCTCGTTCGAACTCCACGAGCCGGCGGACGTGCTCGATACGGACAAGCTGTACACCATCCCGGAACTGGCCCGCCTCCTACAGGGCCTGCCGGTGGACGCCGAACTGAGCGACTTCAACGAGTCGGTGTTCATCGACTGGGCCATCCCGTGGATGATCTACTACCAGGACGACCTGGTGTTCGCCGAACCGGACGCGGAGGACGTGGTCGGGCTGTACGGTCTCGACGGATGAACCTCCTCGTCGCGGGCAGCGACCGGGTCGACGCCGGCAAGACGACCTTCACCGTGGGGCTGCTCGCTCACACCGGCGCGCGCGGGTTCAAGCCCCGCGCCGGCAACAACTACTGGTTCGACCACGACGACTACCTGAGAGCCACGGAGGAGGGGCGACTGTACGGCAAGGACGCCGAGCGGCTGGCGGCGGCGTCGCCGGGCGACGTCCGGCCGGAGGAGATCAACCCCATCCACCGGCTCTGGCACCCGTCGCCGGGGCCGAGCACGGGCCTGCTCGGCCGCGAGGACCAGCAGTTCGTCGTCGACCGCGTCGGTCGGGACGGTGCCGGCGAGTTCGTCGTCAACGGCACCGTCGACGTCCCCGACGGCGTCGCGGAGCGGCTCCCGGTCGAGGCAGCGCCGCGTGTCACCTCCGTCCCCGACTTCAACGACCTGATGAGCGCGATGCACGCCGAGGCCCTGTCGGACCTGGCCGCGGACGTCGCCGCCGCGGACCGCGCCGTCGTCGAGTCCTACGGGGACGTGGCACGGCCGCTCTCGGGGCTCGAACCGGACGCCGTCGCGGTCGTGGAACCGGGTCGTGCCCGGTTCTACGACGGTCGTCGCTACGCGAAGGCCTGCGAGATCGCGACTGGGAGCCCCGGCGACGGCCAACTGGAGGAGCGCGTCGACAACGTCGTCGACCTCATCGACCGGACGGGGGCCGTCCGACTGCCGGCGCTTGACGGCGAGACGCGAGCCGACCCCGAGGCCGTCGCCGAGGCCTACGACCACGCCTACGACGCCCTGCTCGCGACCGCGTTCGACTAGAGGTTCGCGAACGCCTCGTCGACCATCTCGCCGGTCGTCGCCACGATGTCTGCCATCTCCTCGTCGGCCGGAGCCATCCCGACGAGCCGGGCGATCCGCATAATGCTGACGTGGTAGACGGCCTGCTGTCCGGGCTCTTCCTGCCAGACGACGACGTTACACGGGAACAGCGCACCGATGCGGTTCTCCGAGGCGTCGAGCGCGCGGTCCGCCATCGCCGGATTGCACGCGCCCAGTACGTAGTAGGGGTCCCGGTCGGCGTCGACCTTCTCGTTGAGCATCTCCGACGGGGAGAACTCCGCCGGGAAGCCGAAGCCGGCGTCGGCGAACGTCTCGCGGACGTGGTCGACGGCCGCCTCGTGATCCATCGCCAGCGTGGCTCGCTTCTCGCCGATGTCGCCCGATTCGACGGCCTCGGGATCGATTGGGAGCGTCATACTCGACCGGACGGGGCGGGCGTGCAAAGACCTTGTTCCCGGTCAGGCCCGCCGGAGTTCGACCACGAACACGGCCCCGGTCGGCTCGTTGTCCTCGATCCACACGTCCCCCCCGTACTGGTCGACGAGGGTCTGTACGAGATAGAGCCCGATCCCGGTCCCGTGGCTCTCGAGGCCGCGCTCGCCCCGGCCGAACACCTCCCTCTTGCGGTCGTCCGGGACGCCCGGCCCGTCGTCGGCGACCCGAACGGTCGCCGTCTCGTCGTCGGCGCTCGCGCTGACGACGACCGAGGGATCGTCGTTCTTGTTGTGTTCGACCGCGTTCTTCAGGAGGTTTCGGAAGACCGAGTCGAGCAGGTCGTCGGCCGCGACGGTCACCCGCGGCAGCGTCCCCTCGACCGTGGCTCGCACGTCGTGCGTGTGCTGGAGTTCCTCGATCTGTCGTTCCAGAGCGTCGGCGAGCCCGACGGGTTCTGTCTCGCGCTCCGGCCGGCGCATCGTCTCCGCGAGGTCCCGTGCGGAGTTGGTCAGTTCGACGGCACTGGCCGCGTTCGTGTGGATCTTCCGGACGTACTCCGCGTGTTCGTCGTCGACGGCGTCGGCGAGCAGCTCCGTGACGGCGGTCACCACCTGGAGGTCGTTCCTGATGTCGTGGCTCATCATCTGGGTGAGCAGTTCCAGGCTGTCCCGCTGGTGTGCCAGCTGGATCTCGGTGTCGAGCTGTTTCAGGGCCGTCGTCGCGTTGGCTCCCAGCAGCCGGGCGAACGCCACGTCCGTCTCGGAGAACGCCGCCGGCTCCGAGGAGGCGACGATGAAGACGCCGAACTCGCCCAGGGGGACGAACAGTTCGCTCCGCATCGGCGTCTCGGGGTTCATCACGCCCCGGGCACTGCTCACGTCGTCGTAGATCAGCACCTCGTCGTTCTGGAAGGCCCTCCAGGCGATCCCCTCGTCGATGGCCGGCGCGTCGCCGATGATCTCCTTGCTCCCGTCGGACTGCGCTACCGGTTCGAGCGCGTCGGTCTCCTCGTCGTAGAAGTGGACCCCGTTGACCCGAAGGCCCAGGATGTCGATCGCTGCCTCGCTGACCAGACGAGCCACCTCCACCGGTGACTCGACCGACAGCATCTCCCTGGTCGCCTCGTGGAGGCGGGTCAGGCTCTCCTCGCGTCGCTTCTCCGCGGACACGTCGGCGAAAAACACCGTCAGTCCGCCCTCGCCGGGGTAGACCCTGACCCGGAACCACTCGTCGAGGGACTCGCTGTAGCGCGTGTACGACGTCTGCGAGCCCGTGTCCCGTGCCCGCTGGAACGCCTTTGGTGCCGGCCCGTCCGCCGCACCCGGGAACACGTCCCAGACACACTCACCGAGCAGTTCCTCCCGTGATCGACCGAGCAGCGTCGTGGCCGCGTCGTTGACGTACGTGTACCGGTCCTCGTCGTCGACCGCGATCACTCCGTCGGAGATCCTGTCGAGCGCGGCAAGCTCGGCCCGCTCGTCGCCCTGCTCGGCACCCATCGTGTCGACTGACGCAGCGAGCGGCCAAAGAAGCTTCGTCGGAGAGTCAGAGCCGCGCGGCCTGCCAGGCCAGTTCGATGTCGCGGTACGCCCCGTCGGTCACGCTCGGTCCGTGGCCGGTGTGCATCGCGGCGAGGTCCTCGTCGACGGTGTCGAGGACGCGGTCGATGCTGTCGACCAGCAGGTCCCGGTCCCCCTCTTCGAGGTCGGTCCGGCCGAACCCCCCGTTCGCGAACACCAGATCGCCCGCGAACAGGACGTTGGCGGCGGCCGAGTAGAAGCAGAGGTGGTCGTCCTTGTGACCGGGCGTGTGTAGCGCCGTGTAGTCGTGGTCGCCGAGCCGGACCGTCTCGCCGTCCGCGATCCCGTGAGTGACGCCGTCCTGGTCCGTGTCGAACCCCCAGACGTCGACGCCGAACGCGTCGACCACCTGGGCGAGGTTGCCGACGTGGTCGTAGTGAGTGTGGGTCAACACGAGCGCGTCGAGTCCCCCGGCGTGTTCGCGGACGGCCCCGGCGGCGTCGAACTCGTTGCCGGCGTCGACCAGCACGGTTCGGTCACCGTCGACGAGGAACGCGTTGCTCGTGAACGAGGTCACGTCCCGAGCGAGGTTTCGGATCACACGCGCCGGTTCGAACGGGGTGAACATGTGGGTGTCGTTCCGGGTCGAATCCGGGGAAGCCGGGACCCACAGGGCTATGTAGTTGGATCCGAAAACGGGGGCCAAGAACAGTATGACAGACTCGCCCGTCGTGTTGATCGTCGAAGACGAACCGGACGTCGCCGAGACGTACAAGCTCTGGTTGCAGGGCGACTACGAGGTCCGGATGGCCCAGAACGGGGACGAGGGGCTGGAACTGCTCGACGAGTCCGTCGACGTGGTCCTCCTCGACCGGATGATGCCCGGGCTGTCGGGGGACGAGGTGCTCGATCGCATCCGCGAGCGGGAACTCGGCTGTCGAGTGGCGATGGTCACCGCCGTCGAACCCGACTTCGACATCCTGGAGATGGGGTTCGACGCCTACCTCTCGAAGCCCATCCGGAGCGAGCAGCTCCACGAGACGGTGTCGAACCTGCTAGAGCGGTCCGAGTACGACTCGATGCTCCAGCAGTACTACGCGCTGGTCGAGAAGCAGGCGACGCTGGAGGCGACCAAGTCGAGCGCCGAACTCGCCGAGAGCGACCAGTACGAGGAGCTCACCGAGGAGATCACCGAGATGCGCGACGGTCTGTCGAACACGCTGGGGGGTATCGAGGACGACGACGACTTCATCGCGACACTCCGGGAACTGGGCGATGACGAAGACAACTGAGGGGGTCAACGATATGTACGATCTCTCGACGACGCTCGATTTCGACGCCCTCGAATCCGTCCGGCCCGGGTCGAGTATCCTCATCTCCGGTCCGGCGATGACGGGCAAGGAACAGCTCGCGTACGACATCCTCTCGGAGGGGGCCCGGAACGGCGACGGCGCGGTCGTCGTCACCACCGGCGACAGCGCCGGCGACGTGGTGGCGGACTTCCGGGACCGGGTCCCCGAGCTCGCCGAGTCACAGCTCGGGATCGTGGACTGCCGCGGCGAGGGCGGGGCCGACTCGGGTGCCGTCGACGGCATCTACGTCCACCAGGTATCCTCGCCCGGCGATCTGACCGGGATCGGGATCGGGATCACGAAGGCCCTGGAGGGACTGCACAACTCCGGCCGAGAGCGGGGACGACTGGCACTGGTGTCGCTGTCGACGATGCTCACCTACACGGACAAGAAGACCGTGTTCAAGTTCTGCCACGTCCTCTCCTCGCGACTGGACGCCGCCGACTACATCGGCGTGTTCACGATCGACTCCGGTGCCCACGACGAACAGACCATCCAGGTCATCAAGCAGGCCTTCGACGGCCTCATCGAGGTCCGGGAGGCCGACGGCGGCGGCCGCGAGTCCCGCGTCCTCGGGCTGTCCGGCGAGCCGACCGACTGGCAGCGGATCTAGTCCTCGAGTTCCTCGACGCGTCGCTCCAGTTCGTCGATCCGGCGCTCCCGGTCTGTCTTCCGGCGCAGCAGGACCAGAACGCCCAGTGCGACCGGGACCGCGAGGACCACGACGGCCAGCAAGAGCAGCCAGAGGATGGGGCTCGCACCGACGGAGACCTGCAGCATAGCTGCCGGTTTCCGGTCCCGCCTACTGAGCGTTACGCCTCGCGTGGAGCAAGACCTTTGCCCCTCGGGGTGTCCCACCCGGTATGGAAGTCACGGTACTCGAAGCGACCGAGGACCCGGAGGAAGTCGTCTGTAAGGCGGCCCGGAACGACTACAGCGAGGAGTTCGTCGGCGACCAGTCGTTCGAGACGACGATGGAGACGATCGAGGGCGACTCCCTCACGGAGAAGAAGGAGACGCTCATCGGTCACCTGCTGGATCACGGTCACTTCGGTCCGTTCGAACACCCGCAGATCACCTTCGCCGTCGAGGGCGTCTCGCGGTCCTGTATGGCACAGATCACGCGCCACCGCCACGTCTCCTTCGACGTCCAGTCGATGCGGTACGTCTCCTTCGACGACGTGGACCCCGACGACGTCCGCGAGGGGGAGCTGGTCGTGGTCCCGCCCTCCGCCACCGACCCGGACTGGGTGGGTCGCAATCAGCGGACCGACGCCGTCGACGAGGACGCCGTCGAACGTCGCGAGGAGATCTTCCGCGACACGGTCGCCGACGCCGTCGAGTCCTACCAGGAACTGCTCGACCTCGGGATGCCGCCGGAGGACGCCCGGTTCGTCCTCCCAATCGGGACGGAGGTCAACATGGTGATGTCGATGAACGCCCGGATGCTGATGCACGTCGCGGACATGCGGGCGGCGGCCGACGCCCAGTGGGAGATCCGGAACATGACGGAAGCGATGCTGGACCACGCGGCCGACTGGTGTCCGCTGACCTTCGACCACTACGAGCGCGAGATGAAGAACCGGAAGAACCGCCTCGCGCCCTGAAACCGGCCGAAATCGGCCCGCTTCGGCGTCTCACCACGGCAACATATTTCTACGTCGGGGATGTACACCGAGTGACCATGAGTCGTGATACCAGCAGGCGAACGTTCCTGAAGCGGACAGGTGCATTAAGTACCGTCAGTCTCGTCGGCCTCGCCGGCTGCTCGACCGAACCGAGCGACGGCGGCGGCGGTGATGGAGGCGACGGTGGTGACGGTGGCGACGGCGGTGACGGCGGCGGATCGACCCCCGACGTGCTGATGGTCGTCGGATACCCGCAGTCCGGCGTCCAGCTGTTCAAGGACTACTACTCGGACTACGGCGACGACACGGTCGACATCCTCGTCACCGACGGCCTGCAGGACGGTTCGTTGCCGGGTGACGTGGGCAACGATATGTCGAACGTCCAGGGGACGGCACCGACCTCCTCCGGGCCCGGCGTCGAGACGTTCCAGGAGCTGTTCACCAGCGAGTTCGACTACGACAGCGCCGGAGTGTTCACCTCGCAGGCATACGACGCCTCGGCCGCGCTCATCCTCGCGAACCTGATGGCCGGTGCGAACGACGGGTCCGGCGTCCGGGACAACCTCCGGGCCGTCGCGAACCCCGGCGGGACCCAGTACACGCCCTCGGAACTGCCGGAGGCAGCCGAGGCCGCCGCCGCCGGCGAGAACATCGAATACGCCGGCGCGTCGAGCAACGTCAACTTCGACGAGAACGGCGACATCACCTCGGCCCGGTATCAGGTGTTCGGCTTCGCCGAGGACAGCGTCGAGACGCGTCAGACGATCGACTTCGGCGGGTCCGGGGACATCCCACAGCCCGAGCCGTCGGGCAGCGGCAGCGGTGCCGACCGGACCGTGCGACTGGGTGTCCTCCAGCCCGAGACCGGCGACCTCGGCCCGCTCGGGCAACCGATCCGGGACGCCGCGCTCCTGCCGGCGATCCAGCTCCGTGACAGCATCGACCAGTCGATCGACACGCAGGTCGGCGACACCCAGTCGACGGCACAGGCGGCCGTCAACGCGGCGAACTCCCTCGTCAGCGCCGGCTACCCGATGATCACCGGTGCGGCCGGTTCGGAGGCGACCATCCAGGTGACGAACAACGTCCTCGTCGACAACGGCGTCACCGCGTGTTCGCCGGCCTCGACCTCGCCGGCGATCACCACGCTGGAGGACGACGACTACCTGTTCCGGACGCCCCCCAGCGACGCCCTGCAGGGCGAGGTGCTCGCACAGGTGGCGACCGAGCAACTGGGGGCGTCGACGGCCTCCACGCTGTACCTCAACAACAGCTACGGCCAGGCGCTCCAGGAGAGCTTCGCGACGGCCTTCGAGAACCGCGACGGGACCATCGTCCAGCAGGTGGGCTTCGAATCCCAGCAGTCCTCGTACACCTCACAGCTCAACAGCGCACTGAACCAGTAGCTACCCGCCGAGGAAGTCCCGGCGGACCTGCTGGTCGTTCAACAGGGTCTCGCCGGCGTCCTGGTAGCGGTTCTTCCCCTGGACGAGCACGTAGCCCCGATCACAGCGCCGCAGCGCCTCTTTCGCGTTCTGCTCGACCATCAGCACCGCCGTCCCGTCGTCGTTGATGCCGTCGATGCGGTCGAACATCTCCGCGACGAGGTCGGGTGCCAGCCCGGCCGAGGGCTCGTCCAGCAGGAGCAGGTCCGGGTCGAGCATCAGCGCCCGGCCCATCGCGAGCATCTGTCGCTGGCCGCCCGAGAGGGTGCCGGCCTTCTGTGCGGACCGCTCCCCGAGGACGGGAAAGCGGTCGTAGACGGCCTCGATCCGGCCTTCGGGGACCTCGTCGAGGATGTACGCCCCCATCTCGAGGTTCTCGCGGACGCTGAGGCTCTCGAAGACGTTGTCGCTCTGTGGGACGTAGCCGATCCCCTCGTGGATGATCTGGTCGGGCCGGCGCTGGCTGATGTCGGCCCCGTCGAAGACGATCTCTCCGCCCATATAGGTCGTCAGTCCGAAGACGGACTTCATCACGGTCGACTTGCCGGCCCCGTTCGGACCGACGACGACCACGTACTCCCCGTCTGCCACGTCCATATCGACGCCGTCTAAGACCTGGAGATCGCCGTAGCCGGCGTCGAGGTCACGCACCGCGAGCAGGCTCTCGGAGGGGTCGGGCAGAGCCGCCTGCTCGGACCGCTGGGCCGTCGGGCTCATACGTCACCCCCGAGATACGCGTCGAGGACGCGTTCGTCGTTCCTGATCGTCTCGGCGTCGCCCTCCGCGAGGACGCTGCCCTGGTGCATCACGATGATGTGCTCGCAGTGTTCCATGATGACGTCCATATCGTGCTCGACCAGCAGGAAGGTCAGGCCCTCCCGCCGGAGTTCGTCGATGCGGTCCAGCAGCTTCTCCTCCAGCGTGGGGTTGACGCCGGCCAGCGGCTCGTCCAGCAGCACCATCTCCGGATCGGTCATCAGGACGCGGGCCATCTCCAGCAGCTTCCGCTGGCCCCCCGAGAGGGTGCCGGCGTTCTCGTGAGCGAGGTGGTCGATCTCGAAGAACTCCAGGGTCTCCCAGGCGTCCTCGAGGACGGCCCGCTCGTCGCGCTGGACCCGGTCGCGCAGGCCCGGCAGGACCGCCCGGACCGCCGACTCGCCGACCTGGCCGGGCGGCGCGAGCATCACGTTCTCGAGGACGGTCATCTCGGAGAGCTCGCGGGCGATCTGGAAGGTCCGGACGAGGCCCCGCTCGGCCAGCGTGTACGGCGGGAGCCCCGTCACGTCTCCCCCGTCGAACCGGACCGTCCCCGCCGTCGGCTCGTGGATCCCGGTGATGCAGTTGAACGTCGTCGACTTGCCGGCCCCGTTCGGGCCGATGAGGCCGGTGAACGACCCCTTCGCGACGCGGAAGTCAGCGCCGTCGACGGCGGTGACGCCGCCGAACTCCTTTCGCAGCCCCTCGACCTCCAACAGGGGCGCGTCGATGGCCGCGCTCGTCGTCGGCGTCTCGGTGTCGGGCGCGGCCGCCGGGTCGACGCGCTCGGCGTCACTCATCGGCCTCACCTCCGGACTCGTGCTCCGGCGACGACGGCCTGTCGAGCGGGACGCTCGCCGCGGGATCGTTCCGGTGGCCCAGGATGCCCTCGGGCTGGTTCTGGATGATCCAGATGAGGACGACGCCGATGAGGACGAACCGGAGCGTGCTGACGTTGGCGAGGACGAACGCCAGCAGCGGCGTCACGTCCAGCGAGCCGAGGGCGGCGACGGCGTCGACGATGTTGCCCGGCGAACTCGTCCCGAAGGTCGGGAAGAACTCCCCGAGCCTGGCCGGGAGGTAGAAGAGGAGCGCCGCGAAGGTCGCCGCCCCCAGGATGCTCCCGGTGTTGGACCCGGCACCGCCGATGATGAGGGCGGCGAAGACGTAGAACGTGATCGCCGGGCGGAACTGCGCCGGCGAGATGTACCCCGCCGACCCCCGGAACAGGGCTCCGGCCAGTCCCATCAGCGCACAGCCGATCATAAAGGCCTTGATCTTGAACAGGCGCGTGTCCTTGCCCAGCGACTGTGTGACGGTCTCGTCCTCCCGGATGGCCTTCAGCACCCGGCCGAAGGGGGAGTCGGCGAGTCGCGACAGCACCCAGTAGCTCCCGACGACCACGACCAGCAGGACCAGCCCGTAGACGATGTTGACGACGTTCGGCCCCGAGACGCCGGCGGCCGACGCGGCGTCGACGAGCGGTGCCCCGATCCCGGTGACGAGGTCGGCGACCACCTCGTCGGGAGCGGGGAAGGAGATGCCCGTCGCGCCGCCGGTCCCGAACCGCTTGCCAAGCACCCGCACCTCGGCGACGCCGCCCCAGTTGACGAACAGGCGGATGATCTCGGAGAGGGCCACGGTGACGATGGCGAGGTAGTCGGCCCGCAGGCGCAGCGCCGGGAGCGCGGCCAGGCCGCCGACCAGCGCGGCCATCAGCATCCCCCCGAGCAGGCCCAGCCAGAGCGGGAGTCCGAACCCCGGCACTCCGCCGGCACCCGGATCGGCCGGTGCGGTCAGGATGGCGGTCGTGTACGCGCCGACGGCCATAAAGCCCGCGACCCCGATGTTGAACAGCCCGGTGTACCCCCACTGGAGGTTCAGCGCCAGCGTCAGAATCGCGTAGGCACCCACGAGCACGGTGACGCTGCCGACGAAGCCGGCCGCCAGGTTCGCCGCGGCGGCACCGTCCCGGACCGAGACCGCGAGCAGCGTCAGGAGGAGCCAGATGCCGACGAGGAACAGCGCCACGAGCGCCGCGTCCGGCAGGTCGTCCAGTCGCGCGCGGAGGTCGGCGGTACTCACGCGGTGGTCACCCCCCCGAAGATGCCGGACGGACGGATGAGCAGGACGACGATGAGGACGGCGAAGGCGGCCGCCCGCGTGAGGCCCGACGGCAGCCAGATGAGCGCGAGGCTGTCGACCAGCCCGATGAGGACGCCGCCGGCCATCGCGCCGTAGATGGAGCCGATCCCGCCGACGATGACGGCGGCGAAGATCAGCAGCAGGAGGATCCACCCGAAGTTGAAGGCGATGGTCCCGCGTTCGAGGACGAGCAGGTAGCCGCTCGTACCCGCGAGCGCTCCCCCCAGGATCCAGGTCAGGCGGACGACCCGTTCGGTCGGGATGCCGGTCACGCGGGCGAGGTCTTCGTTGTCGGCCATCGCGCGCATCGCCTTCCCGAGTTTCGTCCGCTGGAGGAGGACGTGGACGGCGATCATCAGCACGACGGCGACGACCAACAGCGCGAGTTCGTTGTCGGTCACCGCGAGCCCGGTGACGAGCCGGAGCTGGAACCCCACGGTGGCGACGCCGCTGGTCTGTGCGCCGAAGACGAAGGCGATGAGGTACCGCAGCGCCAGCGCCACGCCGATGGAGGCGATGAGCAGGGAGATGTTGTCCGAGTCACGCATCGGGCGGTAGACGAGTCGGTCGACGAGGAGGGTGACTGCTACGGTGCCCACCGCCGCGACCACCAGCCCGAGCAGGACCAGCGCCCACCCCGCCGAGACGCTCAGTTGGTTGCCGTCGTTGAGGAGGAACAGCGAGGAGAAGGGGACGCTCGTCGCGAGGTTCGCGGCGACGTAGGCCGTGACCCAGCCCAGGAACGCGCCGACGGTGACGGTGTCGCCGTGGGCGAAGTTCGCGAAGTCGAGGATACTGTAGGTCATCGACAGCCCGATCCCGGCGAGGCCGACGGCCAGACCGACCAGCAGGCCGTCCAGCAGCATCGTGAACAACGACCCAACGGTGAGCGACCCGCCGAACAGGCGGACCCCGAGGAAGAACACCGTCGTCCCGACCAGCTTCGCGGCGAGGTCGGCGAGCAGGTACGCGACGACGACTGCGACGACGGCGGTCCCCGGCCGCTCGACGGCGATCCGTCGGCCGCCAGTGACTGTGTCTGCGATTCCCATACGTTGGACGCTCTTGGACGCTCGAAGGTAAATAACGCTCCGGTGACGAACCGGGGGCGACCGTGCGTCAGGTTAACGTCGCCCCGGCCGAAGCCACCCCTATGGGCGCAACCGACAGCGGACCCGGGGAGGACCCGGCCACCGACGCCCGCGCGGAGTACGACTACCGCGGGGACGGCGTCGCGCGGCCGGCCCTCGTCGCGGACCTCGAGGACAGAGTCGACGGCGACGTCCGGTTCGACGAGTACTCGCGGCAGCTGTACGCCACCGACGCCAGCGCCTACGAAGTGACGCCGGTGGGGGTCGTCTACCCCGAGTCGACGGCGGACGTCGCGACCGTCGTGGGCTACTGTGCCGACCGCGAGATCCCGGTGCTCCCGCGGGGCGGCGGGACGAGCCTCGCCGGTCAGTCCGTCAACGAGGCCGTCGTCCTCGACTTCACGCGTCACATGGACGACCTGCTGTCCGTCGACCCCGACGCGGAAACCGCGCGGGCACAGCCGGGGGCGCGACTGGGAGACCTGAACGCCGAACTCGCCCCCCACGACCTGAAGTTCGCGCCCGACCCCGCGTGGGGCGACAAGTCGGCGCTCGGGGGCGCGATCGGCAACAACTCGACCGGCGCACACTCCCTGCAGTACGGCAAGACCGACCACTACGTCGAGTCCTGCGAGGTCGTCCTCGCGGACGGCACCGTCACCACCTTCGGCGAGGTGCGCGTCGACGAACTCCGCGAGGCCGGCGACCCCGATGGGGACCTCGAGGCGCGCATCTACGCCGAGGTGGCCCGGCTCCTCGACGAGGAGGTCGACGCCGTCGAGACGGCGTTCCCGCAGCTCAAGCGCAACGTCTCGGGCTACAACCTCGACCGCCTCGTCGCGGAGTACGAGGGCGAGTACGGCGAGGCCGGCACGGTGAACCTCGCGCGCCTGCTGGCCGGCAGCGAGGGGACGCTGGCCGTCGTCACCGAGGCGACCGTCGCCCTCGAACCGGTGCCCGAGACGAAGGCGCTGGCGCTGCTGACCTACGAGGACCTCGTGACCGCGATGGCGGACGTGACGCCCATCCTCGACCACGACCCGGCGGCCGTCGAGGTGCTGGACGACGTCCTGTTGGACCTCGCGGCCGGTACGGAGGAGTTCGGCGACCTCGTCGACAGCATCGTCCCCGAGGGGACCGGCGCGGTCCTGCTCGTGGAGTTCTACGCCGACAGCGACGCCGCGGGCAAGCAGAAGGTCGCGGACCTGCTGGCCGACCGGGTCGGCGACGCGCGGACGCTCGGCGTCCCACAGAGCGGCGCGGAGTCGCTGACCGACGACCCAGTGCGGGCCTTCGACGGCCAGGAGGCCCACGACGAGGCCGAGCGCGAGCGGTTCTGGAAGCTCCGGAAGTCGGGCCTCCCGATCCTGCTGGGCCGGACGAGCGACGCGAAACACATCTCGTTCATCGAGGACACCGCCGTCCCGCCGGCGAACCTCCCGGAGTACGTCGCGGACTTCCAGGAGGTCCTGGACGAGGCGGGGACATTCGCCTCCTTCTACGCCCACGCCGGGCCGGGCTGTCTGCACATCCGGCCGCTGATCGACACCAAGACCCTCGAGGGGATCGAACAGATGGAGACCATCGCCGAGGGCGCGACCGACCTCGTCGTCGAGTACGGCGGCAGCGTCTCCGGCGAGCACGGGGACGGCCGCGCACGCACGCAGTGGAACCACAAGCTGTACGGTGACGAGGTGTGGGGCGTCTTCCGAGACCTCAAGGAGAGCTTCGACCCCGACTGGCTGTTGAACCCCGGGCAGGTCGTCGGCGTCGACGCGGCCGCCGTCGAGGCCGGCGAGGCTCCGCCGCGGGCCGAGACGGTCGACATGACCGAGAACCTGCGGTTCGATCCGGACTACGAGTTCGACTACGACTTCGAGCCGG
Source organism: Haloarcula litorea (assembly GCF_029338195.1). Classification (NCBI taxonomy): domain Archaea; kingdom Methanobacteriati; phylum Methanobacteriota; class Halobacteria; order Halobacteriales; family Haloarculaceae; genus Haloarcula; species Haloarcula litorea. Next base: position 3,121,109 of record NZ_CP119779.1, read on the forward strand.
CGCTCTCCTGGCCCAACGAGAACGGGATGCAGGGGATGGTCGAGCTCTGTCACGGCTGTGGCGGCTGTCGCGGCCCCCAGGAGACGACGGGGGGCGTGATGTGTCCGACATACCGGGCGGCCGACGAGGAGGTCACTGCCACTCGGGGCCGGGCGAACATGCTCCGGCAGGCGATGAGCGGCGACCTGCCCGACGACCCCACCGACGAGGCGTTCGCGACGGAGGTACTGGACCTCTGTATCGGCTGCAAGGGGTGTGCCCGGGACTGCCCGAGCGAGGTGGATATGGCGAAACTGAAGGTCGAGGTCGAACACGCCCGCCACGAGGAACACGGCGCGAGCCTCCGGGAGAAGGTGTTCGCCAACGTCGACACGCTGAGCCGGGTCGGGAGCGCGCTCGCGCCGCTCTCGAACTGGGCGCAGTCGCTGCCGGGCAGCGACTACCTCGCGGAGAAGGCCCTCGGGATCGCCCGCGAGCGCGACCTCCCGACCTTCCACCGGGAGTCCTTCGAGGACTGGTGGGCCGACCGCGGACCGACGGTCCCCGAGGAGGAGGCCGAGCGCCGGGCGCTGCTGTTCCCGGACACGTACAACAACTACAGCCACCCGGCCACGCTGAAAGACGCCGTCGTGGTGCTCGAGGCCGCCGGCGTCCACGTCCGGGTACCCGACGACGTGACCGCCTCGGGCCGGGCCGCCCACTCGAAGGGGTTCGTCGACACCGCCCGCGAGCGGGCGGCGACCAACGTCGAGGCGCTCGCCCCCCGGGTCGACGACGGCTGGGACGTGGTGGTGGTCGAACCGTCCGACGCCGTGATGTTCCAGTCCGACTACCTCGACCTGCTGGGTCACGACCACGACGGCGCGACGACGGTCGCCGGCAACGCCTTCGGCGTCTGCGAGTACCTCGACCGCTTCGCGCTGGACGGCCGCGTCGACTGGACGGCCGACGACGCCGCGCTCACCTACCACGGCCACTGCCACCAGAAGGCCGTCGGCAAGGACCACCACGCCGTGGGCGTCCTCCGGCGGGCCGGCTACGACGTGGACCCGCTGGACTCCGGGTGCTGTGGGATGGCCGGCAGCTTCGGCTACGAGGCCGAACACTACTCGATGAGCAAGGCCATCGCAAAGATCCTCTACGATCAGGTCGACGCCAGCGACGGCGACGAGGTGGTCGCGCCCGGGGCCTCCTGCCGGACGCAACTGTCCGACCGACCGCTCACCGACGACCCGCCCCATCCGGTGACCAAACTCGCAGACGCCGTCGGGACGTAGGGGGTCTTCTCCCCCGCATTCACAGCGCTTTTATGCTGTCCTCGGGACTATCAGCTATATGTTCCGCGGGGCGTCCGTCGTCGTCGCCGCTCTACTGGTCTGTAGCCTCGCGAGCGGGCCAGCGGTCGGCGACGCGGCGACGGGCAGCCTCCAGACGCCGGACCGGTTCGACTCGACGACGTTTCAGGTGACCGTCTACGAGAACGGGTCGGCCCGGTGGGCCATCGTCCACGAGACGCCGCTGACCAACGAGAGCCAGCGTGAGAACTTCGAGGCGTACGCCAGCGAGTTCGAGCGGAACCGGACGGACCTGTACGCGAGCTTCGTGCGCAACGCCGGCGCGCTCACCAGGTTCGGGACCAACGCGACGGACCGGGAGATGAACGCGACTGACTTCCGGCGGTCGGCGTCGGTCCGTGCGCGGCCCGGTGGGAGTATCGGACAGGTACGGATGTCGTTCCGCTGGACGAACTTCGCACGCGTCGACGGCGACAGGGTCGTCGTCGCCGACGTGTTCGAGGGCGGGTTCTACGTCGGTCCCGACCAGGCGCTCGTCGTCGAGCGCGGCCCCGGCCTCGCGTTCGCACAGGTGTTGCCGCAGCCGGACTCACAGAGCAACCCCGACGCCCTGGCCGGCAGCGAGAGCGTGACCTGGAACGGGGAGCGATCGTTCGTGGACCAGCGGCCATACGTCGAACTCCGGCCCCGGTCGGCGGTCGAGACGCAGTCGGGAGGTGACGGGGAGGCCGGCCAGCAGAGCGACGGGACGAGCGCCGAGCCGACCCCCGGGGAGTCCGGCGACGGCTCGGCGTGGCCGCTGATGGCCGCCGCGCTGCTGATCGCGCTCGGCGTCGTCGCCGCCGCGGCCTGGCGCTCCAGCGGTGCGCCGTCGCTGTCCGGGTTACTCGGGAGCGACGACGGGGCAACGGCGGCCACGGACGGGACTGCCGAGCCGGCCTCGGAGGCCGGAGCCGAGCAGGCGACCGACGAGCCCGCGGTCCCCGACGAAGAGCTGCTGAGCGACAGCGACCGCGTGCTGTCGCTGCTCGAAGAGAACGGGGGACGGATGAAACAGGTCGACATCGTCGAGCGCACCGACTGGTCGAAGTCCAAGGTCAGTATGCTCCTGTCGGACATGGAGGACGACGGCGAGATCAGCAAGCTGCGAGTCGGCCGCGAGAACATCATCAGCATCGCCGGCGAGGAGCCGGACGCCGCCGGCTCGCCCTTCGACGAGGAGTGAGAAACCCACCCAGGGCGGCCCCGAAACACAATCATTATACGTTCCAGCGCCGTCCGAACAAGTGGACGCTCCGTTGGTGTAGTCCGGCCAATCATATCACCCTCTCACGGTGATGACCAGGGTTCGAATCCCTGACGGAGCACTCTTTCGGTCGGAACGTGTCGAGCGACAGCGAGACCGTTCGACGCCGATGCGACGAGGGGATTCGAATCACGGCGGGCCGAGGGGAGCGAGGTCTGGCATCGGGTTCGAATCCCTGACGGAGCACTCTTTCGGTCGGAACGTGTCGAGCGACACGCCCGGGGCTTCTTTGGTGAGACAGCCGACGTTGGCGTATGGCACCGCCGCTGCTTCCGACGCTCGGTCTGGTCGTCGTCCTGCTCGCCTGTAGTGCCTTCTTCTCCAGCAGCGAGACGGCGCTGTTCTCGCTGTCGCGGGAGGCCCTCGCGGAGGCGGCCCGGACCGACCCGCGTGCGGCCGCCGTCGAGGACGTGCTGGCCGACCCCCACCGGCTCCTCGTGACGCTGCTGGTGGGGAACAACGTCGTCAACGTCGCGCTGTCGAGCCTGCTGACGGCGCTGCTGGCCGAGCGGCTCGACCCGGGACTGGCCGTCGTCGCGACGACGGTCGTCGCCAGCACCGTCGTCCTCGTCGGGGGCGAGATCGTCCCGAAGTCCTACGGCCTCGGGCACGCGCAGTCGTACGCGGTGCGGGTGATCCGCCCGCTCCGGTACGTCGAACTCCTGCTGTACCCCGTCGTCACGGTGTTCGACGCACTCACGCGGGTGCTGTCGGCGAAGATCGGCGGCCAACAGGCCATCGAGCGACCGTACGAGGACGACTAGCCGAGGCGACCGCGGAGGGCACCGGTCACGCGCCGCCAGCCGCCACGGAGGGACCGCTCCGACCAGTGGAACTCGACGCCGGCCCAGACCACGGCGGTGACGAGACCGAGCGCGGCGAACGCGAGGTCGGTGAACCGGACCCAGGAGGGGGCGACGTACAGCAGGCCGTTGGCGACCAGACTCGGGGTGAGCGCCTTCAGCCCGATCCAGAACCGGTCGACGAGGGGGAGCGTCTGTCCGCCGACGCCGCCGGCCGTCGCGTTCGTCCGGTTCCGTACGTCCGCGACGACGGCCGCGGTGTCCCCGGGCCGCTCGGCGACTGCCTCGCGGTACTGGGCGGCCGGCCCGCCGGTGCTCTCGTCACCGGTCCCCAGCCGCTCCACGTCGTAGGGCATCCCGACGTCGAGTCGCCAGACGACCTCGCCGTCGGGACCGACCTCGGCCACGCGGTCGCCGTGGGAGTCGACGACGAGCGTGTTCCCGTCGGGGAGCCGGTCGGCGTCGCGGGGCCACTGGAGGCGCGCGTCCCGCCAGATCCAGGCGTGGGTCCAGCCGTCGTCCGTCCGGCTGTACTCGACGATGCGACCGTTCTCGGAGTCGGCGACGAGGACGGCGGGGCCGCCGTGCTCCGCCGGGATGTAGTCGGGGTTGTGCTGCTCGTAGAGGCGGTCGTGGTTCCCGTCCGAGCCGAGCGTCCGGCTCTCGTCGACCGCCCAGCCGTCCGGGCCGCGTTCGAGGAAGATCACCGAGTCCATGTTCCGCGGGCTGACCATCACGCTCCCGTCGGCCAGCAGTTCCACGTCGTTGATGTGGGTCCAGTCACCGTCGGAGCCGCCGGCCGAGCGGTCGTAGTGGGCCGATGCGTTCCAGCGCCACTCGATCTCGTCGTCCCGGGTGTCGACCGCGTAGACGCCGTCGTTCACGATGTCCGCGACGAGGAGGTGCGTGTCGTTGATGCGGTCCACGTCGTGCCACCGCGCGGAGTAGATCCGCGGCGTGACGTCCGCGTACACTCGCTCGCGGTCGCCGGTCGTCAGGTTCGCGCGGACGACGACGTTCCGGGTGCACTCCTCGCTGGAGACGTTCGCACAGGCCGCGCCGTCGAGGTGTTCGGCCGCGACGTACTCGACGGTGTAGCGCTCGCCCTCGACGGGGTCCACGTCGAAGTAGACGCGGTAGCGGTCCTCGTAGTAGACGACGGTCCCGTTCGGCGTGACGGCGGCCAGTTCGGCCGTCTCGTCGCTGACGTAGAACCCCTGCGTCGCGACGACGGTGAGGTTCCGGTCGGTGCGTGAGACGACCCGGGAGACCCGTTCCGTCGACCAGTTCTCGCCGCGGGTCGGTCGCTCGGACGCCCGCTCGAACCGGGGAGCGAGGTCGATCGCCGCCCCGTCCGTCGAGACCGCGGCGCGCGTCGCGGTGTCGTCGGCGTCGCTCCCGTTCGACGCCGCCGTGGCCCGCGTGTCACCGGCAGCGGTGAGGCCGCTGGCCGTGGCGTATGAGCCCCCGACCGCGAGGAGCGAGACGAGTACGAGCGTGAGAAAGACGAGACGAACTGCCGATTCACGACGACCTGTCACGGGCGAGTCGTCGCCGTCGGACGGGAAGGGCCTTCTGGACGGTCAGATCGGATTTTGAGCGTTCACTCCCCGTGCCACTCCGCCTCACACCCCTCGTCGCAGAAGTGGACGGTGTGGACGCTGCCGTCCTCGATCCGCGTGGAGACGCGGTGTGTCACCTCGTTGGCGATCGGTTCGCCACACACCGCACAGTCCGGGGCCTCCTCCTCGTCGATGTCCTCGTGGTGATCCGAAGTGGGGTCGACCATGGTATCGGAGGTGCGTGGTCACCCTACTTAATCCCACATACTCGCCGCTGTGACCTCCGTGGCCCTACCTGTCCCGCGTGACGCTCTCCCCGGGGGTCGTCGTCGCGCCGGCCGAGAGGACGACCCCCGGATTCAGGCTCGTGTTGATCGCCGTCCGGACGCCGTCGCCGGCGACGACGCCGTACTTCCGGCGACCGGTCGGGACCCGGTCGCCCTTCACGGTCTGTCGTACCTTCTCGCCGTCGTGTCGGAGGTTCGCCACCTGCGTCCCCGCGCCGAAGTTCACGTCCTCCCCGAGGAGGCTGTCGCCGACGTAGGAGACGTGCGGGACGTTCGAGTCGGCCATCACGACGCTGTTCTTGACCTCGACGCCGTGCCCGACGTGGACGTTCTCGCCCAGCAGCGTCGCCCCGCGGACGTAGGCGTTCGGTCCCACCGTCGCGCCCGAACGGATCAGTGCCGGCCCTTCGACGACGACGCCGGGTTCGACGACCGCCCCCGATTCGACCACGACGGTCCCCCGGAGGTCGGCGTCGCCGCGTACCTCGCCGTCGATACGGCGCTCCTGCTCGCCGAGCTTCCACTCGTTCGCCGCGAGCAGTTCCCAGGGCCGCCCGACGTCGAGCCAGCGGTCCACTTCGACGGCCGTCACCGACCGCTCGTCGACGACGCGGGCCAGCACGTCCGTGATCTCCCGCTCGCCGCGCTCGCTCGGGTCCACGTCGAGCCACTCGCGGGCCTCGGCGGGGAAGACGTACGCGCCGGCGTTTGCCAGCTCCGTCGGCGGGTCGCTCGGTTTCTCGACGACGCCGGTGACCGTGTCGCCGTCCGTCGAGAGGACGCCGTAGTTCGAGGGGTCGCCGACGCGGTAGGCCGCGACCGACGGAGCGGCGTCGAACAGCGCCGCCAGCCCCGCGTGGTCGTAGAGGTTGTCGCCGTTCAGGACGGCGAAGGGCCCGTCGAGGTGGTCGCGGGCGGCCGCGACGGCGTCGGCGGTGCCGCGCTGTTCCGCCTGGACGGCGAACCTGACCGGGACGCCCCGGTAGCTGTCGCCGAAGTACGAGCGCACCGCGTCGGCCTCGTAGCCGACGACGAAGATCAGTTCCTCGGCACCCGCCTCGACCGCGCCGTCGGCCGTGTGGGCCACGAGCGGGCGGTCGGCGACGGGCAGCATCGGCTTCAGCGTGTTCGCGGTCAGCGGTCGCATCCGGGTCCCTTCGCCGGCCGCGAGGACGACTGCTTGCATAGCCGCCCCCTCGCCCGGCCGGGAAAAATAGCTACCGCAGTCCGACGGTCGGCGGGGACCCGATCCAGCGCTCAGTCCGCTCGCGGCTCGACGAAGGCGTTGGCAACTGCGGCGCGCCCGAGCGTCCGGACCCGCGACTCGATGTCCGGGTCGCGGAACTCGCCGTCCCCGTCGAACTCGCTGGCGGCCCCGCGGATGCCGACCTCCTGAGGGAGCGTCCACCCGCGGACGTGACGGACACCGGTCCGGAGGTGCTCGAACGTCTGTCCGTACTCTCCGCCGCCGGCCGTCGCGAGCAGGCCGAACGTGACGTTCTCGCAGTCGTCCCGGCCGAGGTAGTCCAGCGCGTTCTTCAGCGCCGAGGAGACCATCCCGTGGTAGACCGGCGTCCCGAGCAGGACCGCGTCGGCGTCCCGAACGGTCCGTTTCAGCACCGCGGCGTCGCCGCGGTCACGGTCGTCCGGGTCGAACAGCGGCAGATCGAACTCCCGGAGATCGAGCAGTTCGGTCTCGGCTCCCGCCGCCGCGGCGGCGTCGAGCGCGTGTCGGAGGGCGAGTCGCGTCGTGCTCTCGTCGCGGAGACTCCCGCTGACGGCGACGACGGTGGGCGTCTCGGTCATCGGCGACAGTTGGCCGTCAGCGCGGTTAAGGCCTTCAGTCGGCGACAGGGCTGTCGCTCGGAGAACAGATACGACGGAGATGTGCTCGGTATGGGATTTGAACCCATGTCCTCGGCTCGAAAGGCCAAGATGATTGGCCGGACTACACCAACCGAGCGCATCCTGGCGTTCCGGGTGGAGTGATTTAATCCCATCGAAAGGCGACCCCACCTGCGGGACCGTCACACGGCCGGACGGCGAACGACTGTCGCGGGACCGGAGTCAGGTCGGCCCTCGTCGACGGGCCGACGTCGCCTCACTTGCCCTCGAACTCCGGCTCGCCGTCGCCCATGAAGGCCGTGATGCCCTCCATCACGTCCTCGGTGCCGATGAGGTGGCCGAACGCCTGGGACTCGACCTCGAGGCCGGCCTCGGTGTCGTCGCGGCCGGCGTGCATCGCGCGCTTGGTGAACCGCTGGGCGACCGGCGGGCCGGCCGCGAGGTCCGCGGCCAGTTCGAACGCCCGGTCCTCGAGTTCGTCGTTGCCGACGACCTCGTTGACGAAGCCGTAGTCGGCCATCTCTTCGGCGTCGTAGCGCTCGGCGGTGAAGATGATCTCCTTGGCGCGGCCCTCGCCGACGATGTTGGCGAGCCGCTGCGTGCCGCCCCAGCCGGGGAGCAGACCGAGGTTGTGTTCGGGCTGGCCGAGCTCGGAGCGCTCGGAGGCCACGCGCAGGTCGGCACAGGTCGCCAGCTCCATCCCGCCGCCGAGGGCGTACCCGTCGATGCCGGCGACGACCGGCATGTCGACGTCCTCGAGCTTGCCGAACGTCTCCTGGCCCTTCTTCGAGAGTTCCACGGCCTCGAGCGGCGTCGCGTTCGACGCCATCGACTGGACGTCCGCGCCCGCGGAGAACGCCTTGTCGCCCGCGCCGGTCAGGAGGATCGACCGCACCTCGTCGTCGGCCTCCAGCAGGTCGACGGCCTCGGCGAGCTCGTCCATCAGGTCCGGGCTGACCGTGTTCATCCGGTGGGGCCGGTCGAGCTCGATGTGGCCGACCATCTCGCCGGGGTACTCGACGGTGACGTTCTCGAACTCGGTCTCGCCCTCGTCGTCGTCGCCGTAGAAGCCGCCCACCTCTGCGGCGGCCAGCAGGCCGTCCGAGACGTCGTAGCGCCGTTCGCCGGTCTCCTCGACGAGGTCCTCCAGGGTCTCGACGAGCGTGTCGAGCCCGGCGTCGTCGCCCAGTCGTGCCGGTCCCTCGGGGAAGCCGCCGCCGAGCATCACGGCCTCGTCGATGTCCGCGACGGGTGCCACGTCGTTCTGGACGAGCTTGCCGACCTCGTTGGCCATCACGGCCAGCAGCCGCTTCTCGACGTCCTCGCGACCGGCGTCGGTCGGGATGTCGACGCCGCCGTCCTCGTAGTCGTAGAAGCCCTCGCCGGACTTCTTGCCGAGCTCGTCGTTCTCGACCTTCTGTTCGAGCAGGGGACAGGGCTCGTAGGCGTCACCCAGCACCTGGTGCATGTACTCCAGGACGTGCAGCCCGACGTCGTTGCCCACCTGGTCGGAGAGCTCGAACGAGCCCATCGGCAGGCCCATGTCGAACTTCGTCGTCGAGTCGACCTCGGCGATGGTCGCCACGTCGTCGTGGACCAGCCAGCAGGCCTCGTTCATCAGCGGGACGAGGATGCGGTTGACGATGAACCCCGGCGAGTCCTTGCGCACGCGGACCGGCGTCTTGTCGAAGTCCTCCGCGAGGGCCTCGATGGCCGACAGCGTCTCCTCGCTGGTGTGAGCGCCGGAGATGACCTCGACCAGCTGCATCCGCACCGGCGGGTTGAAGAAGTGCATCCCGCAGAACTGCTCGGGCCGATCGGTCACCTCCGAGAGCTCCGTGATCGAGAGGCTGGAGGTGTTCGTCGCGAAGATGGCATCGTCGGGGGCGTGTGCCTCAACGTCGGTGTAGACGTCTTTCTTGATCTCCATCTTCTCGGGGACGGCCTCGATGACCACGTCCGCGTCGCCGACGGCCTCCGCGACGTCGACGAGCGGTGTGACACGCCCCAGTGCCGCCTCGGCCTCGTCGTCGGTGAGCTGGTCCTTCTCGGCGAGCTTCTCCAGCGACCACTCGATGTTGTCGTAGCCGTCCTGGACGAACTCCTCTTTGATGTCGCGCATCCGCACCTCGTAGCCGGCGAGCGCGGCGACCTCGGCGATGCCGTGGCCCATGTTCCCCGCGCCCAGCACCGCGATCGTCTCGATGTCCTCGAAATCCATGACGTGTACTCCCACTGTCGGCCGACGTTTCAACGTTTCTCTCGGGGAGAAACATCTCTGCCGTTTATTTCGGATTACAAACCATTATTTGGGTCGTGTGTGAACACGCCCCGTATGGACTTCGAACTCAGCGACGAGCAACGACAGATTCGCGACGAGGTCCGCCGGTTCGCGGAGAACGAGATCCGGCCGGCCGCGACGGAGTACGACCGCGCCGAGAAGTTCCCCCACGAGATCGTCGAGAGGGCCGCCGAGATGGGGCTGACGGGGGCGAACATCCCGCTGGAGTACGGCGGGGCCGGCTACGACACGCTGACCAACGCCATCATCGCCGAGGAGCTGTTCGCGGCCGATCCCGGCATCGGCCTGTGCATCCAGTCGGCCGCGTTCGGGGCCGACGCCCTCGTCGGGTTCGGGACGGAGGCCCAGAAGGAGGAGTACCTCGAACCGGTCGCCCGCGGGGACGCGCTGATGGGGACGGCGATCTCCGAACCCGACACCGGCTCGGACGTCTCCTCGGTGTCGACCCAGGCCCGCAAGGAGGGCGACGAGTGGGTCGTCGACGGCAACAAGATGTGGATCACCAACGGCTCTGTCGGGGACTACTTCGTCGTCCTCTGTGAGACCGACCCCGACGCCGAGGGGCGCTACAACGGCTTCTCGCAGATCCTCGTCGAGTCCGACCGCGACGGCTTCGAGGCCGAGAAGATCACGGGCAAACTGGGCATCCGGGCCTCGGACACCGCCGAGCTCGTTCTGAACGACGTGCGCGTTCCCGAGGAGAACCTCGTCGGGACCCGCGGGGCCGGCTTCCTCCAGATCATGCAGTTCTTCGACGAGACCCGGACCGGCGTCGCCGCCCAGGGGGTGGGGATCGCCCGCGGTGCGGCCGAACGCGCCCTCGACTACGCCCAGGACCGCGAGCAGTTCGGCCAGCCCATCTCGGAGTTCCAGGCCATCCAGCACAAGCTCGCGGAGATGTACACCGAGATCGAGGCGGCCCGCCAGCTCACCTACAAGTCCGCCTGGAGCGTCGACAACGCCGACGACCAGCTCACCCAGCTGGCGTCGATGGCAAAGGAGAAGGCCTCCCGCGTGGCCGTCGAGACGGCCGACGAGGCGGTCCAGATCCACGGCGGAGCCGGCTACGTCGACGACTTCGACGTCGAACGGTTCTACCGCGACGCGAAGATCACCCAGATCTACGAGGGGACCACCGAGATCCAGAAGAACATCATCGCCCGCGAACTGCTCGGCAAGGGGATGGTCTGAGACGGCGGTCGCAGCCGTTCGACCCGCCGGTCCGACACCCACCGACTTATACCGTTCTGGCAGCAACGGCCGCGTACGGCAGACGGGCACTCCGCGGCCGTCGCGACGGTGCATCCGAGCGCCGCCGCTGTCCGTCACTCTCGCGGTCGCCGAGTGCTCGTACTCACTGCCGCTGTACCGCCGAGCGCCCGGAGTCTCGCCCGATCCCACCATGTTCGACAGACTCAGAGACGACGTCCGCACCGCCCTCGCGAAAGACCCAGCGGCCACGAGCGCGACCGAGGTGGTCCTCACCTACCCCGGACTCCACGCCGTCTGGCTGTACCGGCTCGCCCACGCGCTGTGGGTCCGGGACCACCGGCTCGGCGCGCGGCTGCTCTCCCATCTCGGACGCCTGCTCACCGGCGTGGAGATCCACCCCGGCGCGACGGTCGGCGACCGCCTGTTCGTCGACCACGGGATGGGCACCGTCGTCGGCGAGACGGCCGACGTCGGCGACGACGTGTTGATGTACCACGGGGTGACCCTCGGCGGTGCGTCGATGCGCCGCGAGAAGCGCCACCCCACCCTCGAAGACGGGGTGACGGTGGGAGCGGACGCCACGATCATCGGCCCCGTCACCGTCGGCGAGAACGCGACCGTCGGGGCCGGTGCCGTCGTCGTCGACGACGTCCCGCCGGGGACGACGGTTGTCGGAAATCCCGCGCGTCCGGTCTCGGAGGCCGACGGGGACATCGAGGAGTCGGCAGCGGCGGACCGCGGCCCGTCGCCGGGCGACGACTGAAGCCTTCTTGTCCGCGTGGCCGCTACGACGGAGCGATGCCCGACTCGCCACACGACGCGCTCCGCGAGGACCCCGACCTCGGCCCGCTGGTCGCCCACCACGGCGAACTGACGCTCGATCCCGCGGACGACATGTTCGAGCGCCTCGTCGTCTCGATCCTGCGCCAGCAGGTGTCGATGGCCTCGGCGGCCGCCACCCGCGAGCGCCTGTTCGAGGCCGTCGAGGTGACCCCGGAGGGAGTCCTCGCGGCCGACGACGACGTGTTGCGCGACGCCGGCCTCTCCCGGCAGAAGACCCGCTACGTCAACGAGGTCGCCGAGGCGTTCCGCGAGGCGGGGTACGGGATCGACTACTTCGCGGGGATGCCCGACGACGCGGTCCGCGCGGAGTTGACGAGCATCACCGGCGTCGGCGACTGGACCGCGAACATGCAACTGCTGTTCTCGCTCGGCCGCGAAGACGTGTTCCCGGTCGGGGACCTCGGCGTGCGCAAGGGCTTCCGCAACGTCGTCGGCGAGGACTACGACCGGCCCGAGATGGTCGAGTACGCCGAACGGTGGGCACCCTACCGGAGCTACGCGACGCTGTACCTCTGGCGTGCCGAGGAGGACGTCGCCGACAGCGTCGCCGAGGTGCGCGAGGACTGACTACTCCAGCGTCGACTCCTCTTCCTCGGTGTCGGGTTCGCGCTCGTCGTCGGCACGGCGGTTGACGTCGACCTGGTAGTGCTTGAGGATGTCCCGGCCCAGCAGGAGCGGATAGTCCATGTGCGAGCGGTCCTCGACGCTCGCGGTGACGGTGTGTTGGGTGCCCCCGATGCCGACCACGAGGTCGACGACCGGCCGCGAGCGACCGGACTTCACGCTGCCGGACTTGATCTTCACGATGTCGAGGATGGGACCGGTGCCGATCTCGGCGGCCAGTTCGGCGTCGATGCTGGTCCGGGTCGCGCCGGTGTCGGACTTCGCGAGGACAGTCTTGTTCCCGCGGGTTCCGGTGGCGACCACCTCCTCGATGTAGCCGATGGTGACGTTCTCCGGGGCCGTGGCCTTGGGTTTGGCCGGCATCGCGGCCGGCCGGGAGTCGTCGAGGCGGTCGGAGAGCCGTTCGACCTCGCTGTCGGGGACCGAGCCGCCGACCCGCTCGACGGCCGCCCGGACGATGTACGGCGCGGGGCTGACGCCGCTGGCCCGGAACAGCCCCCGGAAGCCGGCGGTGGGGTTGACCTCCAGCACGTAGTAGCCGTCCTCGCCCTGGACGATGTCGACCCCGGCGTAGTCCAGCCCGACCGCGTCGGTCGCGGCGAGTGCCATCTGCCGTACGTCGGCGGGGAGCGCCCCGGTGACGTCCTCCACCTCGCCGCCCAGCGCCACGTTGGTCCGCCACTCACCCTCGGGGGCGTAACGGTTCATCGCCGCCACGACCTGCCCGTCGACGACGTACACCCGGAGATCGTGGTGGCGGTCGCCGTCGTGGTCCAGGTACTCCTGGAGGAACGCGTGCCGGTCGCCGACCTGGGCGTTCAGCGGGTCGTCGAGTTCGACCATCCACGTCCCGCCCCCGTGGGTCCCGATGGCGGTCTTGTAGACGGCGCGCTCCCCGAACCGCTCGCGCCCCGCGTTGAGGCGGTCGTTCGAGAGCGCGAGCAGGGCGTCCGGCACCGCCACGCCGCCCTCGGCGAGCGCGGCGGCGCTGGCGAACTTGTGGAGCGCCCGCGTCGCCGGCAGCGGTTCGTTCAGCATCGGCACCAGTTCGTTCAGCGTCAGCGCGAGGCCGATCCCCTCGACCGGGTGTTCGTCGCTCGACAGCAGCAGGCGGTTCGCGATCACGTCGACGTCCGGTTCGATCGTCATCCCGCCGTCGGTCGCGGAGACGGTGAGGTTCTCCTCGCGGAGCCACTCGGTGCCGTACCCCAGTTCGTCGGCGGCGTTGAGGATCGCCTTCGACTCCTTGCTGGAGTGGAGGCTCAGCACGCCGACGGTGATGTCTTCGGTCATAGATCCGGTTTCAGACGGCCACGGCAAAGGCTTAGCGGGTCGCGGTCGCGGACTGTGTCAGGACACGCTTATACCGCCGCTCCCGCTTGTGGGGCTATGGACGAAGCCGAGCCGTTCACGTACGACGGTGGCCGGGTCGATCCCGGCGAGGTCCAGAACGTCCGCTACACCGTCAGCGAGACGTATATGGGCGACCCCGTCCGGATGCCCGTGACGGTCGTGAACGGCGAGCGCCCGGGGCCGACGGCGTTCCTGTCGGCGGCCGCCCACGGCGACGAACTCAACGGCATCGAGGTGGTCCGGGAGGTGGCCCACGAGTGGCCCCACGACGAACTGGCGGGGACGCTGGTCTGTCTCCCTGTGTTGAACGTCCCCGCCTTCCTGGCCCAGGAGCGGTACCTCCCCATCTACGATCGGGACCTGAACCGCTCGTTCCCCGGCGACCCCGGCTCGACGAGCGCCAAGCGGATGGCCCACCGGATCTTCCGGAACTTCCTCGCGCCCTGTGACTTCGGCCTCGATTTCCACACCTCTACCCGAGGCCGGACGAATATGCTGCACGTCCGGGCGGACACGACCGACCCGGCCGTCGAGCGGGTCGCCAACGCGTTCGCGTCGAACGTCATCATCTCCTCGGAGGGGCCGTCCGGATCGCTCCGCCGGGAGACGAGCGACGCCGGGACGCCGACCATCACCGTCGAGATGGGCGAGGCCCACCGCTTCCAGCGGTCGCTCATCGACGCGGCTCTGGACAGCGTCCGGTCGGTCCTCGCGGAGTTCGGGATGCTGGAGACGGAGGTGGTCCGCTGGCCGGGCTGGCGGACGGTCATCGAGAACGGCGACGAGAAGACGTGGATCCGGGCCGACGCCGGCGGGCTCGTCGATATGCACTACCAGCGTGGCGACCTCGTCTACGACGGCGACACCATCTGCACCATCGCGAATCCGTTCAAGACCGAGAGCACGGACGTCAGCGCCCCCTTCACCGGACTGCTCGTCGGCGTCCTGGAGAACCCGCTGGTCTACCCCGGGAACCCGCTCTGTCACCTCGTTCGGCTCGACGCGGACACGCGGCGCGCGCTCGAACGGACGCGAACGGCCGACGTCGCGACGTAGTCCCGGGCCCCGCACGTCTCGGTTCCGGGACCGGTCTCACGAGCGAGACTCCCACGCTCCGGGCCGAAACAGGGTAGTAACTACTATCTGTCCCCGGACTAAGCCAACAGTGTATGAGTCAGTCTTACAATCGCGGCACCGTCGAGGACTTCGGACGGTGGCGGGAGTTCTCCGCCGGTATGTGGGCCTGGATCTTCCACAAGTTCACCGGCTGGGTGCTCGTGGGCTACCTGTTCACCCACATCGCGGTCCTGAGCACCTCGCTGGGCGGTGCGGAGCTCTACACGAGCACGCTGCAGGGACTGGAGGCCCTGCTCGTGGTCCGCTTCCTCGAAATCGGCCTGCTGGCCGTCGCCGTCTTCCACATCCTCAACGGCGTCCGCCTGCTGATGGTCGACCTCGGCGTCGGACTGGAATCGCAGGACAAGAGCTTCTACGCGTCGATGCTGCTGACCGGGGCCATCGTGGTCGCCAGCATCCCGACGTTCCTGGGAGGGCCACTGACCGCATAATGGCCGAACACTACTCCTCCTTCGAGCGGGGCGGCCGCCGGTGGCTCCTCCAGCGCCTGACGGCGGTGTTCCTCATCGGCGTCCTGGCGTTTCACTTCCTGCTGTTGCACTTCGCCAACCACGCCGCCGACATCACGTTCGCGGGCACGCAGGCCCGGATGAGTCAGATCGGCTACTTCGCGACGATGTGGCTGTTCCTCGTGACTGCGACGTTCCACGGCGTCAACGGCGTCTACAACGCCCTCGTCAATCAGGGCATCAGCGGCACCCAGAAGCGAGCAGTCAAGTACGTCCTCGTGGTGGCGGGCCTACTGCTCGTCGCACAGGGGACGCGGGTCGCACTGGCGATGAACGGCTTCCTCTGAACCCATGAGCACGCAAATCGAACAACGAGAGACCGAGACCGAAGACGAAGAGACGGAGGCGGAGGTCCAGTCGCCGGGCGACCGGCGACGGGCCGAGAAGCGCCAGCGGCAGGCCGAGCGGGACCTGCAACGCGAGACCGAGGAGGCGTCGCTGGACGACGAGGAGACGATCTCGCTGAAGGTGTTCCGCTACGACCCCGAGGTCGAGGGCAAGCAGGAGCCCCGCTTCGACGACTTCACCGTCCCCTTCCACAAAGGGATGACCGTCCTGGACGCGCTGATGTACGCGCGGGACCACTACGACTCGTCGCTGACGTTCCGACACTCCTGTCGGCAGGCGGTCTGTGGCTCCGACGCGCTGTTCGTCAACGGCAGGCAGCGGCTGGGCTGTAAGACGCAGGTCGCCGATCTCGACGACCCGATCCGCATCGAACCGCTCCCCCACCAGGAGGTCGTCAAGGACCTCGTCGTGGACATGGAGCACTTCTACGACCAGATGGAGGCCGTCGAGCCGTACTTCGACGCCGACGAGACGCCCGACGACGAACTCGAGGAGCAACGACAGAGCCGCGAGAACCGCGAGAAGGTGAAGATGTCCACCCGGTGTATCTGGTGTGGGGCCTGTATGTCCTCCTGTAACATCGCGGCCGGCGACAACGAGTATCTCGGTCCCGCGGCCATCAACAAGGCCTACCGGTTCGCGATGGACGAACGCGAGGGCGAACAGCGCAAGCAGGAGCGCCTCCGCATCATCGAGCAGGAGCACGGCGTCTGGCGCTGTCAGACGCAGTTCTCCTGTACCGAGGTCTGCCCGAAGGACATCCCGCTGACGGAGCACATCCAGGAACTCAAGCGGGAAGCGGTGAAGAACAACCTCAAGTTCTGGTAGCTACCTCGACGGGCCGCCCTCGGTGACGAACTCGAAGCGCGCACCGCCCTCCGACGACTCGGTCGGGATGAACGACCAGCCGTGGGCATCGGCGATGGTGTCGACGATGCTCAGACCGAACCCGGTGCCGTCCTCGGACGTCGTGTACCCCGGTTCCAGGGCCGCCTCCGGGTCGCCGTCGAACCCCGTGCCGTCGTCCTCGACGACGAACCCCCAGTTCGTCCGCGCGACCGTGACCTCGGTCGTCGAGCCGCCGTGTTCGACGCTGTTCCGGAAGAGGTTCTCGAACACCTCGCGGAGCATGTCCGGATCGGCCGGGACGGGGTGGTCACCCCGGACCGTCAGCGAGATCTCGCCGGTCTCGACCATCCGCCACGCGCTCGGAGCGGCCTCGTCCAGTTCGACGGCGGTCGTCTCGGGGTCGACCTCGCCCTGACGGGCCATCGTCAGCAGGTCGTCGACCAGCGTGTCCATCCGATCGACGCACTTCTCGGCCCGTTCGAGGTGGTCTTCGTCCCCCGTCTCACGGGCCAGTTCCAGCGAGCCACGCAGGACGCTGATGGGGTTGCGCAGGTCGTGGCTGACGACGCTCGTGAACTGGTCCAGTTGCTCGTTTTTCGCCCGGAGGTCCCGCTCCCGCTCCTTGCGCTCGGTGATGTCCCGACTGGTGAGGAGGATGTCGCCGTCGAACGGCAGGTCGGCGGTGGTGCGACGACCCCGCGCTTCCAGCCACCGCCACTCGTCGTCGGCCGTCCGACAGCGGAACTCGACCGTCGCCTCGTCGCCGGGCTCCGAGAGCGAGTCACGAACCGTGCGCACGAGGCCGGCCACGTCGTCGGGGTGGACGTGTTCCCCGACGTGGGTGCCGATGACCGTTCCGGCCTCGCAACCGAGCATCTCCTCGACCGGCGGCGAGACGAACCGGACGACCGCCGCGTCGTCGAGGACCGTCAGCATCGTCGGCGTCTGCGCGACGAGTTCCTCGAACGCCGCGGCGACTCGGCGCTCCCGCTCGACCGGTCGTGCGTTCAGGACGAATCCATCGACGCCCGCCTCCCGACACTCGGTGACGGTCAGCGACAGCGGCAGCCACCGACCGTCGGCTCGCTGGACCCGGACGCTCACCCGGTCACGGTCCGGTCCCGCCCGTCCCACGACGTCGTCCAGCGTCGCCTCCAGGTCGGGCACGTCCTCGGAGTGGACGTGTGCGGCGAGCGACCCGCCGACGAGCGTCGAGGCGTCGTGGCCCAGCACCCGCTCCGTCGACGGCGTGACGTACTGGATCGCCATCCCCCGATCGGTGAGGAGGATCGCGTCGCCCGTGTTCGACACAACCGCCCGTGCTAACTCCGGTCGTCCGGCGTTCGATTCGCTCATACTCGTGCCAGTGGCCACACCGGGCACGTACCGCGACCACCCCCGGCTGTAACCTGTTAGTAAATGGATAGTCATCGCACTAAAGTATTGATGTATCGATACGTGTCTGACGCCCCTTCGGGGCCGGATTGGTCGCGACGTTCGGACGGAGCCGCGGCAGCGAACACGCCCAACAGGGAGGCTTAAGTTCGGCTAATACTAAGCCGCGGACAGGTCAGTATTCTATGTACGAACACGACGTCATCGTGGTCGGCGCGGGTGGTGCAGGCCTCAGAGCGGCGATCGCGGCACACGAGGAGGGTGCGGACGTGGCCCTCGTGACGAAACTCCACCCGGTCCGGAGCCACACGGGCGCGGCCGAGGGCGGGATCAACGCCGCCCTCCAGGAGGGCGACTCCTGGGACCTCCACGCGTACGACACGATGAAGGGGTCGGACTACCTCGGGGACGCCCCGGCGATCGACACCTTCGCGAAGGACGCTCCCGAGGAGGTCATCCAGCTCGAACACTGGGGGATGCCCTTCTCCCGCGAGGACGACGGGCGCGTCTCCCAGCGACCGTTCGGCGGCCTCTCGTACCCGCGGACGACGTACGCGGGCGCGGAGACCGGCCACCACCTGCTGCACACGATGTACGAGCAGGTCGTCAAGCGCGGCATCGAGGTGTACGACGAGTGGTACGTCACGAACCTCGCCGTCACCGACCACGACGACCCCGAGGAACGGGTCTGTCACGGCTGCGTGGCCTACGACATCAAGTCCGGGAAGATCGAGGGGTTCCGGGCCAAGAACGGCGTCATCCTCGCGACCGGCGGACTGGGACAGGCGTTCGACCACACGACCAACGCGGTCGCCAACACCGGCGACGGCGTCGCGATGGCCTACCGCGCCGGCGTCCCCATCGAGGACATGGAGATGATCCAGTTCCACCCGACGACGCTGCCGTCGACGGGCGTGCTCATCTCCGAGGGTGTCCGCGGTGAGGGCGGCATCCTCTACAACGAGGACGAAGAGCGGTTCATGTTCGAGTACGGCTACGCCAACAACGAGGGCGAACTCGCCTCCCGTGACGTGGTCGCCCGCGCCGAACTCACCGAGGTCAACGAGGGCCGGGGCGTCGAGGACGAGTGGGTCGACCTCGACATGCGCCACCTCGGCGAGGAGCGCATCATCGACCGCCTGGAGAACATCCTCCACCTCGCGGAGGACTTCGAGGGCGTCGACGGCCTCGACGAGCCGATGCCGGTCAAGCCCGGCCAGCACTACGCGATGGGCGGCATCGAGTGCGACGAGAACGGCGAGACCTGCATCGACGGGCTGTACGCCGCCGGCGAGACGGCCTGCGTCTCGCTCCACGGCGCGAACCGCCTGGGCGGGAACGCCCTGCCGGAACTGCTCGTGTTCGGTGCCCGCGCCGGCCACCACGCCGCCGGCAAGGACATGAAGGTCGCCGAGATCGAGACCGGCCCCTCCGCCAAGAGCGAGGACGGGCAGGTGGACACCCCGGTCTCGCCCGGTGCCATCGACGCCGGCGACGACGAGGTGGCCGCGGACGGTGCCGCCGTCGAACCGACGGGCGTCATCGAGAACACCGTCGAGCAGGAACGGACCCGCGTCGAGACGCTGCTGGCGGAGGACGGCATCAACCACGCCGAGGTCCGGGCGGACGTCCAGGAGACGATGACCCAGCACGTCAACGTCTTCCGGGAGGAAGACGGCCTGAAGCAGGCCCTGCGTGACATCCGTCGGGCCCGCCAGGAGTACAAGGACGTCGCCGTCGAGGACCCCTCGCGGACGTTCAACACCGACCTCATCCACACCATCGAGACCCGCAACATCCTCGACGTGGCCGAGGCGATCACGCTCGGCGCGCTCGCACGCGAGGAGTTCCGCGGCGCTCACTGGCGCGCCGAACACCAGGAGCGCAAGGACGACGAGTGGATCAAGCACACGATGCTGGCCTGGAACGACGGCACCCCCGAGCTCTACTACAAGCCGGTCATCCTCGAGGGCGACGAGGAGACCTACGAACCGAAAGAGCGGTCGTACTAGCTCGCACCCACCAGCACGAACTGGCTCTCCGTCTCGCCGTTCCGTATCTGTCGGGTCGACGCGGAGTCGATCCGTAGCGCGTCGCCGGCCGTCATCTCCACCGCCTCGCCGCCGACCGTGACCGTCGCCGCGCCGTCGACGAGCACGTAGACCTCCTCCTGTCCGTTGTCCCCGTGATCGTGGGGTTTGCCCGTCCAGCCCGGTTCACAGTCGACGATCGTGACGCCGACGTTCTCGCAGTCCAGCGGGTCACGGAGGAAGTGCATCGCCCCCGCCACCGGATCGGTGTCCGCGTACGTACACTTCGTGTAGCTCACGAACGGAGTCGTGTCCCCGCCGGAAAGTGGCCGCTGCCGGCACGTGCCAGCCCGGGCGAGTGTGGTGCTATCCCGTCACATATTTGGTCGCCGGGGTCCAACGGACGACCGTCTGGAAGGGTGGCTCAGTGGTAGAGCGCTGCCGGGCGATATGCCAGAATCCTGTTCGGCAGTTTCCCTCGCAGGGCTCCGCGTGGTTCGAATCCCGCCCCTTCCACTCTTGCGGCGAACAACTCGTGAGCCGCAGGTGGTGGCCGGGATTCGAGCACGCGAGACGAGCGGAGCGAGTCTCGCACCTGTTCGAGTCCCGCCCGGTCCATTTTTCCGAGGAGTCGACCGGTCCGGTCGGACAGCAGCGACGCGTCGGATCGCCGTCGCTGGAGAGCGACACTGAAAGAGAGTGGGGGTGGGGGTGGAAAGTAGGTGGCACCGTTTGGTGCCTACCAGTACTTTGGCCGGTGGTAGTATATGAAAGTTGTGTCTAAATTATCAGAAGTGAATATCGGACGGTGCGTTCGTCTCTCGGCGACCACCTCGAACCGGAGGGAGACGCACTACGGTCGACTGCCGGGGTTCGAATCGGCGACGATTCCGTCACTCGCGAGTTGTTCGTGACGAAAATCGTGGGACCGGATTCGAACCGCCTGAACTTCGCTCACTCCGTTCGCTCGTTCCGTGCTCAGAATCCGTCCGTCGATATCTCTCCTCGCTATCGTTCGGAGAAGATATGCGTGGGACCGGATTCGAACCGGCGGACCCCTACGGGACAGCGCCCTCAACGCTGCGCCGTTGGCCTGGCTTGGCTACCCACGCGCACTGCCTTGCTGCACTCGTTCGTATCCCGTGGGCCAATAAAAGCGCTTTCGTTTGCGACCGCTCGCGGGAGTACCTGTCACTCCGTCGAACCGGACGTTTCAAATACGACGAACCGGCTACGAGGTGGTATGGCGAAGTACTCGACCGGCAGCGGGGGGTCGGACGCCGGCGGGAGCTGCGAGCTCTGTGGTGCCGACGGCGACCTCCGGACGGCCGACGTCGCCGGGGCGACCCTGCAGGTGTGTTCGGACTGCGCCCGCGACCACGGTGAGGCCGCGAGTTCGGGCAGCGACGACGGGAGTCGCGACGACCAAGACCGCAAGCGCAAGGCCGCACAGAACGCGGCGAAGCTCCACGACGCACAACAGGGCGACGCCGCTCACTGGGAGAGCGGTGCCGACTACGACGACGACCAGCTCCCCTATCTGGTCCCCGACTACGGCAGCCGCGTCACCGAGGCACGCCAGGAGCGGGGCCTCCAGACCGGTGAGCTCGCCGAGAAACTGGACCTCGACGAGGACACCGTGCTCGCCGTCGAACAGGGCCGGGCTACCCAGGCCAACGTCGGCGGTTCGACCATCACGCTCCTCGAAGACTTCCTCGACGTCGAACTCGCCGACGCCCGCTGACGCCAGTAGGGATTTGTCGCGGCCGTCCGTACGCGCGGTATGGAGCTCTCCCCCGAGCAGCGTGCGATCCGCGAGACGGTCCGCGAGTTCGCGGCCGAGGAGGTCCGCCCGACGGCCGCGGCGGCCGACCGCGAGGAGTCGTTCCCCGAGGGCGTCTGGGACGCGCTGGCGGAGATCGACCTGACCGGCCTGACGACGCCGGCCGAGTACGGCGGCTTCGACGCGGACCGGCGGACCTACGCCATCGTCAACGAGGAGCTGGCCCACGGATCGCTGGCCGTCGCGACGGCGCTGTCGGTCCACTGTCTCGCCACGTCCTGTATCGCCGAGTTCGGCAGCGAGGCCGTCCGCGAGGAGTGGCTCCCGGAGATGGTCGACGGCCGCCCGGTCGGTGCGTTCGCCCTCTCGGAGCCACAGGCCGGGTCGAACCCGCGGGGGATGTCGACCGTCGCGCGCCGCGAGGGCGACGGCTACGTCCTAAACGGGGAGAAGATGTGGATCACTAACGGTCGCCGCTCGGGCGTGGTCGTCGTCTTCGCCAAGACCGACCCCGACGACCCGGACTCGATCACGCAGTTCCTCGTCCCGAAAGACAGCGACGGGCTCGCCGTCGGCGAACCGGAGGAGAAGCTCGGCCTGCGGGCCAGCGACACCACGTCGCTGACGTTCGACGGGGTGGAGATCCCGGAGCGCTACCGGCTGACCGAGGTCGGCGAGGGGCTGGCGGCCGCCCTGTCGATCCTCAACGGCGGTCGGGTCGCCATCGCCGCACAGTCGGTCGGGCTCGCACAGGCCGCGCTGGACGAGGCGCTCGACTACGCGCGGGAGCGCGAGCAGTTCGACCGCCCCATCGCGGAGTTCCAGGCGATCCGGCACAAGCTCGCCGAGATGGCGACCACGGTCCGGGCCGGGCGGCTGCTGACCTGGGACGCCGCTTCGCGGATGGACCGGGGCGAGGACGCCAGGCAGGCCGCGAGTATGGCGAAGTACTTCGCGAGCGAGGGCGCGCTGGAGGTGACCAACGAGGCCGTCCAGATCCACGGCGGCTACGGGTACACGACGGACTACCCCGTCGAGCGGTTCTACCGCGACGCGAAGGTGACGACCATCTACGAGGGGACCACCGAGATCCAGAAGAACGTCGTCGCCCGCGAACTGCTCGGCGACTGACCGGCTTCGGGAAGGGTTTTGCGCGCCGGGAGTCAAGAGGAGCCGTGACCTACGACGCTGTCGTCTACGACCTCGACGGGACGCTGGTTCGCCTGGCAGTCGACTGGGACGCCGTCGCCCGCGACGTGGCCGCCGTCCTCGAAGAGCGGGGCGTCGACCCCGGGTCGAGGGGGCTCTGGGAGATGCTCGGGCTGTCGGACGAGACCGGCCACCGCGAAGCGGTCGAGGAGACGATCACGCGACACGAGCGCGAGGGGGCCGAGCGCGGGCAGGCGCTCGCCCTCGCCGAGGGGCTGCCCCACGACGTGCCGGTCGGCGTCTGTTCGCTGAACGCGGAGTCGGCGGTCAGACTCGCGCTCTCGACTCACGGACTCGACGAGTTCGTCGGGCCAGTCGTCGGCCGCGACACGGTGGCCGACCCGAAGCCGGACCCGTCGGGGTTGTTGCGGGCCGTCGACGAACTGGGCGTCTCCCCGGAGCGAACGGTCTTCGTCGGCGACTCCGAGCGCGACGCGGAGACGGCGAGGCGAGCGGGGACCGGCTTCGCGTGGGCCTCGGAGTTCGATCAGCGCCGGTACCGGGCGTAGAGGTAGGTCCCGGCGGCAGTCAGGAACCAGACGACGGCACCGACTCGGACCGCGAACAGCGCCCGACTGGTCCAGGTCGGGAGCGGCTGTCCGACGGAGGCGAGCACGACGACGGGCGACCCCACGAGGATCGTCGCGACGAAGGTGACCTGCATCACCCAGCCGAAGTCGACGCCGTCGGGGTCTGTCTCTTCGACGGCGGGCACGCCCGTCGGTAGCGACCCGGTCGGCAAGCCGTTTCCGGTTCGCCGGCAACCGGACGATATTTGCGCCCCGATTCCGAACCCCGGTCTATGACGACCGACGACGACCAGCCGGCGATTCCGGTGGTCTGCTCGGACTGCGGGACGCGCACGCAGGTCCCGTTCGAGGACGTCGAGGGGGCCGTCGAGCGACACAACGAGCAACTCCACGACGGGGAATCGGTAGCGCAGGTGGACCCGGAGGTACTGGACGAACTGGTCGACCGGCTCGGACGCGACCTGGGCTTGCTCGACTGAATGATCCGGCCCTTCGAGCCCGACGACGAGGACGCCCTCTGGGACTGCAAGCGGGCGTTCGAGCTGGAACTCGGGAGCGGCACCGGGAGCGAGGAGAAGGCGGCGGCCTACCGGGCGAAACTGGACGCGGAGTACCGGGCGTCGTACTTCGAGTGGGTCGACCGCTGTGTCGGGGCGAACGAGCGGACCGTCCAGGTGGCCGAACGCGAGGGCGACGTGGTCGGGTACGCCTTCGTCCTGCCGGAGTCGATGGCCCACGTCTGGGACGCCGCGGTGTTGAACGAGCTGTACGTCGACCCCGACGCCCGCGGGACCGGCGTCGCCGACGACCTGCTGGCGGCCGCGCTCTCGGTCGCCCGGGACCAGTCGCTCCCGCTCGACCGCCTGGTCCTCGACGTCGACCCCGACAACGAACGGGCGACGGCGTTCTACGACCGCTGGGGGTTCGAACCGTGGGGCGAGATGGTCGCCCGACCGCTCTGATCGCCCTCCCAAACACGTAAGAGGGCGGCGCGCCCGGCGAGAACTATGCCCACGGTACGCGATCTGCAGGCGATGGCGGGCGACGAGCGGATCACGATGCTGACGGCCTACGACGCGGTGACGGCCGGCATCGTCGAGTCGGCCGGCGTCGACGTCGTCCTCGTCGGGGACAGTATGGGTAACGCCGTCCTCGGCCACGACGACACGCTCCCGGTCACGGTCGACGAGATGGCCTCGCGGGTCGGGGCCGTCGCTCGCGGCACCGACGAGGCCCTGGTCGTCGCCGATATGCCGTTCCTCTCGTTCGGCGCGGACGAGGGCGAGAGCGTCAGGAACTGCGGGCGGATGCTCAAAGAGGAGGGAGCGAACGCCGTCAAGCTGGAGTCGGGACCGCACACGCTCGATCTCACGGAACGGCTGTCGGACCTGGGGATCCCGGTGATGGCACACCTCGGCCTGACGCCACAGAGCGTCAACCAGACGGGGTACACACAGCAGGCCAGCGACCGCGATGAGGCCGCCGAGATCCTCGACCTCGCACAGGCCCACGAGGAGGCGGGAGCGTTCGCGCTCGTCCTCGAGCACGTCCCGGCGAACCTCGCGGCACAGGTCACGGCGGCCATCGACATCCCGACCATCGGGATCGGTGCCGGCGGGGGGTGTGACGGGCAAGTGCTCGTGTTCACGGACGTCGTGGGACTCGCCGACTCCAGTCCGCCGTTCGCCGAGCAGTTCGGCGACGCGCGGGCGGAGATCGCCACCGCCGTCGAGGAGTACGTCGACGCCGTCGAGTCGGGGACCTTCCCGAGCGAGGAGCACGCGACCACGAGCGAGGAACTCGACGACCTCTACTGAGATCGGCCCTGCCGGTGCAGCCCGGCCGCTTTCCCCGCCGGAGACCGGACCGGGCGATATGGGAGACGACATCGACGAAGCACGTGTACACGGCGTCGAACTGGGCGACCTGGACAGCCGGCTCTCGGAGCACGACTACCCCGCGAGCGCCGAGGAGATCGTCGAGCGGTACGGCGACGCGGAGCTCGATCTCACCGACGAGACGACGACGCTGGAGTCGGTGCTCGGCCCCCACGAGTCGACCGGGCAGACCTACGACTCGGCGGAGGCGGTCCGTACGGCGATCTACAACCTGGTGGAGGAAGACGCCGTGGGCGAGAGCGGGTACAGCGACCGCGGCGGCACCGCACGTCCCGACGACGGCACCGAGTCGCTGTAGCCGGCGTTCCCGCGGGGTGTCCGGCGGCGACGGCCGGTCGGCGATAACCCCGGCCTATCGAGCATAGGGACGGTATTACCATTCGGCTCTCGCCGCGTCCGGTGACCATGGTTGCACTACCAACTCTCGGCGGAGCGGGGCGGTCACTCGCTGCCGGAATCGCACCGCTCCAGCTCGGTGGCGGGCTGATCGAACTCGCGGTCCTCTTTTTCGTCCTCGCGATCGTGGCGGCCGTGGTCGGTGCGCGCGGCGTCGCTGGCCTCAGTATGCGAATCGCCAAGTGGCTGGTGCTGGTCTTCCTCGTGCTCGCGGTCGTCTCGCTGCTCCTGTGAACCGGGCCGCCGGTCTCGGCCGTCGGGCCAGCGGCGACCGCGCCGTGAGCGGAGCGGCCCGGTTCCGAGTCGTCGCCGGTCGAACGGACGCCAGCGTTATCACGCTCGGGCGATCAATCACGTGTATGAGCAGCACGACGAGCGATCCGGATCCGGGCGGCACCGGTCTCGAAGTGACGGAGGCCGCGGCGTCGGAGGCACTGGACCTGCTGACCGGCGAGGGGATGGACACCGACGTGGCCGGCCTGCGACTGTTCGTCCAGCAGGGCGGCTGTGCCGGCCTCTCGTACGGGATGCGGTTCGAGCACGAGCCGGAAGAGGAAGACAACGTCTTCGAGCGGCACGATCTCCGGGTGTTCGTCGACGGGGCCAGCATCGACTACGTCGAGGGGTCGGTCCTCGACTACGAGGGCGGCTTGCAGGGGGCGGGGTTCCACGTCGAGAACCCCAACGTCGTCAGCGAGTGTGGCTGTGGCGAGTCGTTCCGGACCTGATGGGCGACCGGCCGACGCGGCGATCGGTGCTTCTGGGACTCGCGACGGTCAGCGCCGGCTGTGGCGGGTTCGGACGGGGGCCGTCCGCCACGACGACGCCGGCTCCGGTCCCGACGCCCGCGACGGCACGCTCGGAGACCGAGACGGGCGACCGCCGGGGCTTCGACGTCGCGGTCCGCAACGAGTCGTCGTACCGACGGACGGTCGTGGTGACCGCCGAGCGCGGCGACGGCGACGTGTTCGCGCGCGAGGCGACGATCCTGGCCGGTCGCGGCGTCCGGTTCGAGGACGTCGTGGCCGGTCGCCCGCCGACGAGCGACGCGGCCGACCGCGTGACGGTCGGAGTCGAGCGGCCCACCGGCGCGGAACTGGGCCGGCGGAGGGTCCAGACGACGGACACCGCACTCGTCGTCGCGACGCTGTTGCCGGACGCAGTCGAGTGGACGGCCGGCCCCTGAGAGCCGCGAGGGGCTACTCTTCGAGCTCGAACGCGACGGTCACTTCCGCCTGGTACTCCCGGCCCTCGACGCTCGCGATCTCGACGCCGAGTTCGTCGACTTCGACCCACTTGAGGTTGTCCAGCGTCCGCTCGGCGCGCTCGATGGCGTCGTCGGCGGCGGCGTCGAAGCTCTCCGAACTCGTTCCGATTAGGGTGATCTTCTTGAAGACCATCTCACCGTGAGACGACGCGCGGCCGACACATAAATCCACACCCGGGACGGCGGCGGGGCCGCCAGCGGCGGCTCACTGCGGCGGTTCGTCGACGCCGGCCGCCGGGACGACGTGGTCGGCGACGACCAAGATCGCGATCGCGAACAGGATGATTGCCGCCTCGAACAGGCTCGTGAGCAGCCCCAGACCGACGATGAGCGTGGTCGCGCAGGCGGGCGCGTGTCGGAGGTCGGTCCGGAGCATCGCGGCTGTGGTCAGGCCGACGGAGACGAACCCGGCACCGACCAGTCGCAACCCCGGAAGCGACAGGGCCGGCGGGATGTCGGTGACCGCCAGCCCCGGTGCCAGGGCGTGGTAGGCGAGCAAGCCGGCGAGGACGCCGAACAGGTGGCCCCCGACGGTTCGCTGCCACTTGCTCGTCGCCGCCGAGGGCGTCACCGCCAGGGCGTAGGCGGAGGGACCGAGGCTCGGGAACAGGAACGGTTCGCCGGTCGCCCAGGCCAGCACCACGAGCAGCGCGAGGAGGCTCAGCGTCCGACCGGTCGAGAGGGCGGCCTCGCTCGTCGTGGGCCGGCCTTCGAGCGGTTCGAAGAGGTTCATAACCCGGGTTGATCGGCCTGCGGGAAATGCACGGTGACTCGGGGGAGAGCCGAGGACACCCACAGTGGCCATCCACGGACGGACTTCGCTTGCAAGCATCAGTTTTATTCAGCGAATGAGGTACGTATCCGGTGTGCGACTCGTTCAGACGCGCGTAGCCGAGGAAGCGCGCGAGTCGGTCCTCGAGGAACTCGACGACGAGGACGTGGAGTACATCGTCGCGGACGAGGGCGGGGACAGCGACGCGATGATCGTCTACTTCCCGCTTCCCGACGGCGCGGTCGAGAAGGTGCTCGACCGCCGCGGCGGCGGTGATCCGGTGGGGGTACCTGGTCCCGCCGCGGCTGGCGATCGAGAACATCACGCAGGTGAACGCGTTCTCGATCCCGATCGTCCTCACGTTCGTCATCGCCGTCTTCGCCGGAGCGGCCGGGGCGCTGGCCCTCGCGACCGACCTCTCGGTCTCGCTTGCGGGGGTCGCGGTCGCCGCCGCCATCGTTCCCGCCGCGGCGGCCATCGGGCTCGGCATCGTCTGGGCGAAACCGGCGCTTGCCCTCGGCGCGATGGTCCTGCTCCTGATGAACGTGTTGCTGATCAACGTCTCGGCGTTCCTCGCGCTGACCGCCTTCGGCTACCGCTCGGAGTCGTCGACCCGGGTTCGGGACTCCCTCCGAGTGGACGGCCGGACGGTCGGCTACGGGGCACTCGCCGCCGTCGTCGCGGTCCTGCTCGTCGCGTCCGTCGCGAGCACGGTCCAGTACCTGTTCCTCGTCGAGACGGTGAACCACAACGCGAACGAGGTCTTCGACCGGGAGGAGTACCGGGACCTCGAACTCATCGACATCCAGACCGACTACAGCGGCCCGAGCGTGCTGGCGGGGCAGCGGGAACGAAGCGGTTCCGTCACGGTCGTCGTCGGGCGGCGGACGACCGCGGAGTACCCGCGACTCGCGCCGGTGCTCCGGGACCGGATCGCCGCGGACGTGGCGAGGGCGGTGACCGTCCGCGTCCGGTTCGTGGAGTACCAGGTGGCGACGCCGAACTCGCTCGGCGGTGCCGGTGTCGCTTCGACGGTCGGGACGGCGCGAGCGTGAGCGCAGTGGCGGGCGAGTCAGTGGCTTCGGTCGTCGAGCCAGCCTTCGAGGTGGCCGACGACGTCCGAGAGGTGAGCGGTGCCCCACACCGCGACGACGACGGCACCGACCGTGTCGAACACCAGATCCATCATCGTGTCCTCGAGGCCGTACTGCGTGAGGACGGCCTCGCCGCCGAAGCTGTCGGCCGCCAGTCCGATGGCGAACTCGATGACCTCCCAGAGCACGCCGAAGGCGAGCACGAACAGGAGGATGAACACGAAGACGAACCGCGACGGGAAGTGGACCGCGTCCGAGTGCCGATCCAGCGCCCGGACGGTCGTGTACCCGACCGCGGCGACGAGCGACGACGAGAGCGCGTGCGTGACGCTGTCCCACCACGGGATGCCGGCGTAGAAGTTGGCTTCGGCCCCGGGGAGTCCGAGGACGCCGAGCGCGTGGAGGAAGACGGCCGTCGTGATCCACAGCGTCAGCGCGGGATCGAGCGCGATCCCGTAGTCGCGTTCGAGCAGGGGCGGGAGCTGCGTGACCGCGAGCCCGACGGCGGTGTTGACGATCACACCGGTGTCGCCGGTCCAGACGCCGATTGCGAATATCCCGACCATCGTCAGCGTCATCGCGCGGGTGGCCTGGCGCTGCCGTCGGTGGCCGATCCCGAGGTAGTCACGGACTCTCACTGCTGGGCGTCACCTCCCGCGGGATCCGCTCGGGGCCGATCTGTCGACGCACGTAGACGGCGAAGACGACGCCGGCTCCGACGCCGGCGATCGTCGAGGCGACGAACTCCCACATCACCGCCTCCTCGATGGCGTGTTCCGTGAGCGCGGGGTCGAGCAGGAACGTCGTCCCGAGCGTCAGGTCCGCTACCCAGCGGACGACCGCCCAGACGCCCGCGGTCGCCATCGTCGTGACGGCGACGAACACGACCGCGAACCGGGACGACATCCGAACGGGGGTGAAGACGTGGAGTTCGACGGCGACGATGAGCGCGATGGCCGCCACCGAGAGATACGTCGCGAGGTTCCCGGTGACCGGGACCGTGGACAGCAGGCGGCCGACGACCGGGAGCGCCGCGAGCAACAGCATCTCCCAGGGGAGCATCGCGTATCGGTTCCGAAGCAGTACTGGCGGGAGCAGGGCCAGCGCGGCGACCGTCGCAGCGAACGCGGCCCACAACAACTGCCCGTCGAGGACAGCTCCCGCGACGACCGACAGGAGGAGTGCGACCAGCCCCCACCCAAGCGTCGCGTTCGTCCGCTTCTCGCGGAGCAACGCAGTCACATCCCGACTCATATCCCCGTGGAACGGGGCGAAGTGGAAAACAGTATCGGCGGATCAGAGCAGGCCGTACGCCACCGCGTAGGCGACTGCCGCCAGCGTGACGGCGGTCAGGCCGGTGACCAGCGCACGGAGGCGCGTGTCGTCGCCGGAGAGCGGCCGAACCGGTGCGCCGACGACCCCGACCGCGAGGACGCTGAACACGAAGTGCGCCGAGTCCGCGAGCGTCGGGGCCGGGAGCGCGAGCGCGGCCGCGGCGTAGCCGGCTCCCAGCGACGCCCGCGGCGAGACCAGCTCGCGGAGTCGGTGGCCCGACAGCCGGACGTAGGCTCTGACGGCCAGCCAGACGACGCCGAGTTCGAGCGCGAACGCCGCCAGCAGGTGGCCGGTCGGGTCGGGGTACAGCAGGACCCGCTCGGTCACCAGCGCCACGTCCAGCGGGTACAGCAGCGGCGGCGGCGACCCGGTGAACAGGTCCCCGAACGGGTGCGAGAGCAGTCCGACGAGCGCGACCCCGAACGTCGCGGCCGCTCCGACGTCGCACCGTCTCGCGACGGCGGCCACGGCCAGTCCGGCGAGGGCGTACACGAGGACGACGACGCCACCGACGGCACCGCTGCCGACCGCGCCGACGGCGACGAGCGCGGCCACGAGCGCTGCCGAGGCCGCCCGTGCCGACCGCCGTTCGGTGGCCCAGAGGCCGACGGCGACGGCGAGGACGGTCCCCATCGCGAGCGAGTGGGTCGGGCCGCGGTGGATGACGTTGGCCGTCGCCCAGAACGCGTCCGGCCCCAGCGTCTGGACCGAGCGCAACGCGAGGCCGACCGGCGCGTACACCACGTCCACGTCGGGGACGGCGGCGAACAGGCCGGCGACGGCACCGAGCCGGAGCGACCGCTCGGGGGACCGGCCGAGCCGCCGTGCCGCCGTCGCGACGACGGCGAACGCAAGCAGTGCGTGCCCGACGAACATACCGGTCGTTCGGCGGCAGACGACATAAGTTCCGCGTGGCAACGGGTGACGGTCCCGCGGGGCGGCGTCACTCGCTCGAATCGACCTTCGTCCAGCGTTTCTCGATGTCGGCGTTGGCCCGGACCACCGTGTCGCCGTCGACGTCGAAACGGGTCTTGCGGAGTTCGATGGCAGCCACCTCGCCGGTCGTGTCGCCGGCGGTGATCGTGTCTCCGGGGTTGAAATCCGGATCTCGGAGGAGGTAGACGCCCGCGACGGCGTCGGCGATCATCCCCGAGAGCGCGTAGGAGACCCCCAGCGCCAGGAACCCGGTCGCGGTGCCGAGCGACGCGGCGACGAGCGTCAGACCGACGATGGAGAGAAAGGAGAGGCCGACGGCGAACCAGAGGAAGACGAGCACGAGCGCGGCGACGAACTGCCGGTAGACGGGGGCCTCCCCCGGGAAGAGGCGGCGAAGCGCGAACCGGACGACCACCATCACGAGTCTGATGGCGATCGCGGCGATGATCAGGAAGACGAGTCCCGAGAGCAGGTCCGGGAGGACCGCGCTCGCGTCTCGCAGCAGTTCGTCGAGCGCGTCCGTGACGGCGTTCTGGAGCACGGACGGCAACTCACACGGGGTCGGTGTAAGTGTTTGGCGCGGCTACCCCGTCGAATCCGGTCGGACCACGTCGTAGCCGCCGTCCTCGCGGACCCCGAGGACGGCCCAGTCGTAGCTCGGGTCCCGGCGGCCGAGTCGGCGGCCGAGGTCCGCAGCGGTCGCCGCCGGTGTGACGAAACAGTGGATCTCCCCGGACTCCGGGAGCGGGTCGTCGTCGTCCAGGACGGTCACCGTGACGGTCCGCCACTTGTGTTCGGCTCTGAGTCCGCCCTCGGTGCGCGACACGCTGTAGCCGATGTCGTCGAAGAACGACCGGGCCTGCTCGTCGAGTGATGTGGTAGCGACACCCATCTGTCACGGTCTACCACGCCCCCTCGTATAAACGTTCCTCCCAGATGACTAGACGACACTCCCCGTCTCGTTCACTCGTGGGCGGCGTCCCACTCCTCGGCCTTGCGGAGGTTGCTACAGTCGTTACAGCGGATGCGTCCCATCGCGTCCATCGCGTTGTTGAACGTCTCGCAGTTGCCACAGAAGTAGCCCCAGCGGCGCTCCCGGTCGGCGTCGAGGTAGACGACGAAGAACGGTCCTTTCGTGCCCGTGTCGCCCTCGCTCCGGTCAACGTACAGCCGCTCGCCGTCGGGCCCCTCGCGTTCGTCCATAGCCCGACCTGTCGGGCCAGCGGCTAAACCACTGCGATCCGGGGCTACCGTCCGAGGTACGCCTCGAAGCAGGTGGGACAGTAGTCGATCCCGGCGGCCATCGGGAGGACGCTCACGAGTCTGAACGCCTCGTTGCACTTCGCACAGATGGTCGGTTCGCCGTCGCCCCGGGGGTTCGCTCCGGCCATAGCACCCCTAAGAACGGTCCCCGGATATATACCTGGCGGGTGGTGTAATATCTACGTCCAGAGCAGACGAAACTTTCGTCTGACACGACGCGGGCGGAGACGGAAGGGATTTGCCAGTCGGTGGCGTTACGCCGACGATGGGTCCCCGACTCGTCCACTACTCGGACGTGGAGAACGCCTACGACACCCCCGACCGAATCGGGCGACTGGCCGACACGCTCGTCGACCTCGACGGGCCCGACGCCGTGCTGGTCGGGACCGGCGACAACACCGGGCCGGGCGTCCTCTCGCTTGTCACGAACGGCCGACAGTCACTCGACCTCTTCGGGGCCGTCGACCCCGAGTTCGACACCTTCGGGAACCACGACTTCGATCACGGCCTCGACGCGACCCGGAGCGTCGTCGAACGGTCCCCACAGACCTGGCTCACCGCGAACGTCGAACACGGCGGCGAGCGGTTCCTGTCCGGGGAGACGGCCCCCTGGGCGCTCCGGGAGGTCGACGGGACACGCGTCGGGTTCACCGGCGTCACGACGGCGGACGGTGCCAACCCCTCGGCGGACCCGCTGACGTTCACCGACCCCTTCGCCGCCGTCGGCGACGCCGCGGGCGCGCTCCGGGAACGCGGGGCCGAACTGGTCGTCGTCCTCTCGCACCTCGGCGACGAGGACGACCGCCTGGCCCGCCGCTGTGACGTCGACGTGGTGCTCGGCGGCCACGTCCACGAGCGCCGGGTCGCACGCGTCGAGGGGGCGCTGCTGGCCCGGCCCGGGTCGAACGGCCACACCGTCGTCGAGGTCGACCTCGGCGGGGCGGAACCGACCGCCGCGTTCCGTGACACGACGGACGCGACACCACACGAGGGCGTCGCCGCAGCGATCGAGGGTCGCCTCGCGGAAGCGGGCCTCGACGACGTAGTGGGTCACGTCGCCGACCCCATCGACCGTGAGCGGATAGACACGTACGGCGGGGAGAGCCGGATCGGGAACTTCGTCGCCGACGCCTACCGCTGGGCGACCGGGGCCGACGTCGGCCTCCAGAACGGCGGCGGTGTCCGCTCCGACGAGGAACCGCTCGCCGGCGACGTCACCGTCGCCGACCTGATCTCGGTCGTCCCCTTCGAGGAGCCGGTCGTCGTGGCTCGGATCACCGGCGCGGAGCTCCGGCAGCTCTGCCGCGAGGGGAGCGGGCTCGTCTCCGACTTCGGCCGCGAGTCCTGGTGGAACGCCCACCTCAGCGGCCTCTCGGTCGTCTGGGACCGGGAGTCCCGGACCGTCGAGTCGCTGACGGTCGGCGGCGAGCCCGTGGCCGACGGCGAGACCTACACGGTCGCGACGACGGACTACCTGTTACACACCTCGCGGGAGTTCCCGGTCCTGACCGAGTCCCACCGGGTCGACGCCCACGACACGCAGTACGAGGTGCTGGCCGACTACGCGCGAGCCGAGGGGATCGACCCCGAGGTGACCGGGCGCGTGACTCGTCGCTAGGGTTTTACCCCCACCTGCCGAACTGTCGGTCGATGCCGCAGGTCGTCGTTCCGGTCAGGTACCCCCTCTCGGAGAACTCCCGCGCGACGCTGGCGAAGGCCGTCCAGCTGGCCGACGAACGGGAGGCGGACCTGACCGTCCTCCACGTCAATCTCTACCAGAACAACCACCGCGTCTCCCGCGCGCAACTGAAGACGGCGGTCGAAGACGCGTTCGGGCACGTCCCCCGGACCCGCTACGTCGTCCGCTCGGGGATGCTCGTCGAGGAGACGATCCTCGACGAGGTGGCCGCACAGGACGCCGACGTCGTCGTCATCGGCGAGAAACAGGTCGGTCGCTGGCGGTCGATGATCCGCCGGCTCGTCGACGACCCCGACATCGAGCGGTTCCTGCGGGAGGAACTCGACTGCGACGTCGTCACCGTCGCCCCCGACGATCAGCCCCCGGAGTCGGTCCCCTCGGGCTCGTCGGAGCCCTGACCGGCCGGTCTCAGGCGGTCCCGCTCGGCGACCGACACCTGCATCTCGCCGCTGGTCTCGTCGAAGTACAGGTGCGAGTGTGGGTAGGCGATCTCCACGTCCGCGTCCTCGAGGGCCTCCCAGACGTTGGTCTGGACCTTCGAGCGGGACGCCAGGAGCTTGTACGGCTCGGTCACCCAGTACCGCAGCGTCAGCAGGACGCCGTGGTCGGCGAACTCGTTGATGTAGACCGTCGGGGCGGCGGGGTATCGCGCGGCACCGACGCGGATGTCCGGGCCGCCCTCGATGACGTTGTCCACCTTTCTGGCCGCCCGCTCGATGAGCTTCCGGGCCTCGGGGATGTCGCTCTCGTAGGTGACCTGGACGTCCAGCGTCAGCCGCGTCCGCGGGTCCTCGGCGGAGTAGTTGATCACGTCCCGGTCCCGCATCATCCCGTTCGGGAGGACGAGGAAGGTGTTGTCGAGGGTGAACACCTTGGTGTGCCGGAGCGTGATGTCCTCGACGAACCCCCGCTGGTTCCGGTCGGCGAGTTCGATCATGTCGCCGATCTCGTAGGGCTGGTCGGCCAGCAGGAACACGCCCGAAATGAAGCTCCCGACGATGGGCGCGAGGATGACACCGATGACGGCCGAGAAGACGGCCACCGAGAGCCCGATGTCGCCGATGCCCAGCCCGTAGATGTTCAGGACCGCGAAGACGGCGAGGACGTAGACCCCGGCACGGATGCTCCGCAGCACCGTCCGGGTGACGCTGGGGCGTCGGAACCGCTGTGCGACTCGCCGCCCGAGCAACTGCACGAGGAGCCGCGAGACGACGAGTGCCAGGACGACGACGATGACGGCCGAGAGCGCCCGCGCGGCCCACGGCGGGACGTCCACCGGGAGCCAGTCGTACAGCCCCGCGATAGGCTGGTCGGTCGGGGTCGCCTGCAGCAGCCGAGCGGGGCCTGAACGCATAGCCACCAGTCGACGGCGGCGCGAAAAAAGCGTTCCCCTCCCGAAATCATTAGACGGCGGCCGACGTGACGCCGGTATGGGTGCTGCCGACTCACCACGGTTCGAACTGACCGGCGACCCGCCGGCCGTCGACACGCTCGTCGTCGGGTTCACCGAGTACGGGCTCGCCGGCCTGACCGCCGTCGACTACCTCACCGACCGACTCCCGATGGAGGAGGTCGGCTACCTCGCCGGTGCCGGCCCGCCCTCGATCACCCCGTTCGAGGCGGGCCAACCCCGTCACCACACGCGGGTCTGCGTCGACGACGAGTCGTCGCTGGGGGTCGTCGTCGGCGAGCGACTGGTCCCGCCGACCGAGGCCGCCGCCTTCGCCGACGCCGTCGACGGCCTGTGGCGCGCCCTCGAACCGGCGAGCCTGACGGTCCTGTCCGGCGTCCCGGTCGCACACGGGCCGGAGGACCACGTCCCGTTCTACATCGCGACCGAGGACTACCGCGAGCGCTACCTCGCCGACACCGACGTCCGACCGATGGGGACGGGCTTCCTCGACGGCGTCGCCGCCGAACTCGTCGCTCGCGGGATCTCCGACGACGACCGGCCGGTGGGCGTGTTCACGACGCCGGCCCATCCGCAGGCCCCCGACGCCGCCGCGGCCATCCGCCTGGTCGACGCGGTGTCGACCGCCCACGACCTCGCCGTCGACACCGGGCCGCTCGAATCGTTCGCGGCCGACGTGGAGGCCCAGTACCGGGCGCTGGCCGAACGCGTCGAGGCCGCTCGCGAGGAGCGCCAGCCCGACGACCGGATGTACATGTAGGACCGTGGGCCGTCGTGTCACGGGATTGTTAATGGTCGTATGTGGAAGACGGCACGGTCCCTGGTGAACGATGAAACAGATTGCCAACAGGTATTTCCCGTCCCAGCACCTCCCATCCAGTGATGACTACCACGACTTCCCGCCCGGCCGACGCGGCCGACACGGAGCGGCCGAACCGTCACCGACGGAAGGCCGTCCTGTTCTGCCCAGTGTGTGGGCACGAGAGCGGGGTGACCGGCGACTGGCGCGTCGAGTACCGGCCCCGGTCACGCCTCCGCCGCTGTCCCGAGTGCGACGCCGTCGTCAGCGACCAGTAGCTCAGTACTCCTCGACGCCCTCGTCCGTGACGACCGAGTCGAGCAACCGCGTCGGCGTCGCGTCGTAGGCCGGGTTCGCGACCGCGAATCCCTCCGCCGGTTCGCGCATCACCTCGGCGGGCGAGC
Organism: Haloarcula litorea; assembly: GCF_029338195.1. Classification (NCBI taxonomy): domain Archaea; kingdom Methanobacteriati; phylum Methanobacteriota; class Halobacteria; order Halobacteriales; family Haloarculaceae; genus Haloarcula; species Haloarcula litorea. The sequence continues at coordinate 3,157,605 of NZ_CP119779.1, forward strand.
GGAACTCGTTCTCGAAGGCGAACGCGCCGTCGACGAACTTCGCCGCGGAGCCGACGACCGTGACCGGGACGCCGTGGTCCGCCGCGGTCGCCGCGATCGGATAGGTGCCGACGCGGTTGTACAGCGTGTCTTCGACGATACAGTCCATCCCGACGAGGACGCGGTCACACTCCGAGAGGTAGTGGCCGGCGGCGCTGTCGACGATCAGCGTCACGTCGACCTCGTCTCGCTCGGACAGTCGGCGTGCCGTCTTGCGGCCGAGGAACCGCGGGCGGGACTCCGTGACGTACACCTCGAAACTGCTGCCCGCCGCCACGGCGTCGTCGATGGCCGTCGCGACCGTCGTCGAGAAGTCGTGTGTCAGCAGCGTGTCGTCGTCGGCGATGAGGTCGGCCGCCCGCGCGGCCGCCCGATCCTTCGCCGCCTCCACCTCCTCGACGACGGTGTCGACCGCCTCGACGGTGAGTCGCTTGGCGGTGGTCACGTCGGTCGGATCGGCCTCTGTCACCGCCGTGACGATCTCACGCTGTGTCGTGTGCAGCGACGCGTGAGAGGGGTTGGCCCGGGTGAGTGCGCGGCTGTTGCGCTCCAGCGTGCGGACGTACTCCTCGACCGTCGGGAACTCCCGGTCGGTCAGCGACCGGAGCGCCTCCGCGGCCTTCACCGCGACAACCGAGGAACTGCTCGTCTGCATCTCCTCGATCTCCTCGACCGTCTCGTCGATCATACCGACCGCTGGAACCCGGACCGTGATGTGTCTTCCCCTCCGTGGGCCGAACAGCATTTAACGCGGGCTATCCATTCAGCGGACGACGATGACACGGTCTCTCGGCGACGCCAGGGCGATGTCCGAGTCCATCGGCGTCGCGGTCCTCGTCGGGATGACGGTCGTCGTGACGGCGATGGTCGGCGTGAACGTCCTCGTCGCCGACACCGACAGCGGCGGGGTAGAGGGGAGCTTCAGCTACGACTACGTCGAGGACAGCGAACTCCTCGTCGTGACCTACGCCGACGGCGACCCGCTCGCCGCCGGCAACGTCCGGTTCGAGGGACCCCGGGACGCCGGCGCGAGCTGGGCCGCGCTGTCGGGGCGGAACAACTCCTCGACGGTCGAACCGGGCGACATCGCACAGCTGAGCAGCGGCAACGCCTACGGGCAGCGGGTCAGCGCCGGCGACACAATCGTGATCTACTACAACACCAGCGCCAACAGCACGAAGCTGGACGAGTGGAGCGGGAACTGACCGCGACACCGCAGAGTGCCCTCAGTCCGCGGCCGGGGCGACCGGGGCCTCGCCGAGCGCCGGGCGGCCGAAGCGCTCGTCGAGCGACAGCGGGCCGGCACCCATCGTGAACACGGCCGAGGCGATCCCGAACAGGGCGACGTGGGCCAGGACCGGATCGTCCGGGAGCCCGAACAGCGTCACGGTGAACAGGAGGAAGGAGACGGCGGCCGCTCCGCGCGTGAACGCGCCGGCGATCAGCGCGAGCCCGACGACGGCCTCCGTGACGCCCGCACCGACGACCCACAGCCCCGGGTCGACGGGTACGACGGCCGTGAGATCGTACCTCTCGACGACCAGCAGGGCGCTGCCCGGCTGGCCGAGTTTCTGGACCACGCCGAGGTAGACGAAGCTGACGCCCATCCCGACCCGCAGGATCGTCGGGACGTACCGTCGGTAGGGTTCGGCCGCGTCGTCGAGGAACTCCTTCAGGTGGTGGACCGGGTCGACGCGGCCGTAGTAGGTGCCCTCGGTGCTGGCGACGGCCTGGAGCATATCGTCGGCACTGGGTCTGCCGCCGCCGAGGATCAGCAGGGCGAGGAAGACCGGGACGTACTCCAGGGCGAGGACGACGGCGGGGTCGACGGTCAGCGCCCACCCGTAGGCGAGCAGCCCGACCGTCGAGACGATCCGGGTGGCGAGTCCGAACAGCGTGCAGAAGCCGAGCGAGATGAACAGGAGGCGGACGCCGGGGTTCGCCGCCGGGTCGAAGGCGACGGTGGGCGCGAACAGGTACCCCTGGAAGCCGGCACCGACCAGCGGAAGGCCGATAGCCAGCCGGAGCATCCACGGGACGAGGTCGGTGTAGCCGGCCAGCGTCTCCCGCAGGACGACGACGTCCTCGATGGTGGGTCTGACCCGGAGGTAGGCGGCGAGCGCGACGGCCGCCACCAGCCCCGAGACCGCGAACAGTGCGGCGTTCAGCGGGTCCGAGAGGACGTCCGCCAGGAACGCGATCGCGTCCATCACCTCGCCCGGCCCGTCGGTGACGTAGTCGACGTGGGCGGGACCACGGCCGCTCGGTAGTGAGCGCGGGAGGGCCACGCGGGACTGCTGCATACCGGGAACTGGGCTCGAACGGTCTAATTCCCTTCGTCTTCGTCCGTCCGGAGGTCCGAGGGGCGCGTCTCCTCCCGGCCGATCGTCCCGTCGCCCTTCTCCACGTCGGCCGGGTGGCGCTCGTCCCGACCGATGGTGCCCTCGCCGCTCTCCACGTCGTCGGGCTGGGAGTCGTCGCGCGGTTCGTCGCGGCCCCGACGCTGTCGGCGCGCGACGGCGTCGGGCGTCTCGGCGTGTTCCGGGGCGACGTCGTCGCTGTAGGCCTCCTCGCGGTCGCGTTCGCGCTCCATCGTCCGGGGCGTCGGCTCGCGCATCGCCCCCTCGTGACCGTACTGGGCCTGGATCGGGTGACCAGCGCCGGCCGAGGACGGCTGCTGCCCGATCGGCAGACTGACGCTCCCCTCGCCGATGGCGACGCCGCTCGTGACGATCGAGCGGACGCCCTCCTCGACGGTCATGTCAACGTCGAAGACTCGGTCGCTGTCGACGTGGATGACGTACCCACCCATCACGGGGTTGGGGGCCATCGGCATGAACAGCGTCACCATATCGTCGTTCGCGGTCGCCGCCTCGATGCTCTCGGGCGTGTTCGCCGTGACGAAGGCGACGGCGTAGGACCCCTCGGTCGGGTACTCGACGAGGACCACCTCCTTGAAGCTCTGAGTGTCGCTGTCGAGTAGCATCTCGCTCATCTCGTCGAAGCTGGTGTACAGCGAGCCGACCCCCGGGATGCGCTCCATCATCGCGTCGAAGACGTTCTCGATGCGCCCCTCGCCCTCCCGGCGCTCGGCGACGAGGCCGATGGCGAAGATGCTCACGACGAACACCAGGACGGCGAGCACCTTCACCAGGGCCTCGGGCGTCTCGGAGGGCTGGAGCTCCGAGCCGGTCGCCCGGTAGAGGAACAGCACCACCGGATCGAGGACGTTCGAGAGGGAGTTGACGACGAAGGCGATGATGAGTACGGTCACCAGCAGCGGCACCGTCAGGGCGAACCCGGTCAGCATCGCCTGCCGAGCGGTGGTCCGAACGCCGACCGAGGAGACGCTGGGGCCCCGGGAGTCACTCATAGGGGTTCGAACGACGCCCTCCTGCAAAAAGCCACAGCACACGCCTCGGGCGGTGGAATTATGTTCGTGCCACCTCTACACGTGATTCAGTGAGCGTCAACGTCGAAACACGGGTCGTCGAACGCGGCAGCGACGAGTACGTCGACGCCGCCTGGCGACTCAAGGAGGACATCCGCGAGGCCGACGGCGTCCTCAGGCAGCGACGTGGCTTCTTCCGCAGCGCGTACCGCCGCTCGACGGTCTACCTCTACCTCGACCGGACCGAGGACCGCCTCGTCGGGTTCGCGGCGGTCCGCCGGGACGGTTACATCCTCTTTCTCGCCGTCGACGAGGCGTACCGCGGCCACGGCTTCGGGAAGCGCCTCGTCGCCCGCGTGGCCGAGGACCACGGGAGCGTCACCTGTCACGCCCGGGCCACCAACGAGGACGCGCTGGCGTTCTACAGGCACATCGGCTTCGAGGTCCGTCGGCGCATCGACAACTACTACGAGGACGGCGGCGACGCGTTCTACCTGAAGCTCGGCGAGGACAGCATCACCGACAAGCTCTCCCGGCTCCTGCGCGGATAGCGAACCCGTACGCTTTTTCCCCGGGTCTACCCAACGGAGAGACCGATGGACGACCGGACCCGCGAGTACCTCCGTGGCCGCTTCGGCGACTACTACCGCCGGGCCTCGATAACGCCGCCCCCGGCCGCCAACGAGCGCGAGTGGGGGTTCATTCCCTGGACCGAAGGCCCCGGCGAGACGATGGTCCGGCACCGGTCGCTGCTCGATCTCGGCGACGTCGAGTCGTTCCTCGGTCGGAAGAAGCCCCGACACGTCTACTTCTCGGCGGGCCGCTACGACGACCCCAGCGCGTCGGCGATGAGCGACAAGGGGTGGCGCTCCTCGGACCTCGTCTTCGACCTGGACGCCGATCACCTGCCGTCGGTGGTGCTGGGCGAGGACAGCTACGGCGAGATGCTGGCGAAGTGCAAGGACGCCCTGCTTCGGCTGCTGGACTTCCTGGAGGACGACTTCGGCTTCGACGACCTCACCGTCGTGTTCTCCGGTGGCCGCGGCTACCACGTCCACGTCCGCGACGAGAGCGTGCGCGGCCTCGAACGCGACGCGCGCCGCGAGGTCGTCGACTACGTCCGCGGCATCGGACTGGAGTTCGAGGAACTGGTCGAGATCGAGACCGTCGCGGGCACCGCGGGCCGCTCCAGCCCCGCCGAGAAGCGGACGCTGCCGACCGACGGCGGGTGGAGCGCCCGCGCACACGGGCGGCTGATGGACGAGGTCGACGACCTGCTGGCGATGGACGAGGCCGAGGCGCTCGACCGCCTCCAGTCGTTCGACGGCATCGGCGAGGGGAAGGCCACGGCGGCGCTCAACGCCGCCCGGGAGAACTACGACCAACTGGCCGCCGGCAACATCGACGTCCACTCCGCCGTCTACCAGATCTCGCGAGTGCTCGCCCACGAGGCCGTCGCGGAACAGAACGCGCCCATCGACGAGCCGGTGACCACGGACACGAACCGCCTCATCCGGCTCCCGGGGTCGCTCCACGGCGGCAGCGGGCTGGCGGTGCGGCGGATCGACCGGGACGCCGTCGACGCGTTCGACCCGCTGGTCGACGCCGTCCCGGAGACGTTCCGCGGCCACGAGATCACCGTCGACGTGACCGACCCGGGGCTGGTCGAGGTCGGCGGGGATAGCTTTACGGTCGAGGGGGGCGTCCAGTCCGTTCCGGAGTACGCGGGCGTGTTCCTGATGGCCCGCGGCCGCGCCGAGAAGGGTGAAGAATGAACCTCGACGAACTGCAATCGGTCCAGTCACGCGAGCGCCAGACCGACCAGCTCCAGCAGCTGCGCGCGACGTTCTACGAGGAGGCCGGCCAGTTCGTCCAGCAACTGCGCGACGAGCGCGACCGCGCGGCCGAGCGCGCCGAGGACCCGTTCGACTCGCCCGAGGTGAACCGACTGACCGACGACATCAAGACCGCCGAGCAGACGGTCGAGGCCATCTACGAGCGCCGGGTCGGCAAGATCGTCAAGATGGCGTCGCTCGCGGCCGCCGACATGCCCACCGAGGACGACGGCCTGACACAGGAGGAGCGGCACCTCTTCGAGACGATGGTGACGGCCATCGAGGAGAACCGCGACCACGTCCTGGACGTCATCGCGGGCGAGGCCCCCGCCGGCGCGGTCGGCGACGGGGCCGACTCGACGGCACCCGCGTCCGCGAGCGGATCCGCGGAGCGTGACCGGACCGACGGACCGCCCGCCGGACGCGACGCTCCCGCCGGCGCGGACGCGTCCGACGAGTCGCCGACGGGCGTCGACGCCGCCGACCTGATGGGCGGGGACGGCCCGTCGGGCGGCGGTCGGGACGACGCTCCCGAGGCGTCCGACCCCGGCGACGCCGCCGGCACGGATCCGGAGGCGAGCGCCGGGTCGACCGGCCGGGACGGCGGGACGACCGACGCCGCCGACCGGCCCGCCGAGGCGGAGGCCGCGGCGGCCGTCGGCGACGTCTCGGAGACGGAGACGCCGACCGAGACTGGCGGGGACGGGACCGACGACGCGGCGACCCCCGGCGGCGTCGACCGGACGACGGTGCGCATCACCGACGACGTCGGTGAGATCTTCGGCGTCGACCAGCGGGAGTACGACCTCTCGGCGGACGACGTGGTGACGCTCCCGGCCGACAACGCCGAACCGCTCGTCGAGCGCGACGCCGCCGAACGGCTGGAGTAGCTCAGTTCTCGACGCGTTCGAGCACCTCGACACGGACGCGGGCGTACTCGTCGTCGCCGTCGCTGTCCCGCCGGACGTAGAAGGTCGCCTCCTCGGCACCCGCCTCGAGCCCGACGACATCGGGGCTCTCGACGGTGCGTTCCCTCGTCGCGGTCCCGTTCACGCTCGCGGCCCGCAGGACCGCCCGATGAACGGGCGTCGCGACCTCGAAGCTACCGTGTCGGCGCACATCGGCGTCGCTCGGTGGCGCGTCGACCGGCGTCGCCGTCACTTCGACCCGCAGGTCGGGGTCGTTCGTCACGGCCGGTCCGCCGCCGCTCGTCACGACGACGAACACGCCGACCAACAGGAGGGCTCCGAGGGCGACGGCGGCGACCGGACGGAGGCCGTCACCACCGTTCGCGTCGGGGATGTCGCGCACGTCCGGGACGTGAACCGCCGGCCGAGAAGTGTCTTGTGACGGCCGGGGCGGTGATTGCGGAGCTATTTGTCTCTCGCCGGCGACGCTAGCGTATGAACGTGACACGGACTCGTCGACGGGCCGACGCCCTCCGCCTGGTCGCGGCGGTCCTGCTCGTCAACCTCGTCGGGGCCGCTCCGGCGGCGCTGGGCGGGCCGAACTCCGCGTGGTTCCAGAGCCTCACCGAGCCCGCCATCTACCCGCCGCCGTGGCTGTTCGGCGTGGTCTGGACCCTCCTGTTCACGCTCCTGGGGGGTGCGCTGTTCCTCGTCTGGCGGGCGGAACGGACGCGCCGGCGGCGGCTGGCGCTGGCGCTGTTCGTCGGACAGATGGCGCTCAACGTCGCCTGGACGCCGGTGTTCTTCCGGGCACAGGACCTCGGGGCGGCGCTGGCCGTCGTCCTGGCGCTGCTGGTGGTGTTGCTCCCCACGGTGTGGGCGTTCGATCGCGTGGACCGCCGCGCGGCCCTGCTGCTCGTGCCCTACGTCGGTTGGGTGGCCTTCGCCAGCGTCCTGAACTACCGGTTTCTCGTGGTGAACTGACCGGTCACCCGGGCGCGGGCCGCTCGCCCAGCGTCAGATCGACCGTCCTGGTCTCGCCGTCCCGAACGAGCTCCGCGGCGATCGTGTCCCCGGGGCTGGTCTCCAGCGCGAGGAACGTCGAGAACTCCTGCCGGGTCGGGGTCGGCGTGCCGTCGAGTCGGCGGACCACGTCCCCGCCGACGGGGACCTCCGTGCCGGTCAGCGTCTCCGTCCCGGTCGACCCCCGGAGGACGCCGTCGGACGGGCCGCCGTCCAGTACCCTGTCGATGTAGACGCCGGACGCCGGGTCGATCCCGTTGGCCGTGGCGACCAGCGGCGTCAGGCTCTGGAGGGCGACGCCCATATACGAGTGCTCGTAGTCGCCGGTCCGCAGGAGCGACGGGACCACGCGCCGTGCCAGCGCCGCGGAGATGGCGAACCCGACGTTGTCGCCGCCCCCCGAGTTGATGACGCCCAGCACGTCGCCGTCGAGGCTCACCAGCGGGCCGCCGCTGTTGCCGGGGTTGACCGCCGCGTCGGTCTGGATCGCGTCGGCGATGGAGAAGTTGTTGGCCGCGGGCAGGGTCCTGTCGACGCCGCTGACGATCCCCTCCGAGACCGAGCCGGACAGGCCGAAGGGGTTCCCGATGGCGACGACGCGGGTCCCGACCGGCGGGTCCCGGGTGGCGAACGACAGCGGATCGACCCCGTCCGGTGGATCACCGACTCGCAGGACCGCGAGGTCGCTGTACACGTCCGTTCCGACGACGGAGACCGGCCGCCACCCGGTGTCGGCGAAGCGGGCGTACACCTCGTCCGCACCGGCGACGACGTGCTCGTTCGTGACGAGGTGGTCGCCGTCGACGAGGAAGCCGCTGCCGCCGGCTCCGCGTCCGTCGCGGTCGTAGACGCGGATCGACGCGACGGCGTCGGCCACCGCCCGGTAGACCGCCGTGTACTCGGTCCCCGACCGGGTCTCGCCCCCGGCGCTCGACGTGGTGCCGTCGTCGGTCGCCGACGCCCCGCCGTGTTCGCTCCCCGGCGACCCGGGGGACTGACAGCCGGCGGTCCCCGCCGCGACCCCGAGTGCCGCGAGGAAGCGCCGCCGGGAGAGCTGCTCGGAAGCCATACGGGCCGGTTAGGACAGCGGTCGAATAAACCCGGCGGGGCGGACACAAACTACTATACGGACCACCGGTATGTGCCTGTATGCCAGAGGATTCGACGCCGACGCCGGGGTTCGTCCTGCCGGGTCTGCGGTGTGCCGCGGAGATGGCACTGGTGGGAATCGTCGTCGCACTGCTGGGCCTGCCGGCCGAGGAACCGCTCGTGCTCGGTCTCGTCCTGCTGTCTGCGCTGTTCGGGATGATCGTGGTCCTGTTCTGGGGGCTGAACAGACACATGCGCCGCTGGATCAGGTACGCACAGGGCAAGCCGACGCGGACCACGATCTTCGACTGACCTGCCCCTTGCTGTACGGTTAAGTGTCAGCCGCGACTATCATCGTCCGGCTATGGAAGTTACCTGGTACGGACACTCGACGTGGCACGTCACCGTAGGCGAGACGGACCTCCTCATCGACCCGTTCTTCGACAACCCCAAGACGGACACGGACCCGGAGGAACTCGACCCCGACTGGGTCCTGCTGACACACGGTCACGCCGACCACATCGGCGACGTGGACCGCTACGAGGGAAGCGGCCTCGTCGCGACGCCGGAGCTGGTGGGTTACTGCGAGGACACCTTCGGCGACTTCGACGCCGTCGGCGGGATGGGGATGAACCTCGGCGGCACCGTCGAGATCGGCGACGCCTTCGTGACGATGCACCGCGCCGACCACACCAACGGGATCGACACCGGCTACGGTACCAGTGCGGGGATGCCCGCCGGCTTCGTCATCTCCGACACCAAGCCGACGCAGGTCAGCGACGCGGAGTCGACGACGTTCTACCACGCGGGCGACACCGGCCTGATGACCGAGATGCGGGAGGTCATCGGCCCGTACCTCGAACCCGACGCCGCCGCGCTGCCGGTCGGCGACCACTTCACGATGGGACCGATGCAGGCCGCCGTCGCCACCGACTGGCTGGACGTCGACACCGTGTTCCCGATGCACTACGATACGTTCCCGCCCATCGAGATCGACACCGACGACTTCGTCAAGGAGGTCAAGGGCGTCGGCAGCGACACCGAGGTCGTCGTGCTCGACGGCGACGAGTCCTACGAGCTCTGACCGTCCCCAGGAGCCGGCAGGCCTCGACCGAGACGTTCGTCACACACTCCCGAACAACGGTTATGTGGCCGGCGCGTGACCCATCACCTGCTATGGCAGACATCGAAGTCACCAGCACGTGTGAGTCCGGGTTCACGACCGAGAGCGTCATCAACGGCGAGTGGGAGCTCGTCGTCGACGCCCTGAGCGAGGACGGCCCCTCGCCCAACGAGGTGCTGGCCGCGGACTACGCCTCGTGTTACATCCCCGCGCTGCGCGTGGCCGCCGACGAGAACGGCTACGACGACGTCGGTGTCGTCGAGGTCGAGGTCTCCGCCGACCTCGACGAGGACGACGACCTCGAGGCGATCGCCTTCGACATCGAGGTCGAGGCAGACCTCGGCGACGACGAGCAGGAGATCGTCGAACGCGGCGAGGAGATCTGTCACGTCCACTCCGCGCTGCGCGAGGAGCTCCACGCGGACATCGCCATCGAGTCCGGCGTCTGAGGCCGCGTTCGGGAAACGCTCATACGCTCGGCTCCCGAACGGGCGGCTATGAGCGACAACGACTGGACGGACCGGATCGCCGGCGAGCGGATGCAGGTCGATCAGCAGTTCAACGACCGGGTACAGGCGTCCTCGTTCTCTAGCCAGCAGTGGGGGCTCGTGATGACGGCGACGGAGTTCCGCATCGAGAACCCCGGCGACCCCGAGCAGGCACGGATCGTCGCCGACACGTCCAAGCTCGGGAGCGTGATGCCCGAGATGGACCGGATCGAGAACCAGTCACCGATGGGCGGCGGTGGCGGGTCCGGCGGCTCCGGTGGTGGCGGCCTCTTCTCGGGCGTCAAGGACGCGCTCGGCCTCGGCGGGGGCGGTGGATCCGACGAGCGGACCGACGAGGCCGAACAGCTCGCCCAGGAGTACGCACAGCAGCTACAGGAGAAACTGGAGTCGAACGGGCGGTGGGACGCGATCCGCAAGCAGGCCCAGGGTTAGTACTCGTCGCCGCCGTGGAAGAGCGTCAGCTCCTCGGCCTCGTAGATGTTGATGAGTTCGGTCACGAGCTCGTCGTATGACTCGTCCTCGACACGGAGATCGTCGAGGCGCTGGATCGTCTCCTCGTCGAGTTCGACGGACGGCATACTCTCCCCTACCCCGCCCTCCCACTTAACACCTCTCCGACCAAGAACGTACACGAACGGTAGTAAATGACCAAAATCGAAAACTGTTAATGGTCGTTCCGGGTAAGTGTCGGTATGCGACCAGTTGGCGACTCCCCGCTCGTTCGCAACGACAAGACGCTCGTGCTGGCTCACGACCACGGGCTGGAACACGGCCCCAAGCAGTTCAGCGGCGTCGAGGAGCGGCTGGACCCACGCGAGGTGTTCGAGATGGCGACCCACGACGCCGTCACCGCGCTCGCGGTGGGGAAGGGGCTCGCCGAGACGTACTACCCCAGCTACGAGGACGACGTGAACCTACTGGCGAAGCTCAACGGCGGCTCGGACCTCTGGATGGGCGACCCCTACTCGCCCCAGAACTGGTCGGTCGAGTACGCGGCCGAACTGGGTGCCGACGCCGTCGGCTACACCGTGTACCCCGGCGTCAACCGGGAGCCCGACATGTTCGAGGACTTCCGTCCCGTCCAGGAGGCGGCCCGCGACCACGACCTCCCCATCGCGCTGTGGTCGTACCCGCGCGGCCAGGCGGTCAAGGCCCACCGGAAGCCCGACATCATCTCCTACGCGGCCCGGATCGGGCTGGAACTGGGCTCGGACTTCACGAAGATCAAGTACCCCCGCGACAAGGAGGCGATGGCCCACGCCGTCCAGTCGGCCGCCGACAACCGCGTCCTGCTCTCGGGCGGCTCGAAGACCTCCGACCGGGATTTCCTCGAACTCGTCGAGGACTGTATGGACGTCGGCGTCGCCGGCCTCGCGGTCGGGCGCAACGTCTGGCAGCGCGAGGACCCCTACGACATCCTCGACAAGCTCGAACCGGTCGTCTTCGAGGGCGAGAGCGCCGACAGCGTGCTGTAGGGGATGGACGAGTCCACACGTAGCGCGGTCGCCGCCGCACGCGAGGAGTTTCCCGCCGGGAGCGCGCTCCCGGAGGCCGTCGATCGTGCGTCCGTCGTCTTCGGCTTCGACGGCTACCTCGACCGGGTCCGCGAACTCGTCGCCGACCGCCAGGGGCCGGACAGCTACGACCGGGTCCCCACGCTGGCGTCGCTCAGCGACCGCGTGACCGCCTCCGTCGACGCCGACAGCTCGCTGACATTCGAGTGGCGACAGGACGGCAACCGCACCGGCGGCCACACCTGCCACCTCGCCCGGGCGTTCGGGACGTGGGCCTTCGAGCCGACGCTGATCGGGATGTACGGCGACCCGATCCACGAGGCGTTCGCGGCGGAGTTCGACGGGTTCGAACTGCACTCGCTCGGCTCTCCCGGCGTCACCGACGCCGTCGAGTTCGACGACGGGAAGCTGATGTTGACCGAGATCGGCGACACGATGGCGCTGGACTGGACGGAGCTCGACGAGCGGTTCGGCCACGACCGCTTCCTGGACCGGGTCGACGGGGCGGCCCTCCTCGGGATGGGGTACTGGTCGGAGACGCCGGACCTCCCCGACCTCATAGACGGACTCCGCGGACGCTGGGCCGACCTCGACGACCCGCCCGGAGCGGTGCTGGTGGACCCCGGGGACATCCGGAAACTCGACGCCGAACGGCTCCGGGAGGGGCGGGGTGCCATCGGCAGACTGACCGACGTGACCGACGTCGTCGTCTCCTCGAACCGGGCGGAGACGGCCGTCCTCGCCGACGCGTTCGCGGGGGAGGCCGACCGGGAGTTCGAGGCGGCCGCGGAGACGGTCCGCGCGGCCCTCGGGTCGACCTGGTTCGTCGGTCACGGGGTCGACCGCTCGGTCGTCGTCTCGGAGGAGGGGACCACCAGCGTCGCCGTCCCCGGTGTCGACGACCCCGCGCTCACGACCAGTTCCGGCGACCACTTCAACGCCGGCCTGGGGTTGGGCCTCGTGACCGGACTGTCGCCCGCCGCCGCCGTCGTCGTCGGCAACGCCGTCGCCGGCCACTTCGTCCGGACCGCCGACCAGCCCTCGTTGCGCGAGGTCCGGGCGTTCGTCGACGGCTACGACGAGAAGTTTTGAGTCAGTCGATCCGTCGGACGCGAACGCGGTCACGGAGCGCTCCGACGTCGTCGAAGTCCGGGACGGCGGTGCCGGCCTGCTCGACCAGCCGCGAGGAGACGGCGACCCCGTTCTGCAGCGCCGTCGCGTCGTCGGTCCCGCGTTCCCACGCCGCCAGGACGCCCGACAGCAGGGCGTCGCCGGCACCGACGGTCCCGACCACGTCGACGTCCAGCGCCTCCGCGAACAGCAGTTCGTCGGCCGTCGCCAGCACCGCCCCGTCGCCGCCCAGCGACGCCAGCACGCGGTCGAACCCCTGGCTCCGGAAGTCGGCGGCGGCACGGGCACAGCCCTCGACCGTCGACACGTCCGCACCCGTCGCCTCGGCCAGTTCTTCGCGGTTCGGTTTGCACAGCGCGTACTGCTCGTCGAGCGCTCGGAGCGCGTCGCCCTCCATATCGACGACGGTCGCCCAGTCCCCGGCGGCGGCGACGGCGTCGACGTCGGCGGTCGAGAGCCCCGGCGGGAGACTCCCACCGATCAGGACGCGGTCGGGGTCCCGCTCCCGGACCCGCTCGACGACCGCGTCGGCCGTCGAACCGTCGACGATCGGTCCGTCGTGGTTCAGCTTGTACTCCGTCCCCTCGGCCAGCGCAGTAGTGTTGAGTCGCGTGACACCGGCCACCTCGACGAAGGCCGTCTCGACGCCGTCGGCGGCCATATCGTCGCGGACGAACTGGCCGGTGAACCCGCCGACGATACCCGTGGCGACGCAGGGCGTCTCCAGCGCCGTCAGGAACTGCGCGACGTTGATGCCCTTGCCGCCCGCGTCGAACCGCGCGTCGCTGGCCCGCAGCACGTGATCGGCCGCCATCGGCTCGTCGAACTGGAGCGTCTGGTCGACAGCCGGATTGTACGTGACCGTGACGATCATGGGTCGACTCGCTCCACGACGACGTCGGCAGCCGCGAGCGCCTCCGCCAGTCCGTCGGACGGGTCGCCGTCCGTGACGAGGACGTCCACGTCGCTCAGGTCGGCGAAGGTGACGAAGCTCCGCTCGTCGAACTTCGAGGCGTCGGCGACGAGGACGACCCGCGACGCCGCCTCGACCATCGCGCGCTTGATCGCGGCCTCCTCCTCGTTGGGGGTCGACAGGCCCGCCTCGGCGTCGAGCCCGTTGGTCCCGAGGAACAGGCGGTCGAAGTTCGTCCGGTCGAGGAACGTCTCTGCCGTCGGACCGACGAGCGCGCGGGTCCTGGCTCGGAGGGTCCCGCCGGTGAGTTTCACGTCCACCTCTCTGTCGGCCAGTTCCGTCGCCAGCGTCGGCATGTTCGTCACCGCCGCGTAGCCGCCCTCGGCCGCCCGAGCGACCTCGATCGTCGTCGTCCCGGCGTCGAAGAAGACGACCTCGCCGTCCCGGATCTCCTCGCTCGCGCGCTCGGCGATCGCCCGCTTCGCGTCGAAGTGTTCCACCTCGCGCTGGTCGTAGGACTGTTCGTTCCCGACCGACGACGCCGGTACGGCCCCGCCGTGGGACCGCTCGATGCGACCCGCCTCCGCCAGGTCCCGCAGGTCACGGCGGATGGTCGCCTTCGAGAAGTCGAGTTCCTCGGCCAGCGCCGCGACGGAACAGCCGTCCCGCTCGGTCACCAGCTCGACGATTGTCCGCTTTCGCTCGGCCGGGAGCATACCCCGTGATCGTTTCGCTTCGGTTTTACAACTTTCTATCGGCCGATGCGCGTTCCTGTGCGCTACAGCCCGTCGACGACGGCGGCGGTGACCTCGTCGGTCCCGGCGTCGCCGCCGAGGTCGGGCGTCCGCGGGCCGTCCGCCAGGACCGCCTCGACGGCCGCGCGAACCCGGTCGCCCTCCTCGTCGTATCCGAGGTGGTCAAGCAGCATCGCCGCCGAGAGGATCATCGCCGAGGGGTTCGCGATCCCCTCGCCCGCGATGTCGGGCGCAGAGCCGTGGACCGGCTCGAACAGGGCGTTCTCCTCGCCGATGTTCGCGGAGGGCAGCAGGCCGAGGCCGCCGACCAGCCCCGCGGCGAGGTCCGAGAGCATATCGCCGGCGAGGTTCGGACAGACGACGACGCCGTACTCCTCGGGCGTCATCACGAGGTGCATCGCCAGCGCGTCCATCAGCGCGGTGTCGTACTCGGCACCCCGTTCGTCCGCGACGGCCTCTGCGGTGTCGAGGAACAGCCCGTCGGTCTCGCGCATCACGTTGGCCTTGTGTGCGATGGTGACGTCGTCGTAGCCGTTCTGCTTCGCGTAGCGGAAGCCGTACTCGGCGATCTCCCGGGAGGCGTCCTCGGTGACGACGCGGGTCAGCGTCCGGACGCCGTCGACGATCTCGTCCTCGATACCCGAGTAGACCCCCTCCGTGTTCTCGCGGATGAACACGATGTCGGTGTCGGGCTGGACGGCGTCGAGACCGGGGTACGACCGGGCCGGCCGGACGTTGGCGAACGAGCCGACGACCTCCCGCAGCGGGAGGATGACGTCGGCGGCCGTCTCGCCGGCCGCGCCGAACAGCGTCGCGTCTGCCTCGGCCGCCACCTCCCGCGTCTCTCGCGGCAGCGCCTCGCCGGTCTCGGCCTCCACCGCGTCGCCGGCGTCGGCCTCGACGAACTCGAAGTCGACCGTCTCCAGGGCCGCCAGTACCTCGACGGCGGCGGGCGTGACCTCCTGCCCGATGCCGTCGCCAGGGATGACCGCGATCTCGTGTGTCATACCCGGCGAGAGACGGCCGGCCGGTGAAAGTGGTTCGGTTCCGCGCCGTCGAGCGAGCGAGTAGAAGGGCCACCGCGATCAGTCGACGGCGTCCGCGATCCGGCGCTCCCGTCGGAGAACGGAGCGTCCAGTCGTCAGTCGTCCGCCTCGACGTCCGACCGGGTCCGGTCGAGGTACGGTAGCTGCGCCGCGGTCTCCTCGATGGCGTTCCGGTTGGCCTTCATCAGGGCCGTCGTGTCCCAGATGCCCTCGACGAGCGCCTGGCGCTGTGCGTCGTCGACGGAGACGGATATCTCGTTCCCGCCGTACCGGACTGTCTCGGCGGCCACGTCGACCTCGATGTTCCCGTCGGGGTTGTCGTCGACCCACTGCTGGAGCGCGTTGATGCTCTCGTGGTCGGCGGTCACCGTCGGGATGCCCAGGGCGAGGCAGTTGCCGGCGAAGATCTCGGCGAACCCCTCGCCGATGAGCGCGTCGATGCCCCAGCGCATCAGCGCCTGCGGGGCGTGCTCGCGGGAGGAGCCACAGCCGAAGTTGTCGTTGACCACCATCACGTTGGCGTCCTGGAACCGCTCCTCGTTCATCGGGTGGTCCTTCTGGTTGTCCTCGTCGTCGAACCGGAGGTCGAAGAAGGCGAACTCGCCCAGTCCGTCGAAGGTGACGACCTTCATGAACCGGGCCGGGATGATCTGGTCCGTGTCGATGTCGTTCCCGCGGATGGGGATGCCGGTCCCCTCGACGTAGTCGACCTCGGGGATCTCCTCGGTGGCGTCGCTCACGCCAAGGTCACCTCCTTCAGGTCGCGCACGTCGGAGACCTCGCCGGTGACGGCCGCGGCGGCCACCATCCGGGGGTTCATCAGGACGGTGCGGCCGTCCTTCGAGCCCTGCCGCCCGACGAAGTTCCGGTTCGAGGACGAGGCACAGGCCTCGTCGCCCTCCAGCTGGTCCTCGTTCATCCCCAGACACATCGAACAGCCGGCGTTGCGCCACTCGAAGCCGGCCTCCTCGAAGACGTCCTTGAGCCCTTCCTCCTCGGCGGCGCGCTGGACGCGCTGGCTGCCGGGGACGACGAACGCGCGCACGTCGTCGTCGACCTGCCGGCCCTTCACGATGCGGGCCGCGCGGCGCAGGTCGGGCAGGCGGGCGTTGGTACAGGACCCGAGGAAGGCGACGTCGATGTCGTAGCCCTCCATCGTCTCGCCGGGTTCGACGCGCATGTGCTCCTGTGCGCGTCGGGCGGTGTCCTGCTTGCCCTCCGGGAGGTCCTCCGGGGCCGGGATCGGGTCGTCGATGCCGATGCCCTGGCCGGGCGTGGTCCCCCACGTGACGACGGGATCGAGTTCGCTCGCGTCGATCTCGACGACGTCGTCGTACTCGGCGTCCTCGTCGCTCCGGATGGACTCCCAGTACGGCTTCAGTTCCTCGAACTTCTCGGGGTGCTCACGGAAGTAGTCGGTGTCCTGCAGCCACTCGAAGGTGGTCTCGTCGGGGTTGACGTAGCCCGCGCGAGCGCCGCCCTCGATGGACATGTTGCAGATCGACATCCGGCCCTCCATACCCAGGTTCTCGATGGCCTCGCCGGCGTACTCGTAGACGTAGCCGACGCCGCCCTCGGTGCCCAGGCGGCGGATGATCTCGAGGATGACGTCTTTGGCCTCGACGCCCTCGCCGAGTTCGCCGTCGACCTGGATCTTCCGGACCTTCTGTTTCTCCATCGCGATGGTCTGGGTCGCCAGCACGTCCCGGATCTGGGAGGTCCCGATCCCGAACGCGAGCGCGCCGAACGCGCCGTGGGTCGAGGTGTGGCTGTCGCCACAGACGATGGTCTTGCCGGGCTGGGTGATCCCCTGCTCCGGGCCGATGACGTGGACGATGCCCTGGTCGCCCGTCGTCGGGTCGGAGAACTGGATGCCCGCGTCGCGGACGTTCTCCTCGAGCTCCGACATCATCCGCTCGGCGGCGTCGTCGGCGTAGGGCCGGTCCTGGTTCGCCGTCGGGACGATGTGGTCGACCGTGGCGTGGGTCAGGTCCGGCCGCGCGACCTCGAGGCCGCGCTCCTCGAGCATCCCGAACGCCTGCGGACTGGTGACCTCGTGGATGAGGTGCAGGCCGACGAACAGCTGGTCCTGCCCGTTGGGCAGCGTGGTGACTTTGTGCCGGTCCCACACCTTGTCGTACAGGGTGCCCTGACTCATACTGTCTCGTCCCGTCCCTCGGTACCGCGCTCGTAGGCGCGGTCGACGCCCTCGCCGGGCGACTCGTGGTCGACGTCCTCCATCGTCTCGTCGGTCGGTTCCTCGGCCTCTCCGCCGTCGGCGGCCACGGCGGGGCCGCGCTGGAAGGGGTTGCCGAAGGTGTCGTTCGTGTGGGGGTGGGTGTGGTCGACCTCACCCATCGTCTCGCGGGTCTCGTTCGTGTCGTCGTCAGTCATCTGCGGGTGCTTCCTGTTCCTGTTGGTCGGCGTCCTCGCCCCACGCGAACAGCTCGCGCAGGCCCCCGCCGACCGCCTCGATCTGGTGGTTCTGTTCCGCGTCGCGGTACTGCTTGTACGCGGGCCGGTTCGCCTGGTTCTCGTTGATCCACTCGCGGGCGAACTCGCCGTTCTGGACCTCCTCGAGAATCCGCTCCATCCCCTCGCGGTCGATGACCTCCTCACCGCGGGTCAGACCGCCGTACTCCGCGGTGTCGGAGACGGAGTTCCACATCTCCATGTGCCCGCCCTCGTACATCAGGTCGACGATGAGCTTCAGCTCGTTCAGACACTCGAAGTAGGCCATCTCCGGCGCGTAGCCGGCGTCGACCAGCGTCTCGAAGCCGGCCTTGACCATCTCGGTGACCCCGCCACAGAGGACGGCCTGCTCGCCGAAGAGGTCGGTCTCGACCTCCTCCTTGAACGTGGTCTCGATGACGCCGGCGCGGGTGCAGCCGATGCCTTTCGCGTAGGCCAGCGACTCCTCGAAGGCGTCGCCGGTGGCGTCCTGGTAGACGGCCACGAGGCCGGGCGTCCCCTCGCCGCGCTCGTAGGTCCGGCGCACGAGGTGGCCCGGGGACTTCGGCGCGACCATCGTCACGTCGACGTCCTCGGGCGGTTCGATCTGCCCGTAGTGGATGTTGAACCCGTGGGCGAACTGCAGCGTGTCGCCGGCGTCGAGTTCGTCTTCGATGGCCTCGTAGACGGCCGGCTGGACGGTGTCGGGCACGAGCACGACCACGCGGTCGGCCTCGCTCGCGGCGTCGTCGGGCGTCGCGACGCGCAGGCCGGCCTCCTCGGCGGCGTCCCGCGAGGACGACCCCTCGCGGAGGCCCACGACCACGTCCACGCCGGAGTCGTGGAGGTTCAGCGCGTGGGCGTGGCCCTGGGACCCGTAGCCGAGCACGGCTACGGTCTCGTCGTCGAGTGTCGATACGTCGGCGTCGTCGTCGTAGTAGACCTCTGTGGTCAGTTCGTCAGTCATCGTTGTCCAGTGTGGTGGGGCCTCGTTCCAGCGCGGCGGCCCCGGTCCGCACGACCTCCCGCACGTCGAACTGCTGGAACGCGTCGACGGCGGCGTCGATCTTCTGCTTGCTGCCCGTGATCTCGACGGTCACGGAGTCGGTCGAGGCGTCGACGGCCTGTCCGCCGTACATCTCGGCGACGGCGTTGACGTCGTCGGGCTTCTCGCCGTCCACCTTGATGAGCGCGAGCTCCCGCCGGACCGCCGCCGGCTCCAGCTCCGTGACCTCGACGACGGGCACCAGCTTCCGCAGTTGCTTCTTCGCCTGTTCGATCCCGGGTTCCGGCTCCTCGATGAGGATCGTCATCCGGGCGGTGTCTTCGTCGTCCGTCGGTCCCACGGTGAGGCTTTCGATGTTGAACTGCCGGCGGCTGAACAGCCCCGACACCTCCGCGAGCACGCCGGGGCGGTGCTTGACCAGCGCCGACAGGACCGCCTGCCGCGGCTCGTGGGTCACTTCGGCCTCGGGGTCGACGCGGATCCCCTGGGAGTTGCGTCGGCCCTCGGGACGCATCCGTTCGTCGGGCGCGGGTCCGGGCATTCCTCCGGTCATGGTCAGAGCATCTCCAGGTGGTCTTCCTCCAGTGCGAACAGGCCGTTGTCGCCGCCGCTCGGGACCATCGGGAAGACGTTCTCCCCGGGGTCGATGTGGGCGTCGATGACAGACGGCCCGTCGTAGTCGCGGGCCGCCTGGATGGTCTCCTCGACCTCGCCGTAGTCCTCCAGCCGGAAGCCGCGAGCGCCGAACGCCTCCGCGAGCTTGTCGAACTGGGGGATCCACGGGTACTCCGAGGCCATCCGACGGCCCTCGTAGAAGCCGTCCTGCCACTGGCGGACCATCCCGACGGCCTCGTTGTTCAGGATGACGTAGGTGATGTCGAGGTTCTCCCGGACCGCGACCGAGAGGCCCTGGACCGTCATCAGGAACGAGCCGTCGCCGTCGAAGCAGACGACCTCCTGGTCGGGGGCCGCCAGCTTCGCGCCGATGGCCGCGGGGACGCCGTACCCCATCGTCCCCAGGCCGTGGGAGGAGACCCACGTCCGTGGCTCGGTGTACTCCCAGAACTGGGAGGCCCACATCTGGTGCTGGCCAACGCCGGTACAGACGATGGTGTCGTCCGGCGTCACCTCGGAGAACCGCTCGACGACGTACTGCGGTTTCAGCGGCTCGTCGTCGGGCGTGTCGTACTCCATCGGGTACTCCTCTTTCCAGTCCTGGCACTGCTCGCGCCACTCGTCGGCCGCGGGCGCTCGCGGCATCGCGTCGAACAGCTGCCGCAGGACCTTCCGGGCGTCGCCGATCAGCGGGTAGTCCGCGTAGACGTTCTTGCTGATCTCGGCGGGGTCGATGTCGACGTGGACGATGTCGGCGTCCGGCGCGAACGAGTCGACGCCGCCGGTCAGGCGGTCGTCGAACCGCGTGCCGATGGCCAGCATACAGTCCGTGTTCGTGATGGCCATGTTGGCGTAGCCGGTGCCGTGCATCCCGGCCCACTCCAGCGAGAGCTCGTGGTCCTCGGGGAAGCTCCCGATGCCCGGCATCGTCGTGATGACCGGGATCTCGTACTCCTTCGCGAACTCCCGGAGCGCCGAGGAGGCCTCCGCCTTGATGACGCCGCCGCCCGACAGGATGACCGGACGGTCCGCGTCGGCGAGCGCCTCGGCGGCCTCCTGGACGGCCGCGTCGTCGGCCTCCTCCTGGACCTCGTAGGTGTCGGGCGTCTCCGGGGCCTTCGGTTCAACCTCGGTCTCGCCCTGCGTGACGTCTTTCGGGAGGTCGACCAGCGTCGGCCCCTGCCGGCCCGAATCGGCCAGCGCGAACGCCTCGCTGACGTCGTCGCCGACCGTGTCGGAGTGGCTCGCGAAGTAGCTCTCCTTCGTGATGGGCTGGGTGATGCCGACGGTGTCGGTCTCCTGGAACGCGTCGTTGCCGACGAAGTCAGTCGGGACCTGCCCCGTCAGCGCGATCACCGGGTCCGAGTCCATCGAGGCGTCGGCGATGCCGGTCACGAGGTTCGTCGCGCCCGGCCCCGAGGTGGCGAAACAGACGCCCGGGTCGCCGGTGACGATGCCGTAGGCGTCGGCGGCGTGGGAGGCCCCCTGCTCGTGGGCCATCGTCACGTGCGTGATGTCGGAGTCGTACAGCGCGTCGTAGACGGGCATGATGGCCCCGCCCTGGACGCCGAAGACGAACTCCGTGCCGGCGTTCTCCAGCGCCCGGACGACGGACTGTGCGCCGGTGCTGACCGGTTCCGCCTCGTCCGCGTGTTCCTCGTCGGGCTGTTCCTCTGCTCGTGGGACCGATGCGCGCTCGCTCATGCTGTCCCTCCGGTTCGTGGTCGATAGCGTGCGTGTGGTGTGTGCATAGCTGGCGTCTCTGCTGGGTGGTAGATGGTCGGTACGGGTAGCGAGGAAAGAGGTGTGTGAGGGGCTATACCGCCCCTACAATACGCTCGTCGCGAAGGAGGAGCGCGCCGCTGGTCGCGGGTCGGACCCGGTCGCCAGCGCGCGCCGTCATCACGTCGATTCTCTGTCCGCCAGCCATAATAAACGTTCCGTGAGAGGGGCTGGCGAACCCGGGACGGCGTCGGCACTGCGCGCCGCTGCTGCCCGTTCGTCGCGACCGGAGGCGCGGACATAGGACCTACGCCCGGACCTCCTCGCTTTCCCGCTCGACGCCGACCTCCTCGGCGAACCGCTCCAGTTCGCTCATCGTGACCTGCTGTTTCTCCGCGCCGAACTCCTTGACGCGGCGGGTCACTTCCCGGACCTCGGCGTCGCTGGGGTCGTAGCCCGCGTCGACGAGCCGCTCCCGGACCGAGTGGGCACCGGTGTGCTTGCCCAGCACCAGCTCGCGCTCGGCCCCCACCATCTCCGGGGTCATGACCCCCGGCTCGAAGGTGTCGGAGTTCTCGATGACGCCGGCGGCGTGGATGCCGCTCTCGTGGGAGAAGGCGTTGCGGCCCACGACCGGCTTGTTCGCCGGCACCGGGATGTCGGACTTCTCCTCGACGATGCGTGACAGCTCCGTGATGCGCGTGGTGTCGACGCCGGTGTCGACGTCGTACAGCGACTCCAGCGACATCACGACCTCCTCGTAGGCCGCGTTACCGGCCCGCTCGCCGATGCCGTTGACCGACACCTGCGACTGGGCCGCGCCGGCCTCGTAGCCGGAGATGGCGTTGGCGGAGGCCAGCCCGAAGTCGTCGTGCGTGTGCACGTCGATGCCGGCCTCGGTCACCGAGTCGACCTTCGCGATCAGGTCGGCGAAGCGGCTCGGCGTCGCCACCCCGCAGGTGTCGGGGATGTTGATCCAGTCGGCCCCGGCCGCGGACGTGGCCTCGATGACCTCGACGAGGAAGTCCTCGTCCGTCCGGGTGGCGTCCATCGGCGAGAACATACACTCGGCCCCGGCCTCGACGATGCGCTCGACGGACTCGACCGCCGAGTCCAGCGCCTCCTGCCGGGTCGCGTGCATGGAATCCTGCAACTGTACGTCCGACGTCGAGACGAACGTGTGGACCATATCCACACCCGACTCCAGCGCCGCCTCGATGTCCTTCTCGACCACGCGTGCCAGCCCGCAGGTCGTCACCCGTGTGGACTCCGCGATGTCCCGCACCGCCTCGAACTCCGCGTCGGAGTTGACGGGGAAGCCGGCCTCGATGACGTGGGTCCCCATCTCGTCCAGCAGCGCGGCTATCTCGCGTTTGTCCTCGTAGTTGAACGACGTGCGCGGTGACTGCTCACCGTCTCGCAGCGTGGTGTCGAAAATGCGTGCGTCTGAGATCTCAGACGTGGAATCCAGTGTGCCCTGGAAGAACTCGATCCGCCGGGGTTCCCGACGTGCCCTCGTTGTTGGACATAAGCACCCGTATCTGGTCCCTTCCGGTACTTATAGTTGTCCATCGGACAGAACATCACGAATGTTCGGGACGGACCGCCGGACGGACGACGCGCGTCAGACGGGAGGCCGAGGATTTTTGCCGTCGTGGCGTCTCTCCTGGCGTATGAGCGACTTCGAGGGGCTCGACCTACAGGCCGTCGAGGACCAGATGGACCTCGACGACGACGGCGACGGGGGGAGCGACCGCGTGGTCCTGGGCGTGCTCGACGGCACCACCGACGACGACGAGTGGCTCTCGATCGTCGACGACGGGGGGGCGCTGGTCCTGAACGTCGACGGCGACCTGAACGAACTCGCCGCCGGGTTCGCCCGGCCGGTCAAGGAGGCCGGCGGCGAACTGATGCACTTCCGTGGCTTTCTCGTCGTGACGCCGCCGGGCGTCGACATCGACACCGACCGGCTCTGAGCGGCTGCACGCGGTCAGGGCGACGGAGGGCGTGACGCCGACCGTCGCCCGACGAGTGTTCCGGCGACCGCCTACCGCCGGGTCCGCGCGGCGAGCGCGGTCGCGAGGACCGCGAGCAGGGCCGCGACGACGCCGAACCCGGGTCCGCTCCCGGTCGTCGGGGTCGGGGAGTCCGCCGCCGTCGACGGAGCCGCCGTCTCCGTCGAGGTCGGGGTCTCCGGGGTCGCCGTCTCCGTCTCAGTCTCCGTCGGGCTCTCGGTCTCGGTCGGAGCCGCCGGGTTCGTCTCGGTGGACTGCTGGGTCGACTGAGGCCCGCCGACGGCGAACGTCGAGAATCCGGGTGACTCGGCCCGGTACTCGCCGTCGCCGACGTGGGTCGTGTTCAGCGCCTGCCAGCCGTCGTGGTAGCGGTACACCGTGACGTTCTCGCGGCTGACGCCGAGCGCCTCGCGCTCGCTCTCGTTCAGCGCGACGGTGATCGTCGCCGAGGAGACGTTCGCGGCCGCGGCGCTCGTGTCGATCTCGACGTACTCGACCGCCGCGGCCTCGCGTGCCGCCGAGAGTTCGGGCACGTCGGCCACCGTCTCGGACGGCCGGCCGGCGCTCACCGACAGCGACTCGACGTCGGTGGCGGCGGTGACGTTGACCCTGGCGACGGTGAACGGCTCCGAGGCCACCTCCCGGTCGGCGTCTTCGAACGCGACCGAGACGGTCTGGTTCGCTGTGACGGTCGCAACCGCCGCCGTCGCCAGTCCGGTGCTCCCGTTCCGGACCGCAGAGACCGCGACGACCGGGTCGGTCGCGTTGTCGACGGTGTCGTCGGCCGCGGTCTCGTTGAGCGCGGTCTCGTTGGAGGCGGTCGTGTTGGTCGTCTCGTCGTCGGTCGGGTCCGTCGTCGTGTCACCACCGCCGCCGCCGCTGCCGATCGCCGTCTCGTTGGGCGAGATCGCGGCGTATCCCGCGGAGTAGCTGATGTTCTCGATGAGGATGCGAGCGCCGTCGGCGGTCTCGGTGACGGTGAACGTCCGGGGCTGGTCCTTGAACGAGACGTCGAGTTCGGTCTCGGGGTCGTCGACGCCCCACTCGTTCAGCTGGGAGTCCGGGATCGTCGCCTGGTAGAACCCGGTGTGTTTGCCGCCGGTCTCGTTCTTGCTCGGGGCGGCCATCCACACCTGGAGCGACCCGTTGTCGTAGGTCGGCGGCGCGAACCGCTGTGCGTTGGTCGTCGTACTGATCCCGTTGAGGTTGTTCTGGGCGGGGCCGGGCACCGTCGAGAGGTCGAACAGGCCGAAGTAGACCGTCCGGGTGAAGCCCATATCGGCGGCCGCGTTCCGACCGTTCGGCCAGGAGATCGTCGACGGGCTCTGGAACAACAGCGGCCCGACGCCCTTCGACGACACCGCCTGGAGGTCGACCGTCGACCCCGTGATGGTGATGTCGGTCCCGTCCGCGACGCTCGCGTTGGGCGAGGTCTCCCAGCTGGCGTTGCGGAGCCCCCAGATCAGCGAGTTGGGATCGAAGTTCTTCACCGTGAGGGTGATGCGGAACTCGGTCTGTCTGGTCACGCCGAGGCTCGTGAGGTTGTCCGGTTTCCCGACCCCCTGGCCCGAGTACGAGGACTCGTCGACCAGCTGTAGCTGCACGAGTCCCGACTGCAGGTCCGTCCGGAGGCCGAGGTTCGACCCGTCGCCCGGGCCGGACGTGATGGTGACGTTCGAGGCTTCGATCGACGCCTTCTCCAGGGTGAAGTCGCTCGTGTTCGTCTCCCCGGCCGTGGCGTTCACCGCGGCCGTCGGGGCGCTCTTGCCCCGGGCGAACACCGAGACGGTGTAGTCGCCCGGCGGGACGGTCTTGCTGTAACTCCCTCGGGTCACCTGCACCGGGTAGAAGCTCTCGCCGTCGCTGATCAGGACCATCGTCCCCTTCGGCACCGATCCGGTCTCGGCGGAGACGGTCCCCGAGATGGTCGCCGGCTTCCGGAAGGTGACGCTCACGTCGGCGGTCCCGCTCTCGTTGAGAGCGACGCCCCGGACGACCCTGGTCCCGTAGGCCGAGGTCGTGATGCGCACGAGGTAGGTCCCGGCGGGGGTGCTGATGCTTGCGTCACCGTTCAGATCGGTCTTCGTCCGACTGCCGAACCGGTAGTCCGAACTCCGGTAGCTGACCGTCGCACCGGTGATCGGGGTTCCGTCGGGACCCGTCGCCGAGACGCTGATGGTCCCGTCGTCGGGGATCTCGGGCGTCGTCAGGTTCACCGTGGTCGTCGCGCCGTCCGTGACGCCGACACCCTCACGGAAGCCCGTGTCGTAGTCGTCCGAGTCGGTCAGCGACGCGAGGACGACGTAGGTGCCGTCCGGGTCAAGCGCGAGCGAGTACGACCCGTCGCCGGCCGTCGTCGTCGACGCGGCGACGGTGTTCGTCGAGGTCCGTACCGCTTCGACGGTGATCCCCCGTAGCGGCGTCCCGGACCCGTCTGTCACGGTCCCGTTGAGCCAACCGCCGTGGTCCATCGTCACGTCCTGCGTGACCGACCCGCCGTTCGCGACGCTGACCGTCCGCACCTGCCGTGCGTAGCCGTCAGACGTCACCTCGACGTCGTACGTTCCGCCGGGGACGGTGGCGGTGTAGCGACCCGTGGACGCGCTGTAACTCGCACGCTCGACCGTCTTGCCCGTGTCAGGGTCGATGATGTCGACGTCCGTACTGTCGTCCGTGACGGCGGAGCCGTCGGGGTGTTCGACCGTCCCCGCGATGTCACCGCCCTCGATGATGGACACCTGGTCGTCGGCCCGCTGGACGGTCGTCCCGCTCGACCGAGCGTCGACGGTCACGTCGTAGTCTCCCGCAGTCCCCGGATTGAAGACGTTCTCGAGGGTGAACGAGACCGTGGGCGAGCTGCCGCGCTTCAGGCTCTCGGCGAGGGTGATGTCCACCGCCGCACCGTTCTCAACGACCTGTCTGGAACTGACGACGACCTCCCGCTGTTGCCCGCCAGCCGAGACCGTGACGGTCCCGTCCCGGACGGTGGCGTAGGTCATCTTCGCGCCGGTTCCGGTGAAGTTGACGCGGACGGTCTCGGCGTCCTGGCTCAGCCGGTCGTAGCTGGCACTGACCGAGTAGTCCGCGGCCTTCCCGGCCACGGTCTGGGAGGTGGTCACCTCGGCGTTGCCGGCCGCGTTCGACGCGACGTTGCCGGAGACCGCACCGCCGGGTACGGTCCCGACACCGAACGCGAGCAGTGAGAGGACGAGCAGCGCCGATAGCCACACCGCTCGCAGCTTCAGAGTGGTGTCCAGCATAACTTGCCAACTGCTACTATCCTATAAATATCTGTGTGCCACGTTATCACGGATGAAACGGCGGACGAGCGGAAGACGACGTTCGTGAACTACACTCGTGTTTCGGGGGCGGAGAACGTCACGAATCGCCGACCAGCGTCAGGTAGTGCCCGTCCGGGTCGCGAACGCGTACCCCCTCGTCGACCGAGGTGACCGCGCGCGCCTCGTCTGCCACCCCGTCGGCGATCGACCGGGGGTCGTCGGCCGCGACGCCGAAGTCGACGTGGACACCCCCGCGGGCGTCGGCGATCCCGAGTCGCGGTGCCCACAGCTCCAGGTCGAGTTCGCCCGTCGTCAGTCGCACTCTGCCCTCGTCGCGGCCGTCGTCGACCAGCTCGAAGCCAAGCGACCGGTAGAACTCGACGGCGGCGTCCAGCTGTTCGACTTCGAGGACGAGCTCGAACAGTCCGGTGACGCCGCTGCCCGAGGACCGCCGCTCGCCCAGTTCGACGCAGTTGCCCTCCGGGTCGTAGAAGTACAGCGAGCGGGCGTCGCCGAACGTCTCCTCGACCAGATCGAACCGCTCGTCGAGGCGGTCGTACCAGTCGTCGTACTCCCGCTCGGGGACGGTCAGCGCGTAGTGGGTGTGGAGCCCGCCGCGCGGGACCGGCCCGGGCGACTGGAGGCGCAGTTCCGTCTCGCCCGCGGTCAGCACCGCCGCGTCGGCCGTCTCCCGCTGGACGTCGAGTTCGAGGAACGCGTCGTAGAACGCCGTCATCCGGTCGGTGTACTTCACTTCCAGCGTGAGCCACTCGGGGGTGGAGAGCATATGCCGAGGGTAGGACAGCCCGGGTGAAAAGCGCCGGTGACGTCCCGGCGCGACCCGACGCCTCGGGGCGGGGTCCCCACCGCCGGGGTTGTACCCTTTATCCGGCCGCGTCACCAAATCCGTCGTATGCCGATGAAAGCCTCGGACGCGGCGACGGACTGGCAGGAGATCGACCGCTGGGACCGTGGCGCGGGCTGGCTCGCCCACCCCGACGAGGATATGCAGCGGGCGAGCCACGTCCTCGGGACGGACGCCGGCGCGCTCGTCGTCGACCCCGTCGACGCCGAGGGCATCGACGACCTCCTCGCCGAGTTCGGCGAGGTCGCCGGCGTCGTCCTCCTGCTCGACCGCCACAAGCGAGACTGCGCGGCGGTCGCGACCCGCCACGACGTCCCGGTGTACGTCCCCGAGTGGATGTCCGGCGTCGAGAGCGACCTCGACGCCCCGGTCGAACGCGTCGGGCGTCAGATCCCCGGGACCGACTACGGCGTCCACGAGGTGGTCGAGAACCCGTTCTGGCAGGAGGCCGCGCTGTACGGCGAGGACGACGACACGCTGGTCGTCGCGGAGTCCGTCGGGACCGCGGAGTTCTTCCTGGCCCCCGGGGAACGGCTCGGCGTCCATCCGGTGCGGCGGCTCACACCGCCGAAGAAGCTGTCCCGACTGACGCCCGAGCAGATCCTGGTCGGACACGGGCGAGGGGTCCTGGAGGACGCGGGCGAGGCGCTCCGGGACGCGCTCCGGGGGTCCCGGCGTCGGTCGCCACAGCTGTTCGCGAAGACCGTCCAGTCCCTCGTCTTCGGGTAGGGTCGGCGACGGGGTTAAACCGCGTCCCCGCCTACTCGGAGTGTGGTCTACGTCACGCGCGGACTCGTCGAGACGCTGTTGCGGCTGGCCAGCGAGGCCGAACCCGACGAGGTCACCATCTCGCTGTCGGTCACGCCGGCCGGCGACCTCCCCGACGCCGACCTCGACGACGAGACGCCCGTGTTCACGGACTTCTACCTCCCCTCGGCGGGCAGTTCGGTCAACGCCGTCTTCGGGATGGACCTCGGGACGCCCGCGGGTCAGACCGAGGGGCGGTTCGTCTCACACCCCGGCGGGCTACTGGGCGTCACCGAGGAGGACGACCTCCACGAGGTGGTGTTCGTGGCCATCCCGCCGTGGGAGGAGGACGACTTCGGGGCGTTCGACCGCTCGGGACGGCGACAGCGGGTCACCATCCTCGACGTCGAGCCGCCCGAGGAGTCGCTGGCGTAGCTACTCCAGGTACCCCAGGTCCCGGAGCTGGTCGGTGATGTCCTGGAACTCCGCCTCGGTCAGTTCGCCCTGTCGCTGGTGCTGGACGACGATGCTCCGCAGCAGGAACCGAACGAGGTCGGAGGTACTCGAGAAACTCGTCCCCTCGATGGTCTCCTCGACGCGGTCGGCCAGATCCTTCGGGATCGAGACCGTCGTGTAGTCGGCCATACCGGAGTCAGACCGGCCGCGAGGAAAACGGTTGTGCCCTCGGCTACGGCTGGTCGGCGGTCGTGTCGAACTGGCCGGCCGTCGCGGAACTGGACGGGGAGAACAGCATCGGCGCGCCCGCCGAGCGCGAGGACCGGTCCGGTTCGGTCCGGGGCGGCTCGGCGTCGGGCTCGGTCGTCGCGTCGTGTTCGGTCCGTGGCTCGGTGCGAGCGGCGGTCGTGAAGGGATCGTCGGTCGTCGGCTGTCGTGTGCTCATTCTGTCGGTGGTGTCGTGTCGCGGTATGTCTCGAAGTCTGTCGTCGGGATCGTGGCTGCGGCGTCGGCGATGAGTACGAGCATCGGTGCCAGTCCCTTCCGCCCAGTCTATAATAAAAGTTAATGTTGGATTCTGCACCGACACTAGTTCGCACGGTCCGCCAAGCGGAACTCCGGCGGGTCAGACGACCAGGCGCTTCTCGTAGTCGGTGAGGTTCTCGTAGCCGTCCTCGGTGACGACCACGAGGTCCTCGATGCGGACGCCGCCGACCTCGGGGTCGTACAGGCCCGGTTCGACGGTGACGACGTGGCCCGGTTCGAGTTCGCCGCCGTTGGGCGAGAGCCGCGGCAGTTCGTGGACGTCGAGGCCGACCCCGTGGCCCGTGCTGTGGATGAACCCCGTCTCGGTGCGGTCGTCGCTGCGCAGCGTCGGGTGGCCGGCCTCCTCGTACACGTCACAGACCGCGGCGTGGATCGCCTCGCCGGTCACGCCCGGTTCCAGCGCGTCGAACGCCGCCGCCATCGCCCGCTCGGTCAGGTCGTACCACTCCCTGACCGCGTCGCTCGGTTCGCCGACGCAGAAGGTCCGCGTCATGTCGGCGTGGTACTTCGTCGCCTTGTCCCGCGGGAAGATGTCGACGATGATCGGCTCGTCGGCAGACAGCGGCCCGCTCCCGCGGTCGTGAGGGTCGGCGGCGTCGCCCCCGCAGGCGACGATGGTCTCGTCGAGCGAGCAGCCGTGGCGCAGCAGCGTCACCTCGATCTCCTCCTTGACGCGCTCGCTGGTCAGTGGCTCGCCCTCGTGTTCGAGCGTGCCGTCGTCGGCGACCGTCGCCGCGTCCAGTAGCTCCTCGGCAGCGGCCATCGCGGCCTCGTTGGCCCGCTGTGCCGTCCGGACGTGGTCGATCTCCTCGTCGGTCTTGGTGGCGCGGATCTCGGTGACGACGCCCTCGGTGTCGGCCGTGACTTCGATCCCCCGAGTGCGGAGGCCGTCGGCCGTCTTCAGCGGGAACCGCGGCGGGACGGCGACGCTGTCGACGTCGTAGGAGCCGAGGAAGCGCGCGAGGACGTGCGAGACGGCCTCGTCCGGGCCGTGTGCTTCGACGAGTTCGGCGTGGTCGAAGTCGACGTACCGCTGGACGCTGTCGGCGCGGGCCTCCCGCTTCGCGCGGCCGTACTCGAGGCTCCGCGGGAACAGCAGGTGCGTCTCGCCGTCGTACAGCGTGACGAACGGATCGGGGGCGTCGAACCCCGAGAGGTAGTACTGGTCGGACACCTCCGAGTCCGCGTCGAGGAGGTAGCCGTCGACGCCGGCGTCGTCGAGATACGAGTCGAGCGTGGTCAGATCGGGGTCCATACAGTCCGGTGTGAGCCTCGCCGGCAAAGGGCTACCGCCGCCGGTGGTGCTGGCCGGCGGCTCCCTTCCGATATAAAACCGTTTCGCCCGACTGCCGCGTTCGCAACCGACGACGCGGTTATACCGGGACGCGGTGCGACCACCGATACGTATGGGACACTCCGTCGCCCCCGGTGACGCCCTGACCCGGTTCGTCACCGCCCCGCTGCGCGTATCGACCTACAAGCGACTCGCCTACCTCCTGCTCGCGTTCCCCCTTGGACTCGCGTACTTCGTCGGGTTCGCCACCGCCGCGTCGACGGGCGGGGCGCTCGCGTTCACGCTCGTCGGCGTGCCGCTGTTGCTCCTGACGCTGCTCGGAACGACCGCCGTCTCGTGGTTCGAGGCCGGCCAGTCCCGCCTCCTGCTCGACCGCGAGGTCGCCGGACCGGCGACGTTCGAACGGCTGACCGACGAGCCGGCGCTGCCCGACGACTGGGGAGCCGCACTGAAGCGGTTCCTCTCGGAGCCGACGACCTGGACCAGCGTCGGGGTCGTGCTCTGGAAGTTCGTCTTCGGCGTCCTCTCGTTCGCGGTGGTCGTCACCGCCGGGTCGCTCGTGACCGCGCTGCTGGCCGCCCCGTTCGTCTACGACGAGCCGGGCGTGACCTACCGGCTCGGTATCGGTGCCGTCGACACGCTGCCGGAGGCCGTCGGGCTCGCCGTCCTCGGTCTCGTCGCGCTGCTCGCCGCACTGAACCTCTGTAACCTCCTCGCGACGCTGGGGAGTCGCCCGACGGAGCTGCTGTTGTCCGCCGGACGCGATCCCGATCCGGAGTGAGCGACGAAGGACCAAGAGCGGTAGTTCCCGACGGTCGCTCATAACCGACGACCGACCCGGCGGACCGGCCCACCGATCCCCGGCGACTACGGCGGCTGCTACCCGGCCAGCGGCCTGCTCGCGCTCCGCGGTCGCTCGCATACGATGGCCGTCCCGCTTCGCCCCCGCCCGCGAGGACCGCCGGCCGTGGGGGTACACCGAACTGGAGGAGCGACTCGGCGTCTCACCGAACACGCTCGCGACGCGGCTCGGCGAACTGGCGGCCGCGGGACTCGTCGACCGCACCGCCGACGACGAGATCCCGTGGGGAGTACGAGGCCACCGGAAGGCCGCGGATCTCCAGCCGGTGTTCGCGCAACTCCGTCAGTGGGCCACGCGGTACGATATGGACGGCGCGGAGCCGCCGGAACAGGCCCGAGCGCCGTGGCTACCTGGTGTCGTAGTTACCGAGGGAGTCGGGACGGGACAGTATTTGTCGGTGGCGCGCTTGTCTCCGCCCGTGACCGACGACGCGATCGTGGCCGAGGGCGTCGAGCTCACCTACGCCGACGGGACCCGGGCCGTGCGTGGCATCGACCTCACGGTACCCGAGGGGGAGTTCTTCGGCTTTCTCGGCCCCAACGGCGCGGGCAAGACGACGACGATCAAGATGCTGGTGTCGCTCCTGCGCCCGACGGCCGGGACCGTCCGGGTCAACGGCTTCGACGTGGAGACCGAGGGCCGAGCGGTCCGCGAGACGGTCGGCTATATGGCCCAGGAGACGAGCGTCGACCCGGAACTGACGGCCCGCGAGAACCTCCGGTTCGCCTGTGACGCCTACGGCGTCCCGCGGGGGGACCGCGCCGACCGCATCGACGAACTGCTGGACCTCGTCGACCTCGCGGACGTGGCCGACAAGCGCGCCGACGACTTCTCCGGCGGGATGAAAAAGCGCCTCGACGCCGCGACGGCGCTCGTCCACCGGCCGCCGCTGGTCTTCCTCGACGAACCGACGACCGGGCTGGACCCGAAGGCCCGCAACCGCCTCTGGGACTACTTCGAGCGCATCAACGACCGCGGGACGACCATCTTCCTCACGACCCAGTACCTGGAGGAGGCCGATGCCCTCTGTGACAGGCTCTCGGTCATCCTCGACGGCGAGATCGTCTCGGAGGGATCGCCCGCGGAACTCAAGCGGACGGTCGGCGGCGAGATCCTCGACGTCGACGTCGAGGGCGACGAGGACGACAGACGGCAGGCCGCCCGTGTCGCCCGCGAGAGGGACCTCTTCGAGGACGAGGCCGCGGTCGAAGTGACCGACGGCGGTATCACGGTCACCTCCGAGCGCGCTCGCTCCCGGGGGACGGACCTGCTGGTCGCGCTCCGTGACGCCGGCGTCGTCGTCACAGGGTTCAACGTCCGTGCGCCGACGCTCGACGACGTGTTCCTCGCCATCACCGGCGACCACGTCGAGGGCGCAGAGCCGGGGCCGACCACCGAGACCGTCGCCGTCGACGGGGGTGACGACCCGTGAGCACGCCGGGCGACGACTCGACGCCGCCGGCAGATGCCGCGGCGGAGACGGATCGGGTGCCCCGGTCCGGGAACTCCTTCCTCGGGGACTTCTGGGTGAACTTCGTCCGGTGGAACATCAAGGCGGTCCGCAACCCCTTCGTGCTGGTCGTCTCCCTCGTCCAGCCGATCATCTTCCTCGTCCTGTTCACGCAGGTGTTCGGTCAGGTGGCGACCGGCGCGGTCAATCAGGGCGCTGCGAACATCTCCTACGAGACGTATCTGGTGCCCGCGATCTGTATGCAGGTGGCGCTGGCGGCCGCCACCACCTCCGGCGTCGGCCTCGTCAACGACATCGAGAACGGGATGTTCGAGAAGGTGCTCGTGAGTCCGATGAACCGGGCCGCCGTCTTCCTCGGGAAGACCGCCGCCGAACTGGTCCGCATCGGCGCACAGATCGCCATCATCATCGGCCTCGGGACGCTGCTGGGCGCGGAGGTGGCGACCGGACTGACGGGCGCAGCGGGGATCGTCGCCGTCGGGATCCTCTTCTCGCTGTGGTTCACCGCGCTGTCGAACGCCCTCGCCGTCGTCACGAAGGACCAGGAGTCGACCATCATCGGCGCGAACCTGCTCCAGTTCCCGCTGCTGTTCGTCTCGACGGCCTTCCTCCCGCTGTCGGTCCTGCCGGAGTGGATCCAGGTCGTCGCCCGGTTCAACCCCGTGACCTACGGCGTCGACGCCGCGCGGGCCATCATGCTGGGCCGAGACGTGATGACCGTCATCGAAGTGACCGACTACGGGCTCGACTTCGGCGGCCTCCTCGGCGTCGGGGACCTGCTCAACACCGTCGTCCCGGCCGTGGCGATCCTGCTGGCCCTCGGGACCGTCTTCGGGGGCGTCGCCGTCTACCTGCTCCAGCGCGCGTCCAGCGCGGACGTGCAGTAACACCGCCGACGGACCCCTTACCGTTGCTCCGACGACCGCTCGTATGACGACAGGCCGAGGAGCCGTCGGGCGCTGGTCGCCGACCTGGCCGTGCCGGCGAAACTATGCGCTCGCACCGAGCGAGGCCGTCGGGCGGCCTTCGAGTGCCGATAGCACGGGGCGAGGCCCGTGCGAGAACCCGTAGGTCAGTTACTACTTTATCAGCTCTGCCGACGTAGTCCCCGTATGGCAGCTATCACTTCACTATCCCCCATCGCTACCACGGGCGGCGAACTCGCGCGTCGGACGGCGCTCGGCGTCCTCGTCGCGGCCGTCGCGGCGCTGCTGGTCGCCGGTATCGCCGGGGCGCTCGCGCTCCCGCTCGGCGTGACCGGGGCGACGAGTCCGTTCGCCGCCGTGCCGATCGTCGCGTCGACCGTCGTCGCCGGCACGGGTGCCGCCGTCGCCTACGCGGCCCTGGTACGGTTCACCGACCGCCCGGTGCGGAACTTCACGGTGCTGGCCGGCGTCGTCTTCGTCGGGATGCTGGTGCCCGTCGTCGCCGTCGCACCGACCCTGGGCGTCACGGCGACGGGGCAGGCGGTCCTCGTGGCCCTCCACGTGGCCGTCGCGGTCCCGCTGGTCGCGTTCGTCGTCGGGGCCGTCGGGCGCTGATCGGGCTCCGGGCTCGCGGCCAGTTCGCACAGAGCGGTAGCCTCTTGTCGCCCGGCCGCAAGGCCGGAGGTATGGACGTCACCATCGGCGAATCGACGGTCTCGGGGACCGCACAGGCCCCGCCGTCGAAGAGCTACACGCACCGTGCTATCCTCGCGGCGGGCCACTCGGAGGGCGCGACCGTCCGGAACCCGCTCGTGAGCGCCGACACGCGAGCGACGATGCGGGCCGTCGAGGCCTACGGCGGCATCGTCGACCGCAGCGACGAGAGCGCGCTCGCCGTCACGGGCTTCGACGGCCGGCCCGAGACGCCGGACGACGTGATCGACTGCGCCAACAGCGGGACGACGACGCGACTGGTGACCGCGACCGCCGCGCTGGGCGAGGGACTGACGGTCCTGACCGGCGACGACTCCCTTCGCTCGCGGCCCCAGGGGCCGCTGCTGGACGCCATCGAGCAACTGGGCGGCCGCGCCGAGAGCACGCGGGCCAACGGTCAGGCCCCGCTGGTCGTCGGCGGCGACGTCGGTGGGGGGCACGTCGCCATCCCCGGCGACGTCTCCTCGCAGTACGTCACCGCGTTGCTGATGGCCGGCGCGGTCACCGACGCGGGGATCGACGTCGAACTGACGACCGGGCTGAAGTCCTCGCCGTACGTCGACATCACGCTCGAAGTGCTCGACGCCTTCGGGGTCGACGCCGAACAGACGGACGACGGTTACAGCGTCGCGGGCGGCCAGACCTACGACGCCGGCGACGCGTACGACGTGCCCGGCGACTTCTCCTCGATGAGCTACCTGCTCGCCGCGGGCGCGCTGGCCACCGAGGACGAACTGACCGTGACCTCGGCGTTCCCCAGCGCACAGGGCGACGCCGCCATCGTCGAGACCCTGGAGCGGATGGGGGCCGGCCTCGACTGGGACCGCGAGGCGGGCGAGATCACGGTCCGGCGCTCCGACCTCTCGGGCGTCGAGGTCGGCGTCGAGGACACGCCGGACCTCCTGCCGACCATCGCGACGCTGGGCGCGGCCGCCGACGGCGTCACCCGTATCACCGACGCCGAGCACGTCCGCTACAAGGAGACCGACCGGGTGAGCGCGATGGCCGAGGAACTCACGAAGCTCGGTGCCGAGGTCGAGGAGCGAGAGGACGAACTCGTCGTCTACGGCGAGGAGAGCGAGCTGCGGGGCGCGACGGTCGACGGCCGCGCCGACCACCGGATCGTGATGTCGCTGGCCGTCGCCGGGCTCGTCGCCGACGGCGAGACCACCGTCACGGGGGCCGAGCACGTCGACGTGTCGTTCCCGGACTTCTTCGACGTACTCGAGGGACTGGGCGTTCGGCTGCGCTGAGGGGCGTCTCGCTGTCGGCCGCCCCGGCTGCCCGCCCCCGAACATCTACAAGGTTCAAATGCCCCCATCCCCGACACGCAGGTAATGAACGGCAACGAGTTCGGTCGTCTCTTCCGGATGACGACCTACGGCGAGTCCCACGGGGAGGCGATGGGGTGTACGGTCTCGGGCGTGCCCGCCGGCGTCGAGCTCTCCGAGGCGGAGATCCAGCAGGACCTCGACCGGCGCAAGCCCGGCCAGTCGATGATAACCACCTCGCGCGGCGAACCCGACAAGGTGGCGCTCAAGTCCGGTGTCCAGGACGGCTACACCACGGGGACGCCCATCGGGATGGTCATCCAGAACAAGGACGCCCGCTCCGGGAAGTACGAACCCTTCATCACGGCCCCCCGACCCAGCCACGGCGACTACACCTACTCGGCGAAGTTCGGGACCCGGAACTGGGGCGGCGGCGGTCGCTCGTCGGCCCGGGAGACGGTGAACTGGGTCGCCGCCGGCGGCGTCGCCAAGCAGGTGCTGGCCCAGTCGGACTACGACGTCCGGATCAAGGCCCACGTCTGCCAGATCGGGGACGTCGAGGCCGGCCCGGTCACCTTCGAAGATATGCTCGAACACAGCGAGGAGAACGAGGTCCGCTGTGCCGACCCCGAGGCCGCCGAGGAGATGCGCGAACTGGCCGACCGGTACCAGACCGAGGGCGACTCCATCGGCGGGGCCATCTACTTCGAGTGTCGCGGCGTCCCGCCGGGACTGGGCGCACCGCGGTTCGACAGCTTCCCCTCGCGACTCGGGCAGGCGATGTACTCCATCCCCGCGGTCAACGACTTCGAGTACGGTATCGGCCGCGATGCCCGGACGACCGCGGGCAGCGAGTACAACGAAGACTGGGAGTTCGACGACGACGGGAACCCGGTGCCGGAGGGCAACGACCACGGCGGCATCCAGGGCGGGATCACGACTGGCCAGCCGATCTACGGCGAGGTGACCTGGCACCCGCCGGTCTCGATCCCGAAGACCCAGACCACCGTCGACTGGGAGACCGGCGAGGAGAAGGAGATCACCGTCACCGGCCGCCACGACCCCGTGTTGCCGCCGCGGGCGGTCCCCGTCGTCGAGGCGATGCTGTACTGCACGGTGCTGGACTTCATGCTGCTCGGCGGCCGCATCAACCCCGACCGCCTCGACGACCGGCCCGGCGAGTACGACACCGACTACCACCCGTCGAGTCCGCAGAACGACCCCGAGGACGCGCCGACCCAGGCCAAGAGCGTCGACGAGGACTAGAATGGACGCCGAACAGGAGTCCCAGGCGAACCCCTACGGGATGGACGAGGAGTGCCGGAACTGTCCCGAGCTGTGTGAGACCCGCGAGAACGTCGTCCACGGCTACGGCGACGTCGGAGCCGACTTCGTCGTCATCGGGGACTCGCCGAGCCGAGGAGCCGACGCGTCCGGCGTCCCGTTCACCGGCGAGGACGAGCGAGGACTGCTCGACGTCCTCGCCGCCGTCGACCTCTGTGAAGACCCCGACGCCGCCGAGCCCGAGCTGGCACAGACGTTCCTGACCTACATCACGCGCTGTCGCCACCCCGAGCGCCCGGCAACCGACGAGGAGGTCCGGACCTGCGAGCCGTACCTCAACAGCGAGGTCCGGATGATCAACCCAGAGCTGCTGTTGCCGGTCGGCCAGCGGCCCCTCGAAGAGCTGGCCTTCGAGTACACCACGCTGAGCCGCGACGAGCTGGACATCGGGGAGCGCCACGCGACGACGATCCGGGGCCGTGGCTTCGAGATCCTCCCGATGATCCCGCCCGCCGAACAGACCGACGCGGAGCGGACGGCCTTCCTCGAACACTTCAGCGACGTGCTGGGCCAGGACTACCGACAGACGAAGGGCCGGCGCGGCCGATAGCGCCGGCAGCCAGCCGACCGGTCACGACTCGCCGAGAGCGTCCGGCTCCGGCGGGTCCTCGTACCGCGCGGCCGCCTGCAGCCGGTTCCGGGCGTCGTGCTGGAACTCCGCCGCGCGGGTCTCGTCACCACGTTCGCGAGCCCACGACGCGCCGCTGAGCCACTGCGCGGCCTGCCAGAGACAGGTCGCCTTCTTCCGGGCCGTGTCGCAGTGCATCCCGACCGCCCGGCTCTCGGCCCGGCGAACGGCCGTCGTAAAGTGGTCGACGGCCTCCTCGAAGTCGCCGGCGGCGTCGTCGAAGTCGCCGCGTGCGAGCGGCTGGTCCCCGTCCTCGTACGCGGCGAGTGCCACACTCAGTCGGCGGCGTCCCTCGCGGTACTTCGCGCGGCCGACGGTGTACTCCCGCCGCGCGCCGGCGTCCCCCGTGAGCGTCGCTCTGACGCCACAATCGGGGCAGACGACGACGGGCTGCTCGTCGCCGACGACCCGGTACTCGACCCCGCACCCCCCGCACTCGTAGGTCGTCGTCCGCTCCCCCCTCCCCTCAGTGCGGTCACGAGTTTGCATCTGAGTGGTTAGTAGTTTGACTCTTTCTGGTATAAATCTAGGCCTCGCCGTCGCGACGCGAGAACGGAAACGACTAACCGCAGACCCTCGGAGAGGGCGATATGACAACCGTCGCAGTGCTCGCGGACCCGCCGGTCGAGGGGGCCGTGGCGTCCGGCCTCCGCGGGGACGTACTGGACGAGGCAGAGGCGACCGCGCTCTACACGGCGATGCTGTGCGACGTGTGTCGCGCCGTCGAGGCCAGCGGCGCGGACCTGCTCGTGAACTACCGGCCCCCCGAGCAGGTCCCCGACGGCGTCGACCCCGAGACCGCCCTCCGGGAGCCGCTGTCGGAGGCGCTGCACGACCCCGACGACGCCCGCTACGAGGTGCAGGTCGGCTCCACGCACGCCGCCCGCGTCGGCAACACCGTCACCCACCTGCTGGAACGCGAGGGGGTCCAGACCGCCGCCGCGGTCACGCCCGCGTCGGGCCTGCTCGCCCGCCAGCAGATCGACAGCGCCGCGATGAAGCTCCGCTCCAGCGAGGTCGTGCTCGGCCCCGCCGGCGACGGGCGGGTGTACTACGCCGGCTTCGCCGAGCCGATCCACTTCGAAGACGCCTACGCGCCGCCGACCGTCGAGACGCTCACCGAGCGGGCGACCGACGCCGACCTGGCCGTCGACTTCCTCCCGTCGGTCCCGGTCGTCGAGACCACGGCCGACCTCCGGACGGTCGTCCCGCTGCTCCGCGCCCGCCACCGCGCGGACCGCGTCGTTCCGCCGCGGACCACCACGCTCGTCGAGGAACTCGGGCTGCGCGTCCGGGGGACCGACGACGGACTCGAACTCCTCCGGGAGTAATCGACAGTCCTTAGAGGAGCCGTCCGCTATCGCAGTCCGAGGTGGGGTGGCAGAGCGGCCTATTGCGCCTGCCTTGAGAGCAGGTATCCGAGAGGATTCCTGGGTTCAAATCCCAGCCCCACCGCTCCTCTGCGAACGACAGTGAGCAGGAACGGTGTGACTGAATCTGAACCCCTGGAAGTCGCAGCCCGCGCAGGGAGCGGGAGCGACCGAGCGGAGCCGTCTTCCTCTGGTCCAAATCCCAGCCCCACCGTACCTCGCTCCGAGCACGGCGGCACCGACGGAGCGCCGCCGATCGACCAGCGGTTACCGGGCGGTTTTAAGCCGCTGGGTGGGGCAGATTCACCCGATGCTGCGAGTGAAACGGTCCTCGAACGAGACACTGCGACGCGTCGCGACGGTCGCGATAGCCCTCCTCCTGATAGCGACGGCGGTCCCGGTAGCCGCAGCCCAGCCGAGTATCTACCTCGCGAACGCGAGGGTCAGCGACACGACGGTCGCCGTCGGTCAGACCGTCACCGTCACCGGCGTCGCGGAGAACCTCGGCAACGACTCCGGGGGGTACACGATGACGTTCAAACGAAACGGGTCCAGGTTCGCCTCGAAGCGGGTCGTCGTCGAGGCGGGTGAGCGGACCGTCGTGACCCGAAACGTGAGCTTCGACACCGTTGGAACGTACAGGATCAACGTGAACGACCGGACGGCCGGCGTCGTGCGAGTGGACCGCGTGACGGCGACCGAGCTGAACGACACCGGCGACAGACAGGAGGTCGAAGTCCGGGCCGGGGACGCCCCGGTCGGGGAGCCGTACCGGCTCGCGTTCCCGACCGCGAACCAGACGATCGCCGTCGAGAACTGGACCCTGGTGGCACAACGGGACCAGTTCGTTCAGCGGGTGGTCACGTACGACAGTGCGGCGGCCGCCGACGTCGACGTGCCGTCTGATTCCGCGACGGTTCTCGGGGTGGTGACCACCGGGTCGACCGAGGGGGTCGACGCGGTGACGATGCAGATCGCGATCGACCGCGGCCGGTTGCGAGACGGGGGACTGACCGCCGAGACGGTCGGCATCTATCACCGGAACGGCTCGACCTGGGAACAGTTGAACACGAGCGTCGTGACCGAGCGGGCCGAGTCCGTCGTCATCGAGGCGCGGGCGGACACGTTCTCGACGTTCGCCGTGGGTCGCTTCGAGCCGCGGTTCGAGATCACGAACGCGACGTTCAACTCGGAGAACTCGGCGGCCGGCCAGCGGATCCTCCTCGACGGGACGATCGCGAACGACGGGGCCATCGCCGGGCAGTACGAGGCGGACATGATCGTCAACGGCGAGACGGTCAACACGACGACAGTGACGGTCCCGGCCAACGAGTCGAGGTCGGTCAGTCTCTGGTACGACGTGACCGAATCCGACAGATACCGTGTCCGACTCAACGACCGAGACGTCGGGACGCTCATCATCAGCGAGAGTCAGGTCCGGAACGGGAGCGACGATGGGGCCGCGACGGCGACGGAGCGGACGACGGCCCCGTCGACGGCGACCACGGCCGGGCCGCCGGACGACACCGGCGACCTCCCGGGGGGGATCCCCTCGACGGTCCTCGGGATCGACACGCTGTATCTCGCCGGCGGCGTCGGGGCGGCACTGGTCGTCTTCCTCCTCGTCGTGGTGCTGTTGCGGCGGGGCGGCGGCGGTCCCGGTGGCAGCTCGGGCGACGGCGGCGGGACCGGCGGGTTCGAGCGCCTCTGACCGGCGCGGAGAGCAATTCTTTTCCCGGTGCTGGTCTCACGGTCGGGTATGGACTGGCCGCACGACCCAGACGGTGAGGAAGGGAGCGAGGGCCGGCGGAAGTACGGACACGCCGTCCTCGCGAAGAAGGTCGACGAGGACGAGGACTTCCCGC
Organism: Haloarcula litorea; assembly: GCF_029338195.1. Taxonomy (NCBI): domain Archaea; kingdom Methanobacteriati; phylum Methanobacteriota; class Halobacteria; order Halobacteriales; family Haloarculaceae; genus Haloarcula; species Haloarcula litorea. The sequence goes on from NZ_CP119779.1 coordinate 3,198,330, forward strand.
TGACCGCCGAGGAGTACGTCGAGCAGTACGGCGACCACCCGATCCGGATCGACTACGAGACGGTCGTCAGCGTCGAGGAGATCTTCGAGCACGTCGACGAGGCGGAGTTCGCCGACTTCCCCGAGTTCCACAAGGCCCTCGGGCGGGCGCTGCGCGAGGCCGACCTCTGGCCGTACCGCCTCGAACACGCGTAGCTCCGCACGCGGCGTGTGGTGTGGGGACGCGACACATACTTGTAGGGGGCTGTTGTACGTGCGCGTATGGCCACGCGAGGCTCGAACGACACGACGGGGGGACTACCGGACGCGGTCGTCAGCGACCTGCTGGACGCGGACGAGCGTCGGATCGCACTGTCGATCCTCGCCGACCGGGGTGCGATGGTCGTCGACGACCTCGCCGCGGCCGTGGTGGCCGCCCGCGACGACTGCGCCGAGTCCGAGGTCTCGACGGCGGACCGCGAGGCGATGCGCGAGGAACTGTACACCGAACACGTCCCGAAGCTGACCGCGACCGGCGTCGTCACGTACGACTCGATGACCGGGACCGTCGAGCTACAGCGCCAGGGCATCGTCGGACGCGGACGGGCCTGATCGGATTCCGACAGACCGATAGCCCCGGCAGCACAACGTCGGGCAACAGTGACGAACACGCAGGTCACCCACGTTCAGATCGACAACTACGGGCCGTGGACGGTGACGCCGGAGCCGCGGCGAGAGGTCGACCTCCAGACGCTGCAGTCGCGACTGTACGCCGACCTCGCACAGCTGTTCGGCAACCGCGACGGCTACGTCTTCTTCTCGCGGTTCGACAACATGATCGCCGTCACGAACGGGCTCGACGAGCGCGATCACGCGCTGATCCAGAAGTCCGTCGGCAACCGCTACCCGGTGACGATGAGCCTCTCGGTCGCGACCGGTACCACGCCCGCGTCGGCGCTGGGCACCGCCACCGACCAGCTTCAGGCGGCCGGCAGCGCCCAGGACGAGGGCCGACGCGAGGTGCTCCGCGGGCAGACCATCGACGAGGAGTTCCGGACCGACACCGACGTCCAGTTGGCGCACTTCGACGTCGACGACGCGACCGGGAAGTACACCGACGAACTCAACGAGTTCGACACGTTCATCCAGATCGAGCAGGGGTACGCCGCGCTGATGAAGTACATGCGCGAGGCCCACGACTCCCTCTCCTTCTTCGTCGGCGGCGACAACGTCATCGCGGTCTGCCCGTCGCTGGACGCCGACGCCTACCACGACGCCGTCGAGCACGTCCGGGAGTCCGTCGACGTCGAACTGAAGGTCGGCGTCGGTCGAGGGCGGACGGCGGCCGACGCGGGGATGGACGCCAAACACGCACTGGAGTCGTGCCGGGCGACGGGGGACACCGTCACCGTCCACGAGTGAGCGGCAGTTCTTCGACTACGCTATCGTACCTCATAAGCGTGGTGTAGGTATCTTTTAGACTGGTCGTGTGGTACGTTCACGTATGAACGAGCCGGTATCGGTGCGGGAGGTGATGAACCGGGAGTACGTCGGGGTCAGCGAGTCCGACGACCTGCTGGAGACGACGGAACTGCTCGTCCGCGAGGACGAGTCGACGGCGCTGGTCCTCCGGGGCAACGACCCGGTCGGCGTGGTCTCTCAGCGGGACATCCTGGGGTATCTGGTCTCGGACGGGGATCCCGCCTCGGCGACAGTCGAGGACGCGATGACGGAGTCGGTCCCGACGGTCGCGCCGGCGATCAGACTCCCGGAGGCTCGCGACCGGATGGCCGCCTGGTCGACGGACTGGGTCCTCGTCGCCGAGGAGGGCGAACCGCTGGGGACGCTGACGGAGGGCGACATCCTCTCGTCGGCGCGACTGGAGAGCGAGGCGACCGTCGACGTCGCCGACGACGACGAGCGACGGGTGGCCGCGACACAGTCGGCCGCGGCCGACGGGACGGCGACGGCCGTCGACGACACCTTCGAGGACCAGGGCATCTGCTCGGCCTGCGGGACGCTCACCCGCGACCTCGCCTCGTTCAACGGACAGCTGCTCTGTGTGGACTGTCGGGACGTCTGACCCGGGCAACTGTTTTGCCGGCGGACCGCCAACCGCGAGCGTGGAGATCACCACCGCTTCCTCCGACGACGCCGACAGGGTCGTCGACCTCTGGGTCGCTCTCGCGCGCGACCAGCGCGCCCACGGATCGCAGTTACTGGCGGAGGCCAACCGCGACGCGATCCGGGAGGCGGTCTTCCAGCGCATCGTCGCCGACGACCTGCTGCTCGCCGACGAGAGCGGTGAGACGATCGGGTTCGTCATGGCCACCATCGAGCAGGGCCGGTACGAGCAGGCCCTGACCCGAGGGCTCGTCGAGAACATCTACGTCGTCCCCGAGCACCGCCGCGAGGGGGTCGGAGGCGCGCTCCTCCGGGCGGCCGAGCGACACCTCGCCGAGTCCGGAGCCGACACCGTCGCGCTCGAAGCGATGGCCGACAACGAGGCGGCCCGGTCGTTCTACGCCGACCACGGGTACGAACTCCACCGCGTGGAGCTGACGAAGCCGACCGAAAGCGATACGCTCTAAACGGTCCCCCCGCAACGACCGGACGCGAGCGCCAGGGGAGCTTGGGTGGTCCAAGCACTCGACTTGTAATCGAGAGTTCGTGGGTTCAAATCCCACCCCTGGCTCTTCTCGCCGCCCGTCACCGCGTTCGGACCGGTAGGCCCCGGCAAACTAACCGTCTATTCGCCGTTGCACCCGCGAGGTGAACACAGATGTCAGACGGGACAGATCCGGAGGCGGACGGCGAACGAGAGGGAGACCCGCCCGACGGCGACGCCACCGACGAGGAGAGCGGCGAGCCGGTAGCGGCCTCGGTGGTCGGTGACGAGGCGGTCACGGAGGCGGACGAGGAGACCGACGCTCCCGACACGCCGACCGAGCGCCAGCGGGAGTTCGCGAAGATGCAGCGCCGCCTCGACGAGCGCGAGATGGGGCTCGACAGCCGCAGCGAAGAACTCGACCAGCGCGAGCGGAACCTGGACCAGCGCGAGCAACGGCTCGACGAGCGCGAGCGCGAGCTCGAAGACCGGCGGGACGCCCTCGACGAGCGGGAAGTGACGCTCCGACAGCGGGCCGAGACGCTCGACGAGCGCGCGACCGAGATCGAGGAACAGGAGGAACAGCTGGCCGAGCGAGCGGCGAAACTGGGCGACCACGAGGAGACGCTGCACACCTACATCGACGGGCAAGTCGAGGGCCTCACCGAGCGGGTCACGGAGACGATGCACGACGCGCTCGACGAACACGAGCACCGCACGGGCGGGCAGTTCGGACCGGCGGGGACGATACTCGTCGGCCTCGTCGGCCTCGCGCTCTCGGTCGTCGGCGTCGGCTACGTCGTCCTCGCGGCCGCGGGGTCGCCGGCCGTCGTGTTCGGCGGGACCGTCACGAACCTCGTCGCCGGGACGATCGTCCTGCTGATCGGGCTCGCGCTGAACCTCGGACCGGTCGCCGGGCGGGTCTGAACCGTCGGCCCCGTGGTCGCCCCGGGACGGCTCTCGCGCGGGCTACGGGAGCACCTGCTCGGGGTCGTCGATCGTGAACGTGAGGACGCGCCGCTCGTCGAGCGGTCGGACGTGGACGCGGATCTCCCCCTCCGCCCGGGCGGCCTCGACGAACTCCTCGTGCTCGCCGGGGCTGAAGTACAGCGGCACCAGGACCGCCGTCTCCGTCTCGGGGTCTTCGAGCGCGACCACGGCGTAGATCGTCCCGCCGGTATCGGCTCGGAACACCTCCGCGCGTCCGAACCCGCCGGCACGGTCGAACGCCGCGGCGACCGGGTCGAACTCGTTGTCCGGCGCGAGCAGTTCGATCCCGGTCCGCTCGACGTCGCCGGTCCGCACCGCGACGTCGCCGGGGTGGATCTCCCGTGCCGTCCAGTCGCGGTCCCGGTACTCGTCGGCCGTCGCGGCCATGTCCTCGACCACCTGGTCCCAGTACGGCATTACGTCGGCCGCGGGGTTGTCGGGCTCGCCGGTCGGGTCTGGGTCGGTGGGCATACCTTGGCCACGGCCAGCCACCCGCAAAAGCTTTCGTGCTCTCCGGACGCGGCGGCCGGTTCGACACGACCTCCGAGTTGGCGTCGTCGCACGCGACCGGGGACGTGGTCCCTCCGGTCGCCGGTCCGGGGCGGCGGGGAGCGAACGCGCGGGTCGGTGACCGGTCGACCCGGCCTGCGCGGATGTCGGAAGGTACAGGGACGGGAGGGTCCTAACGCCGACGATGACACGGTGTGGACACCGTTCGAGGCAGGTGCGAGCCCTCCTCGGCGCACTGGTCGCCAGCGCGGGACTGCTGGCCGTCGGGACCGCGAGCGCACACGGCGGGAGCCTCGCCGCCGGCGGCCGGGAGCCGCTGGTCATCCCGACGTGGCTGTTCCTCGCGACCGGCGGGGCCGCCGTCGGGGCCTCTTTCCTGCTGGCCTCGTTCGTCACCGACCGCTCGTTCGTCCGTCGCGTCCACCGCTGGGGCCGCCCGCTCGTCGACAGCGGCACGCGGGTCCCGCGGCTGCTCGGTCAGGCCGTCGGACTCGTCGGGTTCGCGACCGTCCTGGTCGTCGGCTTCTACGGCCCGCCGACGCCCCGTGCCAACCTCGCGATCCTCCTCGTCTGGGTCGGCTGGTGGGCCGGGCTGGCGATGTCGATGTATCTGCTTGGCAACAGCTGGACCGTCCTCAACCCCCTGACGACGATCGCCGGCGTGCTCCCGTCGCTGGACCGCCCCTATCCCGACGGGCTGGGCGCGTGGCCCGGCGTCGTCGGCCTGCTCGCACTGGTCTGGCTCGAAGTCGTCAGCCCGCTTGCCGACGACGCCCCGCTGCTCGCGACCGCCGTGCTGGGCTACTCCGTCGTGACGCTCGCGGGCGCGGTCGTCTTCGGCCGCGAGGCGTGGTTCGCCGAGGCCGACCCCGTCGAGCGGGTGTTCCGCTACTACGGCCGGGTCGCGCCGATCGGCCGCGACGAGTCGGGCCTGCGCCTCCGCCTGCCCGGGATGGACCTCTCGACGCCGCGGCTCGTCGACGGGCCCGACGAGGTCGCCTTCGTCGTCGCGCTCCTGTGGGTGACCACCTACGACGGGCTGGTGACGACGCCGGCCTGGCGGGACCTGACGACGCCGCTGGTCGAAGCGGGGCTGCCCGCCCACGTCCTCTACCCCGTCGCGCTGCTGCTGGGCTTCGGGCTCTTCCTCGGCGTCTACCGGCTCGCGGTCCGGACGAGCAAAGCGACGGCCGAGACCTACCTCTCGGAGGCGACGCTGGCCGAGCGGTTCGCGCCGCCGCTGCTCGCGATCGCCGCCGGCTACCACTTCGCCCACTACGTCGGCTACTTCCTCGCGCTCGCGCCGACGCTCGTCGCCGCGACCGCCTCGCCGCTGATCGCTCCCGCCACGATCCCGTTCTACCGGCTCCCGGCCTGGTTCGGCGGCGTCGCCATCGCGGCGGTCGTCGTCGGCCACCTGGTCGCCATCTGGGCCGCCCACACCGCCGCCTACGACCTGTTCCCCGGCCGGCTGCAGGCCATCCGCTCGCAGTACCCCTTCATCGCCGTGATGGTGTTCTACACGATGACCAGCCTGTGGGTCGTCTCCCGCCCGGAGGTGCCGCTCCCGCACCTATGAGCCAGTCGACCACCGGCCACGAGTACGACGCCCCCGGCGACGACGAGCCGGCGTTCGAGTGTGCGTACTGCGGCCGCCCGTTCGCCCGCGAGGACCTGCTGGCGCTGCACCGCGGTCAGACCCATCCGGCCGAACTGGACGACAACGAGGTCGCGGCGTTCCGCGAGGCCCACGCCGCCGAGGAGGAAGCGATCGGGAGCTTCCGCCTGCGGGCGCTCGGGGCCTTGGTGCTGATCTACTTCTTCCTGCTGATGGTGTACGCGCTCGTCTGACCCGTCGATAGATTCCGGACCCGCTCGCTCTCGGTCGCAGGCACGAGTGGAAACGGCGTCCTCGACGACCTCCCGGAAGCCCTCACCCGCTCGCGGTGGCTATCCGTAGTCAGCAACAGCGACACCACTGGCATCCACTCGGAAGCCCTCACCCGCTCGCGGCGGGTGTGCGGGATATCCTCGCTCCACTGCGTTCCGCTCGGATAGTGCCCGCGCACCCGCCGCGACCCGGTTCGCCCTTCCAGTCCGCCAGGCCGCGGGTGCGAGCGCGACGGAGCGCGCTCGCGGGTGTGTCCCCACGCCTCCCCGGTCGCTCGCGTCCGCGAGCGACACGCGTCCTGGCCGCTGCAGATGTGGTAGAACCCACGGTAGCCGGGAGCGCGTTTCGTCGCGCGCCCCGGACCCGGCCGAGGGCTTCCGTCGCTGGTCGGCGGCAGCGATCGAACTGGGTCACTGGTCGGCCGATCTTCGAGCGCCCGAGCCTGCGAGAGCGACTAGGGCGAAGCGACACGTTGATGGGTCACAACGGCGGAACACATCGGTATGGACCTTCGCGTCATCGACAAGTCCGACACCGAGCTCTCTATCGAGATCGCGGGCGAGGACCACACGTTCATGAACGTCATCAAGGGCGCGCTGCTGGAGACCGAGGGCGTCGAGGCGGCGACCTACGACGTCAACCCCGAGCAGTCCGGGGGACAGACCGACCCGGTGCTGACGATCAAGACCGAGGAGGACGTCGACGCGCTCGACGCCCTCCAGGACGGCACGGACCGTGTCATCGAGAAGACCGACGCGTTCACCGACGCGTTCGAGGCGGCCGCGTAGACCGGCTTTTCGCTGCTCAGCAGACCACGTGCGTGACGAACACGGTGCCGTCCGGCGCGACGTGGACGTCGACGCCGACGGTGCCGGCCTCCGAACTCCGGTAGGGGATGCCCCGGATCGCGTAGCTGTCGACCAGCGACTGCGCAAGCGCCGGCTCACTGTCGAAGCCGTCCAGCGACTGCCCGACGCGGTCGTAGTCGACGCGGTAGGCCATCACGGCGGGCCGTTCGCAGGCGAGGTCGAACCGCGAGAACGCCTCCCGCTCGGGGCCGGGCCCGTCGCCGGCCCTCGCTTCGACAACCGCCTTGTTGTAGTAGGCGGCGGCCTCGTCGGTCGCGGCGTCGCGGGTCAGCTCGCCGGCACCGGCGCGTGCCCGCTGCTCGTTGAGCGCGTCGACGTATGCGTCCTCGACGGCCGACAGCGAGAGGCCCGCCGCGGTGTCGGCCTCGCCCGGGGCCGCGGGGACCGCGGGCGGTGACCCGCTGGCACCGGTGTCGAAGCCCGGCAGCGGCACGATCCCGAGCCCGCCGAGGGCGATGACGCCGAGCAGCACCGCGACGACGGCGTAGCCGGCGACGTACTTCGGTTCGATCACGTCCCGCCAGCTCGTCTCGATGTCGGCCAGCGGGTCCGAGTCGGCGACGGGTTCGCGGACCAGGTCGGCGCTCCCACACCGGTTGCAGGGCGGGGAGTTGCGCTGGTGCTGGCGGCCACAGTCCTGGCACACCCAGACGGAGCCGCCGGGCTGGACGTCGTCGTCGGTCGACTCCGGGCCGACCGGCTGGACGGCCTTCTCGAAGGTGCCGTGGCCGCAGTTGTCACAGGGCGGGTCGTCCTCCTCGTGGGGCTTCCCACACCACTCGCACCGCCATTTCATCGGCGACTCTAGGAGGCCACGGTACAAAGGTAGCCCGGAGGGCGGACGGGCGTGGCCGTGCTTGCGCCGATCCCACCCGCTCAGAGCCGGACCGGAATCCCCTGCTCGTCCAGGTACGCCTTCGTCTCCGCGATTGAGTACTCGCCGAAGTGGAAGATCGAGGCCGCGAGTCCGGCGTCGGCCCCGGCCTCGACGAACACCTCTTCCATATCCGCCGGGCTGCCACAGCCCGAGGAGGCGATCACCGGCGTCGAGACGTTGTCACAGACCGCTTTCATCAGCGGGATGTCGTACCCCTCTTTCGTCCCGTCGGCGTCGATGGAGTTGACGAAGATCTCGCCCGCGCCGCGGTCCTCGGCCTCCTGTGCCCACTCGACGGCGTCCAGTCCCGTGCCCTCGCGGCCGCCCTTGACGGTGCACTCGAACCAGCAGGACTCGCCGTCGATCTCGGCGTAGTGCTCGCCCTCGTCGTCGAAGCGCCGGCGGGCGTCCAGCGAGATGACGATGCACTGGCTCCCGAAGGCGGCCGCGCCCTCGTCGATGAGATCGGGGTTCGCGATCGCGCCGGAGTTGATCGAGACCTTGTCCGCGCCGGCCCGCAGCGTCTCCTTGACGTCCTCGCGGGTGCGGATGCCGCCGCCCACTGTGAGTGGGATGAACACCTCGTCGGCGACGGCCGAGACCGTCTCCAGCATCGTCTCTCGGCCCTCCGCGGAGGCGGTGATGTCGAGGAAGACGAACTCGTCGGCCCCGGACTCGTTGTAGGCCTTGGCCATCTCGACCGGGTCGCCGGTGTACTCCAGGTCCTCGAAGTTGACGCCCGTGTAGACGGCGGCGTCCCCGTTCTCGTCGACGTCGACGTCGATACAGGGGATGATGCGCTTGGTGAGGGTCATCTACTGTCCGTGGCTTCGCTACAGGGCCGTTTGACGGTTTCGGCTGGCGCAAGGTCCGCTGGCTGCCGCGTCGTCCTCGCTCACTCCAGCTCGCCGCGCCGGAGCGCGAACAGGCCGTCGTGGCTCCCGACGAAGACGCGGTCGCCGCGGACGACCGGCGCGACGGAGCTGTACCCGACCGGGACCGTCCACTGTTCGCTGCCGTCGGCCATCGAGACCGCGTAGGCGTTCCCGTCGTTGCTCCCGACGTAGGCCGTCGCGCCGTCCGGCCCGACCGCCGGCTGTGTCACCAGCCAGTCCTCGGCGTCGAACCGCCAGCGCCGCTCGCCGGTGTCCCGGCGGTGGGCGTGCAGCGACCCGCTCGCGGTGCCCACGAGCACGGTGTCGCCGGCGAGGACCGGGCGGCTGTCCGAGAGCGCCTGTCCGGTGTCGACGCGCCACTGCTCGCTGCCGTCGGCGGCCGAGAGCGCGAACAGGTCGCCGCTGTCGTCGTCCGGCCGCCCGGTCGGGACGTAGACGGTGCCGTCGACGGCCGTCGGCCGTTCGACGCGACCGGGACCGACGTCTGTCGACCACCGCTCGCTGCCGTCGGCGGCCGAGAGCGCGTGGAGGGTGCCGTCCGCGCGTCCGACGTAGACGGCGTCGCTCGTCGCGCCCGCGGTCGAGACGTCGCCCTCGAGCGCGCGCCATCGTACGCTGCCGTCGGCGGCGTCGACGGCCGTCACCCCACCTTCGCTCAGGTAGACGGCGTCGTCGGTGGCCGCGATGGGGGCCAGCGAGGACGCGTCGGGTCGCCCCCAGACCTGCGTGCCCTCCAGGTGCTCGAACGCGCGGGTGCCGTCACAGCCCGCGACGACGGCCAGCGGTCGCCCGTCGGGACCGGTCGCGCCTGCCAGTCCCGCGTCGTAACAGACGGTGTCGCCGGGGTCGTCGAGCAGGACGCGCCACCGCTCGTCGCCGGTCCCCGGATCGAACGCCAGCGTGCGCCACGTCGTCAGCGCCACGAGCGCGCCGTCGACGACGGCGAGGCTACCGATCGTCCCCTCGGGGCTCCGCCGCCACGCGACCCGCTCGTGTCGCGGCCCGCCCGTCAGCTGCGTGAGACAGCCCCCGATACTGGCCGTCCCGACCGCTCCCAGCGTCGCCAGCAGCGACCGGCGCGTGTACTCCGTCATAGCCGTCCGTTCTCGCCTCCCCACAAAGTGCCTTCAGGTCGCTCAAAACCCGCTGTGAGCGACGGAATCCGACAGGTACAGGTGCCCGCTCCGAGAACGGCCGCGTATGGCAGACGACCACCACGACGAGGACCGTCCGGACTACGACCCCGAGAACGTCGACCTGCCCGAGCGCGAACCGCCGCTGCGGGAGACCGCGCCACAGAGCGACTTCACGACGGGACAGGTCGGTCAGGGTGCCGCCGTCGCGCTCGTCGGCCTCCTGCTGACGTTCGGCGTCGCGCTGCTCCTGGTCTGAGAACCGTCGTCTCCGCTCCGGACGACCCCCCTCAGGCGAGTTCGTCCTCGATGACCGAGCGGAGGTCGGCGACCGCCGCCGCGTCGTAGCGGAGCCGTTCCCCGCCGACCGTCAGGTCAAGCGTCGCCGACCCGTCGGCCGCGCCCAGTTCCGTCACGGGCGCGACGCCGTCGAAGGCCGCCCGCACCGCGTCGGGATCGGTGGTCTCGAAGACGACGCGGCCCGGTCGTTCGTCGAACAGGGCGTGCTGGTCGGCACCGTCTCCCGTCTCGACGGCCACCTCGGCACCCGCGTCCTCGTGGACCATCTCGGCCAGCGCCACCGCCAGGCCGCCGTGGCTCACGTCGTGGCTGGCCAGCACGTGATCGGCGTCGGCCACCTCGGCGATCGTCTCGATCAGCGCCGCGGGGGCCGACGGGAGCGCGGGGAAGCGGTCGGCGCCACCGAACTGCGCGAGGTACTCCGAGCCACCGAGTCGCGGGTCGGTCTCGCCCGCGAGCGCCGCGTCGCCGACGACGACCAGCGTGCCCTCGCCCGAGAGAGCCATCGGGGGCGCGTCGTAGCCGTCCTTGACGCCGACGAGCGCGAGCGTCGGCGTCGGCGGGATCGGGCCTGTCTGTGAGTCGTTGTACAGCGAGACGTTCCCGCCGACGACCGGCACGTCGAGGTCGCTGCACATCTCGGCCAGCCCGTCGACGATGCCCTCGAAGCCGCCGTAGACGTCGGGCTTCTCGGGGTTGCCGCCGTTCAGGCAGTCGACGGCGGCGTGGGGCGTCGCGCCCTTCGCTGCGACGTTGGTGGCGTTCTCCAGCGCGACGGCGCGGGCACCCTCGTAGGGCGCGGCGTCGGTCCAGTTCGGGTCCGCGCCCGCGGAGAACGCGAGCCCGGTCTCGGCCTCGCGGACGGCCAGCAGGGCGGCGTCGTCGCCCGGCAGGACGCTCGTCCGGACCTGCACCTCGTGGTCGTACTGGCGGTAGACCCACCGCTTGGAGGCGCAGTTGGGGCTGCCGACGACGGCCTCGAAGGCCTCGTCGAGAGCGACGTCGGGCAGGTCCCGCTCGGCCTCGACGGGGGACTCCGCCGGGAGGTCGTTCATCGGCGCGCCCTCGCCGAGGAACTCCGCCCCGACGTCGACGACGGTCTCGCCCTCGAAGGTGCAGACGTAGTTGGTGCCGGCCGCGGTGAGTTCGCCGATGACAGAACACCCGAGGTCGTAGCGGTCGGCGAGCTCGGCGACGCGGTCGACGTTCTCCGGTGTCACCTCGTACACCATCCGCTCCTGGCTCTCCGAGAGGAGGATCTCGGTCCCGTTCATCCCGGGCTCGCGCTGGTGGACGCGTTCGAGTTCGATCTCGGCTCCGAGGCCGCCCTTCGCGACGAGTTCGGAGGACGCGCCGCCCAGCCCCGCCGCGCCGAGGTCGCGGGCCGACTCGACCAGCTCCTCGTCGAGCAGCGCCTCGTTGCACTCGATGAGGAGCTTCTCCGTGTAGGGGTCCCCGACCTGGACGGCCGGGCGGTCCTCCGTCTCGGCGTCCTCGTCGAGGTCCTCGCTGGCGAAGGAGGCCCCGCCCATCCCGTCCCGCCCAGTGGAGTTGCCGACGAGGACGAGCTTGTTGCCCGGCTCCTGTGCCTCCGCGGTGAGGGTCCGCTCGGGCTCCAGCAGGCCGATACAGGAGACGTTCACGAGGGGGTTGCCCTCGTAGTCCTCGTGGAAGGCGACCGACCCGGCGACGGTCGGGACCCCGATGCAGTTGCCGTAGTGGGAGATCCCCTCGACGACGCCCTCGAAGAGGTACTGGGAGTGTTCGCGGTCGAAGTCGCCGAAGTAGAGGGAGTCGGCCAGTGCGATGGGGTACGCGCCCATCGACAGCGTGTCCCGGACGATGCCGCCGACCCCGGTGGCCGCCCCGTCGAAGGGGTCGACGTAGGAGGGGTGGTTGTGGGACTCGACGCCCATCGTGATGTACGTCTCCTCGCCGTCGCCGTGGCTCGGCAGCGAGACGACGGCGGCGTCGTCCCCCGGGCCGATGACGACCTGCTCGCCCTCGGAGTCGAACGCCGAGAGCAGCGGGCGCGAGGAGCGGTAGGCGCAGTGTTCGCTCCAGAGGTTCTCGAACAGCGCGGCCTCGGCCCGCGTCGGCTCCCGGCCGAGCTCGTCGACCACGAGGTCGTGGTCCGCGTCGGAGAGACTCATTACGTCCCCGTGGCTCCCGGCCGGCTAAATCGCTTACTATGAGGGCTCAGTCGAGGCGCTGCTCGGCCGCGGAGACCGTCGGTGCGGTCTCGCCCTCGTAGCCCGCCTGCCGGGACCGGCGCTGGAACGCGTTCTCGGTCACGCGGCTCGTCTCCGTGCCCACGACCCGGACGACGTCGCCCAGCCCCATCTCGGCCAGCTCGCCCTGCGCGTCCTCGATGGGCGCGGCGGCCTCCGGCGAGGGCGGGGCGAACGTCGAGATGTCGTTGACGATCGCGAACCCGTCGTCGAGGCGGTCGGCCGCGTCGAGGGTCTCGCTCGCTGCGGTCTCCATCTCCCCGGCGGTGAGTCGCCCCTCGAAGGAGAGATAGAGTCTGTTCGTCGCCCGATCGGCCCGGATCTCGTAGCTCGCGCCGGCGTTCTCGCCGGTCTGGGTGATCGCCATACCGGTACGTGGGGCGCTGTCGGAAAAGGCGGGCAGGGTTACTGTGTAGGGACGGGGCGGAGCCGGACGCGCTCAGCCGAGGCCGAACCGCCGCTCGTACCGCCGCTGGAGGACGACCAGCAGCGGGGTTCCGAGCAGCGTGGGCCAGAGCCACCGCAGGGCCGCCGGCAGGAAGAGGAAGTTCACGGCCGAGACGGCGCTGACGGTCGCGATGTAGCCCGCCCCCATCCGGACGACGTGGTCGCCGAGCCACGCCCCCGGCTCGCGCTCCGAGCGGAACCGCCGGACGTCGCCGAGGGCGAACACCGTCCCGAGACCGCCGAACACGAGCATCACCACGGCGAAGTCCGTCCCGCGGAGGAACCACAGGCCCGCCTGGACCAGGAGCCCGGCACTCGCCAGGCCGAACAGCCCCACGGCGACCCAGTCGGTCGTCGTCGGGTCGTCGTCGGGACGCTTGCGGGAGAGCGTCCGGGCACCCGAGAAGGCGAAGTAGAAGCTGAACACCGCGACGAGCGCGAGGAATCGCCGGAGTCCGGTCGGGTCGAGCGCGAACAGCGCCACCGCCGTCGCCGAGACGACGGCCATCGCGTAGACGAAGGTCCGCCCGGCCCGGCGGTGACGCGGCCCGCCCTTCTCGGTGCCGAACGCGACGAGTCCGGCCAGCAGCGCGACGAAACCGGCCAGGACGTGGAGGTCGAGTAGGGGGGCTTCGAGGGGCGACATAGCGGGGTGGGGCGGGCGATCGGACCCACCTTCTCCGGATCGGCACAAAAAACACCGCCCCGAACACCGCCGGTCGCCGGCCTCCGGTCACCGCACGTACAGCGAGTAGAGGATGATCCCCAGTCCGACGGCGGTCATACTGCTGGAGACGAAGACGCTGGTGTAGATGAGGTCGACGCCGAAGACGTTGCCGACGACGATGTCCAAGACACCGCCGAGGACCGCACCTAACGTGACCACCCCGAACCCGTACGTGAGCCACTTGTGCTCGGGACTGCCGGTCCGGGTGTAGGCCCCGTAGGAGTAGTACGTGATGAGGCCGCCGATGACGAGGATGAGCGTCTTCGCGGCGACGATACCGATCTGTGAACTGGGGATGTGTGGACTCATGTCTCTTTTCGCACCTCCGACCAGAGGTTCTCCAACCGCTCGTCCGGCGACCGGGCGCGGTGTGCGATGTCGACCTCGAACTCGCGGTCCTCGTCGAGCAGGATGACCACCTCCTCGAAGTCGATCGCGTACCGGCTCGCGTGTTGCCCGTCGGCTCGCACCTCGACGCCCTCTTGGAGCAGTGACGACTCGGTGAGCAGTTCCAGCTTCCGGTAGGTGGTCGACAGCGGGACGCCGCTCGCGTCCGATATCTCGCTTGCTGTCATCGGCTCGTCGAGCGCTCTGACGATCTCCCGGCAGTCCTCGTCGTCGAGCGCGTCGAGGACCGTCGTCAGCTCCGGAGTCTCGTCGTCGGCGAACGGGTCCCGGACCATCGTTACACCGTTGGCCGGGACGGAGGTTTAAGCACTCCGACTCGTCCGACGGCCGCCGTGGGGTCGAGCGGATCGATCACACGTTCGGCTTCTCCCCCGCCGGACACAAGCTGTCCCCCGATTCTCAGTCGCTGGGAACGGTTCTGCCGGCCTGAGAACACGCTCGGAGGGGTTTATACCCGGACCGTATACGTTCAGGTGTCCATGACGAAGCAGATCGGTGCTCCCGGTTCCGGAATGTCGCGTCGCGAGTTCGTGAAGGCGTCCAGCGCGGGCGGCGTCGCCGCCCTCGCGGGCTGTGCCGCGCCGGGTGACCCCGAGCAGAGCGTCGACGCCGGTACGGAGACGGCCGCCAGTCAGAGCGGTGGCCTGCCCACCACCTCCCCGCCCGAGATCGTCAACGTCGACGAGCAGGGCGGCCAGGTGACGCTGTCGTCGGTCCCCGCGCGCCACCTCGCCCACCCGACGGACACGATGGGCGGTCCCGTCGAACTCCCGCAGGTCTGGGCGTTCAAGGCCGACGACGGCGACCCCAGCGTCCCCGGTCCGATCCTCCGGACGACCGAGGGGGAAGACATGGAGGTGACGCTCGACAACACGGACGGGATGCGCCCGCACACGGTCCACTTCCACGCCGTCTCGAAGAACTGGGAGGACGACGGCGTCCCGACGACGACGGGCATCCGCGTCGATCCCGGGGAGAAACACACCTACGAGATCCCCGCCAACGAGCCCGGCACGCACCTCTACCACTGCCACTACCAGACCCCGCGGCACCTCGACATGGGGATGTACGGCATCTTCCGGGTCGATCCGAAGGGGTACGAGCCGGCCGACAAGGAGTACTTCATGACGCTGAAGGAGTGGGACTCCCGGCTCAACCGTCAGATGGCGGGGATGGACGCCAGCTACAGCCCCCGGAACCGCCAGCCCGACACCTTCACGGTCAACGGGAAGTCCGCGCCCCGGACCCTCCACCCCGAGGACGGCTCCCCCATCATCGTCGAGCAGGGCGACACCGTCCGCCTGCACCTGCTCAACGGCGGCTACATGGACCACCCGATGCACATCCACAACCACCGCTTCGAGGTCCGCTCGAAGGACGGCGGCGTGATTCCGGAGGTCGCCCGCCACCGGCAGGACGTCTGCTCGATCCCGCCGGCCGGCCGCCGCACCCTGGAGTTCGAGGCCGACGCCGACCCCGGGATCTACCTGATGCACTGTCACAAGGTCAACCACGTGATGAACGGGTCCAGCTACCCCGGCGGGATGCTGACCGGCGTCGTCTACAAGGAGGCGATGGACACGGACATCTTCGGCACGCTGATGGACTACGCGGGGTACGACGGCTGACCGAAGCGAGGCCTGCGGAACTGACGAACGGCGACCATCGGAAACCGTGAGTCACGACGGCTGACCGAAGCGACCTCCGCCCGCTCGCCGTCGACGCTACTCGTGCCGGGTGACGTGATAGAGGACGCCCCAGACGAACGAGATCCCGACCATCAGCACGACGACGCCGGCGAACTGGTCGCTGTACGGAAACGACACTCCGGCGACTCGCTCGGCCGTCACTGTCGCCGCCGTCGACGCCGCCTTCAGATCGGGCGACACCGCCCAGATGTACTTCGACAGCACCGTCCCCACCACGAGCGTCACGAACGACGCGAGCGCGTGCGACCCACCTGTCTTGGCTGGCATACAGCGCGTTGACACGTCCGCCTGACTTATCAAGGCTGTCGTCTCTCGCTCGGGCCGGAGCCGTGCCGGGCCGCCCTCGACCGCCGCGTTCAGGACGCCTGACACCTGTCGGGGCGGACCGGGGTACTTTTGCCCCGTCCGGCTGTACTGACGCTCGTGCTTTCGGTCGAGCTCCACGCGCACTCGTCGCTGTCCCACGACGGGCGCGATCCCGTCGAACTCCTGCTGGAGCAGGCCAGCGCGGTCGGGCTGGACGCGCTGGCGGTCACCGACCACGACGAGCTCGACGCCAGTCTCGAGGCCGCCGACCTCGCGCCAGAGTACGGTCTGATCGGCATCCCGGGGATGGAGGTCTCCAGCGCGGCGGGCCACGTCATCGGGCTGGGCATCCAGGAGGTGGTCCCCGCGGGGCTGTCGTTCCGCGAGACGCTCGACCGGATCCGCGACCAGGGCGGGATCGCCGTCGTCCCGCACCCGTTCCAGGAGTCCCGCCACGGCGTCCTCGCGGAGATCTCGAAGGACACGCTCTCGGAGGCCGACGCCATCGAGGTGTACAACTCCCGGCTGCTGACCGGTCGGTCGAACCGGCAGGCCGAGCGGTTCGCGCGGCGGCGCAGGCTCCCGATGACCGCCGGCAGCGACGCCCACATCGCCGAGATGGTCGGCCAGGCGGTCACGGAGGTCGACGCCGACGAGCGCTCGGTCGACGGCATCCTCGACGCGGTCGCCGACGGCCGCACCACCGTCGTCGGCAAGCGGACGCCCTGGCGCATCAGCTTCCGACAGGCCGCCGGCGGGGCCAAGCGCCGGGTCGTCAGCCGCATCGGCGACATCTGGGACTGACCGATGCAGGGCGCAGCCCCCGCCACCGTCCGCGAGGCCCTCGACGCGGGCGACCCGCTCCCCGGGACGCGGGGGTTCGCCGGCGAACTGGACGGCAGGCTGGTCAGGGACGTGCTGGGCCGCGAACCGCTGTTCGTCGACCGGGACGGCACGGCCCCGATAGCCGACGGCCGCTGGAGCCACGACCCGACCGAGCTGACCGATCCCGACCCGGTCCCGGCCGGACACGCCGTCGACGGCGAGGCGTCGGACCGTCTCTGGTCGCTGCCCGATCCGGACCCGTTCACCGACCGCGAGCGCGCCGTCGCGCGGGTCCGAGACGCCGTCGAGACCAGCGTCGACGAGGTCGACGCCGACGGGCTGGCGGTCGCGTTCTCCGGCGGCGTCGACTCCGCGATCCTGGCCGCCCGGCTCGACGCGCCGCTGTACGTCGCGGGCTTCCCGGACAGCCACGACGTCGAGGCGGCCCGCTCGGCCGCCGACCTGCTCGGACGCGAACTCCGAGTGGTCGAGCTGACCCACGACGCCATCGAGCGGGCGGTCCCGGAGATCGTCGCCGCCACCGGCCGGACGGACGCGATGGCCGTCCAGATCGCGCTCCCGCTGTACCTGACCGCCGAGCGCGTCGCGGCCGACGGCTTCGGCCGGCTGGCACTCGGGCAGGGGGCCGACGAGCTGTTCGGCGGCTACGCGAAGGTCGCGAACGCGCCCGAGGACCCGCGCGTCGACGCCGACACCGTCCGGGGTGCGCGCCGGGAGGTGGTCGCGACGCTCCCCGACCAGCTCCCGCGAGACGTCCTGGCGCTCCGCGCTGCCGGCGTCGAGCCGGTGACGCCGCTGCTGCACGACCGGGTCGTCGCGGCCGCCCTCCGGCTCCCGGGGGAGCTGCTGGTCGAGGGCGACCGGCGGAAGGTGGCGCTCCGGGAGGCGGCCACCGACGTCCTCCCCGACGCCGTCGCCGAGCGCGACAAGAAGGCCGCGCAGTACGGCTCGCTGGCCGCCCGCGAACTCGACCGGCTCGCCCGGCAGGCCGGCTACAAGCGCCGGATGGACGACCACGTCACGAAGTACGTCGAGTCGCTGGTCTGAGCGGCCGTGTCAGCGGTCCTCGACGGCGGCGACCGCCTGTTTCCCGACCTCGACCACGTCGTCTGGCAGCTCGCCCGCTCGCTCGTCCAGCTCCGCCGGCGTGAACCACGTCCAGTCCCCGGCCGGCTGTTCGCCCGGCCCGGGGTCGATCTCGCGGCTGTCGCTCGCGCCGTAGAAGACGAAGTCGACGTGCTGGTGGCCCACGTCGCCGTTCTCGTGGACGTTGATGTCCTCCAGCAGGAAGTGCTGGGGCTGGGGGATCGACCGGACGGTCTCGCTCTCGACGCGCTCCCGCGGCGCGACCAGGTCGACGTCGAGCCCGAGTTCCTCGCGGGTCTCCCGGAGCGCGGCCTCGTGGGGGAGCTCGTCGCGGTCGACGTGGCCGCCGGCGGGCAGCCACATCCCGAGCTTGTCGTGTTCGTGCAGCGCGACGGCACCGTCGCTGACGACGTAGACGGTCGCGACGAAGTGGCGGGTCGTCTCCATAAACCGGGCGACGGCTCGACGGTACGTCTGCGTTACGGAGTTAGACGTGGACGCTGTCCTCGGCCTCGAGCAGTTCGTGGTAGCGGTTGCGGATGGTGACCTCGGAGATGTTCGCGACCTCGCTGACCTCGCTCTGGGTGACCTTCTCGTTCGTCAGCAGCGAGGCGGCGTAGACGGCCGCGGCGGCCAGCCCGACGGGGGACTTCCCGGAGTGAACGCCCTCCTCCTTGGCGTTTTTCAGCAGCTGGCGGGCCCGGCGCTCGACCTCCTCGGAGAGGTCGAGGTCGGAGGCGAAGCGGGGCACGTAGCTCTCGGGGTCGGCGGGCTGGATCTCGAGGCTGAGCTCGCGGACGACGTAGCGGTAGGTCCGGGCGATCTCGTCCTTGCCGACGCGGGAGACGTTGGCGATCTCGTCCAGCGACCGCGGCGTGCCGGCCTGGCGGGCCGCGGCGTAGAGGCTGGCCGTGGAGACGCCCTCGATGGAGCGACCGGGCAGCAGGTCCTCGTCCAGCGCCCGGCGGTAGATGACCGAGGCGGTCTCGCGGACGTTCTCGGGCAGGCCCAGCGCCGAGGCCATCCGGTCGATCTCGCCCAGCGCCTGTTTGAGGTTGCGCTCCTTTGAGTCGCGGGTGCGGAACCGCTCGTTCCAGGTGCGCAGGCGCTGCATCTTCTCGCGCTGGCGCGAGGACAGGGAGTTGCCGTAGGCGTCCTTGTCCTGCCAGCCGATGTTCGTCGAGAGGCCCTTGTCGTGCATCATGTTCGTGGTCGGCGCGCCGACGCGGGACTTCTCGTCTTTCTCCTTGGAGTCGAACGCGCGCCACTCGGGGCCGGGGTCGATCTCGTCTTCCTCGACGACGAGGCCGCAGTCCTCACAGACCGTCTCACCGCGCTCGCTGTCGGAGACCAGCGAACCGCCACACTCGGGACAGACCAGGGACTCCTCTTCCTGCTCGCTCGTCTGCTCGTCCTCTGTCTCGCGCTCGCTCGTGTATCGGCGGATAGTGGTGTCAGTCATTGGTTGGGGGAACGGGCGGGTACGGGCACCCGGAAAACGGCGGAATTGTCTCTGTATACATCTGTTGGTGGTCGAGCAACTTAAAAGCTTTGCCGAAACGCAAAGCGATTATGGACGTTTCCGAAAACTGAGTTTTCGCTACCGTGCGAAACAGTTTGTGTATGTGAACGTGTGACGTGGTCGGGGCTTCCGTAACGCTTACCGCCGGGCCAGCACTCGCCTCGGGTATGAGCGACAACGCCGTCGACCCCGAGGCGGTCGAGCACGTGGCCGACCTGGCCCGGGTCGACCTCGACGACGAGGAGGTCGAGCGGTTCACCGAGCAGTTCGGCGAGATCCTGGCCGCCTTCGAGGCGCTGGACGAGGTGCCCGAGACAGACCGGGAGGCCGACCTCACGAACGTGATGCGGCCCGACGAGGTCCGCGAGGGACTGACCCAGGAGGAGGCGCTCCGCAACGCACCCGACTCCGAGGAGGGGCAGTTCAAGGGGCCGAAGGTGTCGTAGGATGGAGCACAACGGCTACATCGCGACCGAGACCATCGAGGGGGCCGACGACGGACCGCTGGCCGGTCGCACGGTCGCGGTCAAGGACAACATCTCCACCGAGGGCGTCGGCACCACCTGCGGGTCGAAGATGCTCGAAGACTACGTCCCGCCGTACGACGCCACCGTCGTCGAGCGCCTGAAGGGGGCCGGCGCGACCATCCCCGGAAAGACGAACATGGACGAGTTCGGGATGGGGACGACGACCGAGACCTCCGCGTTCGGGCCGGTCGAGAACCCCGTCGCCGAGGGGCGCGTCCCCGGCGGTTCCTCCGGCGGTTCGGCGGCAGTCGTCGCCGCGGGCGACGCCGACCTGGCGCTGGGCAGCGACACCGGCGGCTCGATCCGCTGTCCCGCCGCCTTCTGTGGCGTCGTCGGCATCAAGCCCACCTACGGGCTGGTCTCGCGCTACGGGCTGGTCGCCTACGCCAACAGCCTCGAACAGATCGGTCCCATCGCGCCCACCGTCGAGGAGGCCGCCGAACTGCTGGAGGTGATCGCCGGTCCCGACGAGCGCGACGCGACGACCCGCGACGCGACCGACAACGGCGGGAGCTACGACTACGCCGCCGCGGCCGACGGCGACGTCGACGGGCTCTCGATCGGCGTCCCGACGGAACTGCTCGACGGGGCCGACGGGGAAGTCGTCGAGACGTTCTGGGACGCACTGGACGAACTGGAGTCGAAGGGCGCGAGCTACCACGAGGTCGACCTCCCGAGCGTCGAGCACGCCGTCGAGGCCTACTACGTCATCGCGATGGGCGAGGCGTCCTCGAACCTCGCCCGCTTCGACGGGGTCCGCTACGGACGGAGCGGCGGCCGCGACGGCAACTGGAACGAGTCGTTCGCGAACGCCCGCGAGCGTGGCTTCGGCGAGGAGGTCAAGCGCCGCGTCCTCCTCGGAACCTACGCCCTCTCGGCGGGCTACCACGACAAGTACTACAAGAAGGCCCAGGACGCCCGTGCCTGGGTCAAGCAGGACTTCGACGCGGCGCTTTCCGACGCCGACGTGCTGGCCTCGCCGACGATGCCCGTCCCGCCGATGGAACGCGGCGAGAGCCTGGACGACCCGCTGACGATGTACCTCGCCGACGCCAACACGACGCCGGTCAACCTCGCGAACCTCCCGGCGATCTCGGTCCCCGCCGGCGAGACCAGCGACGGCCTCCCGGTGGGACTCCAGCTCGTCGGGTCGGCCTTCGACGAGCAGACGATCATTCGGGCCGGGAGCGCGCTGGCGTAGGGCCGCGAGGGAGCGGCGCGACGAGCGGTTTTTCGCCCACGTTTTTCGCCGAGCGGTGCGCGTAGCGCACCCGAGGCCGAAAAAGGTGGTCGCACGAGCAGACGATCATTCGGGCCGGGAGCGCGCTGGCGTAGGGCCGCGAGGGAGCGGCGCGACCGAGGAGACCACGTCACTCCGTCGGCCTCGCGGCCGTCCTCGCGGCCAGCAGCGAGTCGAACACCTTCCGCTGTGCCTTGCGGAGGTGCTGGTGGAAGGTCGGCGCTGCGACGCCCAGCGAGTCGGCCGCCTCCTCTGCCGTCGCCTCGCGGGGCCACTCGAAGAAGCCGATGCCGTGTGCGATCTCGAGCGTCGTCCGCTGGCGGTCCGTCAGGTCGTCAGTGAGCGCCTGCTGGACGCGTGCCCGTGGGTCCTCGCGGGTGGTCTGCCGACGCTTCAGCAGCTGCGAGGACGGGTAGTGCTCGTCGACGGCGTCGATGATGCGCCGGACGTCGGCCGACGGCGGGACGTGGACGGTCAGGTAGTAGTCGCCGTCGCGGACGACGCCGCGCTCGATGCGACCGCCGACGGCCGCGAGCGTCGAGAGGATCGGCGGCTCGGTCGCACAGAACTCGAAGCGCCGGTCCTGGTCGCCCCGGACGGTCAGCGAGTGCCAGTGGGGGTGTTCCTCGACCGCCGTTCGCAGGGTCGCTCGGCCCTCGGGCGTGACGGCCCCGTAGATACGGAACTCGTCGTCGGAGATCGGCACGGTGTTCTCGATGGTGATCCGCCCGGCCTCCCCGGATTCGACACCGAAGTCCTCGAACACGTCCGCGATCTCGAACTCCAGTTCCACGACCTCGTCGCTCATCAGCGCCTGCTTTCGCTCCGTCGCGGCGATGGCGTGCCCGACGAACTCCCCGAGCTGGTCGACCACCGCTCGCTCCCGTCCCTCGAAGGCACCCGTACGCCCGGCGTAGATGCTCAACACGCCGTAGAGCACCTTGTCGTGCACGATGGGGACGGCCGCCGACGACCGGATCCCGTGGGCCACCGCGTCCACAGACCAGGGGGCGTAGTCCGCGTCGGTCTCGACGTCGTCGACGGTCTGGGTCTCGCGGGTCCTGAAGGCTCGGCCGGTCGGCCCCTGTCCGAGGTCGTCGTCCGGGTCGATCGACGTCTCGATCTCGTCGAGGTAGTCCGCCGCGCCGGCCTGGGCCCGCGTGACCAGCTCGCTCGACCCGGTCTCGACGCCGCCGAGCCAGGCGAACAGGTACGACTCCGTCGCCGCGAGCCGCTCGCAGACCGTCTCCTCGATCTCCTCGCGGGTCGACTGCTCGATGACGGCGTCGGTGGTCTCGCGGACGACGCGGTTGAGCTCGTCGAGCGCAGAGAGCTGCTCTCGCTGACGGATTAGCTCCTGCTTGCGGGCGTGGGCCTCGATGGCTGCGGCCAGCGTGTTCGCGACCGACTGGACGAAGTTGACGTCGAGCGGGGAGACGGAGCGAGGCTCCGTGTCGTGGACGCCGAGGATGCCCCACGGGTCGTCGTCGGGGCCGATCAGGACGCTGATGCCGCTCCTGACGTCGTGGTTCGTCAGCAGGTCGGGTCCGTCGAACCGCTCCTCGTCGGCCAGGTCTTCCACGACGACGGGGTCGCTGGCGTCGAGCGTGTAGGCCGCCTGTGACCCGTTCTCGACCGCGGAGACGGTCGCCGAGCCGACGATCCCCTCGTCCCAGCCGGTCCCGGCGCGCAACAGCAGCTCGTCGCCGTCGTCGTCCAGGTCGAGCACCTTCACGTAGTCGACGGCGAGCGTCTCGGCCACCCGGCGGGTGGCCTCGTCCATCAGGCCGTCGAGGTCGCCGTCGTCGAGGCTCTGTCGGCCGAGGGCGGCGATGACGGACTGCTGGCGCGCCCGCGTCCGCAGCAACCGCTCGCGTCGCTTGCGGTCGGTGACCTCCCGGACGACGCCCGCCCGGCCGTACCGCTGCTCGTCTCCGTCCATCGGGAACGGCGTGAACCGGGTCTCTACGGGCACGGTGTCTCCGTCGGCGGTGAGGAGCTCGGTCTCGATGGTCGTCGCGTCCTCGTCGCTGTCGACGAGGGCATCGTTCCGACGGTCGGCCCGGGCCAGGTCGGTCTCGCTCGTCACGAGCGTCGCCTCCGCGCCCAGCAGTTCCTCGCGGTCGTAGCCCGTCAGGCGCGTGTGAGCCTCGTTGACCATGACGAACCGGTTCCGATCGTCGACGACGTAGACGCCGTCGTCGACCGTCTCGACGACGGTCTCGTACTGTTCTAGCCGGCGCTCTCGCTCGTGACGCTCGGTGACGTCCCGGACGACGCCGATCCGCTCGGTGGTCCCGGGCTCGGGACCGTCGAGCAGCGAGAAGGTGGCCTCCGCGACGATCTCGTCGCCGTCCGCCGTCGTCAGCGTCGTCTCCATCCGCGCCGTCTCGCGGCTACCGTCCCGCAACTCCGACTGGAGCGTGTGTGCCCGCTCCGCGGTCTCTTCGTCGACGATCGCGGACGCGTGGCGGCCGAGCAGGTCGGCCGGCTCTTCCCCCAGCAGGTCCGCGTACGCGTCGTTGACGAACGTGAGCGTCCCGTCCTCGCCGACGACGTACACCCCGTCGTCCATCGTCTCGATGATGGCCTCGTACCGTTCGAGTTCCCGTTCGCGTGCCCGACGCTGGGTGATGTCACGGAAGTAGACCGACAGCCCGCTCTCGGAGGGGTACGCCGTCACGTCGAACAACCGATCGAGCGGGGGGTACCGCGCCTGGAACGACCGGGACTCTCCGGTTCGCATCGCCCGGCGGTACTCGGCCTCGAAGGCGGAGTCGACGGTTCCGGGAAACGCGTCCCAGACCCGCTGGCCGAGGAGGGCGTCGGCCGACTGTTCGAGGAGCGTCTCCGCCCGGTCGTTGACGTAGGTGAACCGCCAGTCGTCGTCGAGCGCGAAGAAGGCGTCGTCGATACGCTCGAGCACCGACTCCAGTTCTCCCGCCTGGGACGGTCCCTCGCCAGCGCCGGCGGTCGCCTGTTGCCCGGCCCCCCGGGTCGCCGCCTCGACCGGCCGCCACCAGACCCGGCCGCTGGCTCCGACCTTCTTGGTGGCCAGCCGACCGCAGTCGACCAGGTGGCGCAGTCGGTCGTACGCGCTGCGTCGACCCAGGTCGAGACGCGTCGCCACCTCGCTCGTCGTCAGCGGCTCTCGGTCGGCCCCGAACACCCCCAGCGTCTCCCGCTGGGTCGGCGTCAGTTCGTCGCCGGGCATACGTCATTCACAGTCGGGTGACACTAATAGACTCCGCCGGCGGAGGCGTCCGTCGTCACGTACTTGGAAAGTACCTGGAAAAGAAGTCGTTACGGCCGTCCGTCGCTGCCTCGCGTCCGCCGCTGTCTCGGACCTATCCGGCTAGGCCCCAGTCTTACACTCGGGCACCGGCACTATACGGTACGCACCGATTACCGATCGGCGCGAGAACCCAATCATGTCAAACACCAAGCTTGACCGGTCGCACCGAGGGGGAGCGCTCGATCACCTCCCCGCGACGGAGCGACACGAACTGCTGTCCTCGGCCCGCCGCAGGGTCGCCGTGAGGGTACTCACGGCCCGCGACGGGTCGATCACTCTCGAGTCGCTCGCCCGCTCGATCACGGCCCACGAGGAGACGAACGCGGACGACGAGTCGGTCCGAGCGGTCTCGATCTCGCTTCACCACTGCCACCTCCCCAAACTGGACGAGGCGGCGGTCGTCGACTACGACGCGGACGCCAACGACGTCCGACTGACCGACGAGGCGTAAACTGCGGTGACGCAGCCGCCCCTGGTCCCGGTGGGGAGGTCGGTCCCGTCTGTCACACACTTTTGTCGGTACGTACCGTAGAGCGAGTATGAGTGACGACGAGAGTGACGGGGGCTGGCTCCACTGGCCGACCCTGCTGAAGGGGGCCCTCGGCGGCATCGGCATCGGATTGGTCCTCGCACTCGCACTGGAGAACTTCGCGCTGGGGATCGCGATCGGCGTCGCGAACGGTCTCGGCTTCGCCGTCGGGTGGCGACGCTCGCGGCGGTAGTGCGCTCACTCCACGGCCGCGTCGAGGTCGTCCTCGAGTTTCCTGAGCGAGACGACGCCCTCCTGGGTGATCCGGACCCTGTAGCCGTGGTAGGAGAAGGAGATCTCGATCTGTGACTCCGGGACGGGTGGCTCGCTGAACAGTTCGTCCAGGATGTGGTCGATGCGGGGGTAGAGGGGCGGCAGTTCCGTCTCGTCGACGTCCTCGACGTCCGCGATGGTCTCGAGTACCCGGTAGTTCGGCGTCTCCTCACCGGGTTCGACCTCACGCTCGACGATCCTCTTCGTCGGCGGACGCTCGTCGTGTTGATCCGACATACGGTTCCAGCGTGGTGCAGGTCGTAAGATAGTTTTTGCCGGACGGCTGCGGACTACTTTTCAGATTACACCTTCGATGACGAAGGGCAGGTGCCGGCGGTGTTTTTGACGCTCCCGTCCCTCGACCCACTGTGACCGACGCCGTCGTCTGGCACCGGGCCGACCTCCGTACCGTCGACAACGCGGCGCTCGCGGCCGCCAGCGACGCAGACCGGGTCGCGCCGGCGTTCGTCGTCGACCCGGTGTACTACGGCGACGACGGGCTCGCCTGCGACGCCCGCCTGCGGTTCCTCCACGAGTGCCTCGCCGACCTCCGCGGGCAGTACCGCGACCTGGGGAGCGACCTCGCGTTGCTGTCGGGGGACCCTCACGAACGCGTCCCCGAACTCCTCGATCGCGGCTTCGCGGTGTACGTCAACCGCGACGTGACCGCGCGCCGGGGACTGGCCCGCGACGAGGCGCTCCTCGACCGCGAGGGCGTGCAGGTGTTCGACGACGACGGGATCCGCCGTCCCGGCCAGCGCCACCGAGACGGGACCGTGGCGGTCGACACGCGCGCGACGCGGGCCGGCGAGGGGTGGGACGACCACTGCGAGGCGTACTTCGAGCGCGAGCCCCACGCACGACCGGACGGGCTCGGCCCGAACCCGGTGGACTCCGAGGTGACGATCGAGGAGGTCGAGGCCAGACACGACGTGGCTCCCGAGAAGCGCGGCGTGCCGGCGGGGGGAACGATGGCGGGAAACGAGCGGCTGTCGGCGTTCGTCGACCGTCTGACCGACTACCCGCGCGTCGTCTCGCCGCCCGCCGCCGCGGAGGACCGCTCGTCGCGGCTCTCGCCGTACCTGACGTTCGGCGCGCTCTCCCACCGGCAGGTGTACCAGCGGGTCCAGTCGGCCCCCGAGAGCCGGGGCCGGGAGATGTACACCTCGCGGCTGTTCTGGAACCGCCACTACCACCAGAAGCTGGCCGACTGGCCGGGCTGGACCGAGCGGGCGGTCAACCCCGTGTTCCGGGGGCTGTTCCGGGACGAGCACGACGAGGACCTGGACGCCGCGTGGCGCGAGGGCCGGACGGGGTTCCCGATGGTCGACGCCGCGATGCGCGCGCTGACCGAGACCGGCTACGTCAACTTCCGGATGCGGGCGCTGGCGGCGACGTTCTACGTCTACGTGCTGAAACAGTGGTGGAGGCGCGGGGCCGACTTCGTGTACGAACACCTCGTCGACGCCGACCCCGCCATCAACTACACGCAGTGGCAGTCCCAGTGCAACCTCACCGGCGTCCACCCGGTGCGGGTGTACGACCCCGAAAAGCAGCTCCGAGAGTACGACCCCGACGGCGCGTTCGTCCGCGAGTACGTCCCCGAGCTGGCACCGCTCCCGGACGAACACCTGCCAGCGCCGGCCGAGACCCCGGTCGGCGTCCAGCGGGAGTGTGGGGTCGACGTGGGCGAGGACTACCCCTACCCCGTCGTCGACTACGACCACGAGGCCGAGCGGGCCCGGGAGCGGTACGCCGCCCTCGCCGACCGGGCGCGCGAGGCGCTGTCGGACCCGCGGGTCCGCCGCCGGGGATCGTTCTCGAACCGCGGACGGGACCGGGCCGACGACGGGGGCGAGGACGGCGGCCAGACCAGCCTCGACGACTTCTAGCTGACCTGCTCGTAGACGTCCCGGAGCCGGTCGACGGCGCGCTCGACGCTGACCCGCTCGCGGCGGGCCAGACAGTTCTCCCGGAGGCGCTCACGCTCGGCCAGCGTCCGCTCGATCGCGTTCCGGAAGGCGTCGACGTCGCCCTCCGGATAGGTGTAGCCGGTCTCGCCGTCGTCGACGGTGTCGCTGAGCGCCCCCGCGTCGACGCCGGCGACGGGCGTCCCACAGCAGTTGGCCTCCAGCGCGACGAGCCCCTGGGTCTCGACGGGGCTGGGGAACGCGAACACGTCGAGCGTGCCGTACAGCGACGGCAGTTCGGCGCGGTCCAGAAAGCCCAGGAAGCGGACGTCGACGTCGGCCTCGGCGGCCCGCCGCTCCAGCCCCTCGCGGGCCGGACCGTCGCCGCCGAAGACCACGGTCACGTCCAGCCCCTCACAGGCCGCGATGACGTCCGGCAGGCACTTCTCGTGGCCGTGCCGGCCCGTGTAGCCCACCAGCGGCCCGTCGGGCAGGCCGTGGCGCTCGCGGAAGTCGTCGTCGGGCCGCGGGGCGAAGAAGTCGGTGTCGACGCCGTTCGGGATCACCTCGACGGCCACGTCGGCCCCGACCGAGTTCCGGACGTGGGCGGCGGCCTCGGCGCTCGGGGCGACGACCACGGCGGCCCGGTCGAGGAACCACCGCTCGTAGTGCTCGGCGCTGGACTGGACCGCCGCCTCGACGGTGTCGGTGACCGAGACGTACTCCGCGTACTCCCCGGTCGGCGTGTGGTAGGAGGCGACCAGCGGCGCGTCGACCTTCCGGGCGAGGCGCTGGCCCGCCATCCCGAGGCTGAAGGGGGTGTGCGCGTGGACGATGTCGGCCTCCGCGACGGCGTTGGGGACCTGTGGCATCCCGACTCGGAACCCCTCGTAGAACGGGAACGGGACGCTCCGGACGGGATACTCCCCGTCCTCGGGGGCGTGACTGCTGCGCGGGTAGACCACGTCCATCCGCCCGCCGCGGGCGTGCCAGCGGTCCCGCCACGTCTTGACCGTGTAGGTCACGCCGTTGACCGTCGGCAGGTACGTGTCGGTGAACGCGGCCACCCGCGGCAGTGTCATCGCCGCCGGGTAGACCGACCAGCGGGTAAACCCTTGTCATCCAGCGGCGTCGCCGGGGCAGTGTCCTTTTGGTCGGCCACGGTGAGAAAGCGGGTAATGGCACGGGACCGCTGGCTGTACGCGTGGGCTGTCGGATCGGTCGCACTCGGGGCGGCGTCGCTGCTCGTCCCGCTGTACTTCGTCACGATTGGGGGGAGCACGCTGTTGCTCGGCGTCCTCGCCGGCCTCGCGGCCGCGGCCGGGGCACCGGGCGCACTGCTGTTCGGTCGGGTCGCGGACCGCACCGGGAAACGACGCTCGCTCGTCCTGCTGGCGCTCGGACTGGCGACGGTGGCCATCGTCGTCGTCGCACTGACCGACGTCGAGTGGGTCGTCATCGCCGGGAACGGCCTGCTGTGGTTCGCCGCGGGCGCGGTCGCTCCGGTACTCACCCTGCTCGTCACCCTCGGGCACCTCGAACGGGACTGGCCGGGCCGGTTCGCCGCGCTCAACCGCTACCAGGGCTGGGGGTGGGCCGGCGGCCTTGTCCTCGGGCTCGTCTGGACCACCGCTCTGAGCGGGCCCCTCGGTGCCGAGACGGCCCAGCGCTGGCTGCTGTGGCTCTGTGCCGCCGTCGCCGCCACCGCGGCGCTGCTCGTGGCCGCGTGGCTCCCGAGCGACGCGGCCGCGGCAGAACAGCCCCGTCCCAGCCGCGTCGCCCGTGCGGTCGCACGGGCGCGCCGGGTGCCGGTCCGCAGTGCCACCTTTCCCGTCGGACCGGCCCGGCTCTACTGGCTCACCCGGTCGATGCACCCCCGGGCCGTGGCCGCGCGCTTCACCCCGTCGCTGGCGCTGTACTTCGCGGCCGTCGTCGCCATCTTCGTCGGGTCCGGGGTCTTCTGGGGACCGCTGCCGGCGTACCTCTCGACGGTCCAGGGGTACGACTCCGGCGTGGTGTTCGCGCTGTACTTCCTCTCCAGTCTCGGCTCGGCGCTGTGCTACGGGTGGGCCGGGAACCTGGCCGAGCGGTACGACAGTGCCGGCCTCCAGACCGCCGGCCTCCTCGTCCGCGCGGTCCTGCACCCGGCGGTGGTCGTGGTCGGGCTGGTCCTCCCGGCGACGGTCGTCAGCGTCGTCGCCAACGGTGCCGTCTTCGTCGGCATCGGCGTGGCCTGGGCCGTCATCGCCGTGACGGCGGCCAGCATCGTCACGGGCCTCGCGCCCCCGGCAATCCGCGGCGAGGCGCTTGGCATCTACACCGCCGTCTCCGGGCTCGCCAGCGGCGTCGGCTCCGTCGCCGGCGGCTGGCTCGCCGGCTACGGCTTCCTCACGGCCTTCGTCGTCGCCGGCGCGTTCGTGGCGGTCGGGGCCGCGCTGACGACGGTCGTCTGGCGTCGCAACGGGGAGGCGGCGAGCGCGACGACGGCGGCGACCGGCCAGTAGTCGGATCGGTGCGGGCCGCTCCCGACCCCGCTCAGACGAGCCCCTCGTAGGTCTCGACCAGCCGCTCGCCGACCCGGTCCAGCGAGTGTTCGCGGGCGGTCTCCCGGGCGTTCTCGCCGAGGCGCTCGCGGAGGCCGGGGTTGGCCGCCAGCCGGTCCAGCGCCTCGCGGAACTCCGCCCGGTCCGCACAGATCAGGCAGTCGTGGCCGTCCTCGTAGTACTCCCGGAAGACGGGGATGTCCGAGAGGACGACGGCCTTCCCGCAGGCCATCGCCTCCAGCACGGCGATGCCCTGGTTCTCGGCCTTCGTCGGGAACAGGTAGACGTCGCCCGCGCCGAAGGCTCCCCGGATGTCGTCGATCCACCCGCTGAAGGTGACGTTCTCCGGCGGGTCCGACACCCACCGCCGGACCGTCTTCGAGGCCTGTGGGCCGTCGTCGTAGGGGCCGAACCACGCGAAGTCGTAGTCGGTCGCTCGCGCCAGTTCGCAGAACGTCGTCAGCCCCTTGCGCTCGAAGACGTTGCCGACGGCGAAGACGACCATCCCGTCCAGGTCGTAGCGCTCGCGGTACTTCCCGCGCAGCGACTTGAACCCCTCGAGGGCGTCGATGTCGACGCCGTTCGTCACGGGCTCGATGGGGGCCTCGACGGGGTACGATTCGAGGACGTCCTTCGTGTACTCTGAGGGACACAGCACCCGGTCGGCCTGCGAGTAGAACCACCGGAGATACCGGCCCAGCGCCGGCGCGACGAGGTTCGAGCCGCGGAAGCTGTCCCGGAAGTCCTCGCGCGTGACGTGGGCGTGCAGCACCAGCGGCACGTCGTGGCGCTTCGCGTGCCGTGCGACGGCGACCGACCCGGGGCCGATCATGTTGCAGTGGGCCACGTCGAACTCCCGGAACACCGGATCGTCGAAGGCGACGTTGCCGCCCAGCGCCCACCCGGGGTGGCCGTCGTGCCAGGGATTGGTGAGCACGTCGACGTCGGTGTCGGAAAGCGCCGCCCGCTGCTGGTCGACGGCGGTGCCGATGCCCGACCGGTCCAACCGATCGGCGAGTTCGAGGTAGTTCAGGACGCGCACGCTCGCTCGCTCACCGGCCGCGCGCAAAACGGTTCCGACTCCGCCGGTCCGGAAGGGGTAAGAACGGGCCGGTCCCACCTCCGCCCGATGACCGACGAGGCGACCATCGCACGGGAGCGCATCGAGCGCCTCCAGTCGCTGGCCCGCGAGGCCGTCGAGGCCGGCCGCGAGGACCGGGCGCGCGAGTACGTCGCCCGCGCCCGTCGCGTCGCCGAGCGCCACCGGCTCCCGCTGCCGCGGACGTTCAAGCGGTTCACCTGCGACGCCTGTGACGCCTTTCTCGTCCCGGGCCGGAACGCCCGGGTGCGCACCCGGACCGGCCACGTGGTCGTCACCTGTGACTGTGGCACACAGGCTCGGTACCCCTACGACTGACGCGGTTCCGCGAATCGGGGATTTATAGTCTACGACGCCGTTGGCGAAACCATGTCAGAGACGCCTCGACGACAGCGCATCCACGAACTGGACACGACGCTGCGCGTCGGGAAGAGCGGTATCGAGTCGGTCGTCGACGAACTGGACTCGCAGCTCTCGGACCGGGAGTTCGTGAAGGTGAAGTTCCTCCGCGCGGCCCGCGGCGGGACGACCAGCGAAGACCTGGCCGACGACCTCGCCGACGAGGTCGGGGCCGACGTGGTCCGTGTCCGGGGGCACACGGCGGTGTTCGAGCGATGATGCAGGTCGCCCCCGTCGCGAACGTCCTCGACAACTTCCTCCCGGAGGGACTTGCCGGGACGCTCGCCTCGGCCATCGTCTTCGTCGCCGTCTTCGCCGTCGTCTACCTCGTCGGGAAGGCCGTGGTCATCCCCGTCGTCGACCGCTCGCTGCAGTCTCGCGACCTCGACGAGCACGCCCGCAAGCCGCTGAAGAAGCTGGTGAGCATCGCCATCGTCTTCGTCGCCATCTCGGTCGCGTTCGGACTGGCCCAGTACGGCGACTTCCTGCAGTCGCTGGCGACCATCGCCGCCGCCGCGACGCTGGCCATCGGGCTGGCGATGCAGGACGTGCTGAAGAACTTCGTCGCCGGCATCTTCATCTACACCGACAAGCCGTTCCGCATCGGCGACTGGATCGAGTGGGACGGCAACTCCGGCGTCGTCGAGGACATCAGCCTCCGGGTCTCCCGGGTCCGCACCTTCGACAACGAGCTGCTGACGGTCCCGAACTCGCAGCTCACCGACGGCGTCATCAAGAACCCCGTCGCGAAGGACCAGCTGCGCCTGAAGTTCACCTTCGGCATCGGCTACGACGACGACATCGACAAGGCGACCGAGATCATCCTCGAGGAGGCCCGGAACCACCCGGAGATCCTCGACGACCCCGGGCCCTCCGTCCGGCTGGTCGAGCTCGGGGACTCCTCGGTCGGCCTCCAGTCCCGCATCTGGATCGACAACCCCAGCCGCGCCGACTTCGTGAAGACCCGCGGGGAGTTCGTCCAGTCGGTCAAACAGCGGTTCGACGAGGAGGACATCAACATCCCCTACCCGAACCGCACCATCGGCGGCGGCCTCGAACTCGCCGGCCTCGACAGCCCCGTGGAGCCGGCCACCGACGACTGAGACGCCCCCGCCGCCCGCGTCGCCACCGCCCGCAACGGGCGGACAGCGGTTCCGTCGGGCCGGCACCGAGCGTCCGGTCGGCCCGGGACCGAAGCGACGGTCACAGTTCTGTCGGACTCCGGCCCCGGCCAGCGACCGCGTCGAGCCGGAGCCGACGACGCCGCCGCGGGGCTACCTCGGCCGTATCTCGACGTGCCACTCGTCGTCCGCGACCTGTGTCGTCTCGTGGTCGTAGCCGCGCTCGTCCAGTACGTCGTACAGCGGGACGGGCTCGAAACTGTTGACCAGCAGGAGACACTCGTCGCCGTCCAGTTCCCCCAGTTCGGAGACGATCCGTCCGAACGGTTCGCCCTCGACCTCACGGACGTCGAGTCGCCGGCGGTCGGCGTGATCCGTCGCCATACCGAACCGTGGTTCCCCTTCACCACAAACCCTTTCCGCGAACATCTTCGCACCCCTTCCTCGCCGCTGGGAACCGGTGTGGCGGTTGAATAGTCCCTCGTCACTGGGTCCCGATATGCGCGAGACCGCTCCACGGAGGGATGTACGGTGCCGCTGACGAGGCGCGACTTCCTGACCGCGGCCGGCGCGGGCGCGGTCGGCGCGCTCGTCGAGGGTGCCTGGGGCGCGACACAGGCGACCGACCCCATCACGAGTGTCGATAACCCCCTGCAGTCCTACCCCAACCGCGACTGGGAGGACGTGTACCGGGAGATCTACGCCTACGACGACGTGGACTGGACGGTCTGTCACCCCAACTGCACCCAGTCCTGTGCGCTGAACTTCTATATGAAGAACGGCGTCCCCATCCGGGCCGAGCAGGTGTACCACAACGAGGAACCGTCGGTCGGCCCGTCGGGGTACGAAGACGCCGGCGTCAGCCAGCAGTGGAACCCGCGTGGCTGTATGAAGGGGCTGACGCTCCACCGGCGCACGTTCGAGCCCTCTCGCATCAAGTACCCGATGGTCCGCAAGGGGTGGGACCCCGACGACCCCAACCCCGAGGGCCGCGGCGAGGACGAGTTCGAGCGGGTGTCCTGGGAGGAGGCCGTCGACCTCATCGCCGAGAAGATGGCGAATCTGGAGGACAGCAAACACTTCCAGGTGTTCAACGCCATCAAGGCCGACGGCCTGTTCACCCGACACGGCTCCGGGCGGCGGCTCGCCTCCATCTTCGGGGGCTGCGAGTGGACGGAGTACGACTGGTACGCCGACCTGCCGCCGGGCCACGTCATCACGACGGGCTACCAGACGTCGGACGGCGACGCCGCCGGGTGGCGCAAGTCCGACTACACGATCATCCAGGGGAAGAACCTCATCCACAACAAGCTCGCCGACAACCACTGGTTCCAGGAGATGCGGGAGCGAGGCGGCGAGATCGTCGGGATCTACCCGGACTACTCGCCGACGGTCCAGAAGTGCGACCGGTGGCTGCCGGTCCGGCCCGGCAGCGACCCGGCGATCCCCCTCGCGTTCGCGCACGTCATCATCGACGAGGAGTTGTACGACCCCGAGTTCATGCGGGGCTACACGAGCCTCCCGCTGCTGGTGCGCGAGGACGACGGCAAGTACCTGCGCGCCCACGAAGTGTTCGAGGACCACGAGGAGCCCCCCGAGGACACTCACGACGCCGAGGAGGCGGGCGACTGGGGGGACTTCGTCGTGGTCACCGAAGACGGAGCGCTCGCCCCGCTCGCGCGCGAGGAGGTGGGTTCCGAGACGCCGGCCACCCCGCGGCTCGAGGCCGAGCGCGAGGTCGATCTGGTCGACGGGTCGACGGTGTCGGTCCGGACGGACTTCGCCCGACAGAAAGAGACCGTTATGCGGGACTACGCGCCGGAGCGGGTCGAGGAGATCACGACGGTCCCGGCCGACGCCCTCAGGAAGACCGCCCGGGAGTTCGCCGAGGCCGACACCGCCCAGTGGATCACCGGCGAGGGGATCAACCACTGGTTCCACGGGTCGACCCAGCTCCAGCGGAGCGTCTTCTTCGTGCAGTCGATGCTGGCCAACGTCGGCGAGCCCGGTGGCGGGTACCACAACTTCTCGGGGCAGTACAAGATCGAGCTCCTGGACGGCTACCCCGAGTACGTCAACCCCGACGGCCACAAGGCCCACGGGATGTATCCGGGCTACGCCTTCGCCTTCTTCGGCGGTGAGCAGCTCGACCCGCGTGACATCCGCGGGGGCTACGAGGGCGACCTCGTCCCGCAGGGCGACGTCGACGAGCCGGTCGTGCCGGAGGGGGCGGAGGGGTACACGATGGCCAAGCCCGAGGTCCTCTGGACGATGAACTGCAACCTCCTGAACCAGACCAAACACCAGGAGCACGTGATGCGGAACTTCGTGAAGCACCCGGACACGGCCAACGAGCTGTTCGTCGTCTCGGACATGCACATGACCTACTCGGCCCGCCACGCCGACATCGTGCTCCCGGTCCCCTCCTGGCTGGAGTGTGACTATCCGGACATCACCGTCGGCCCGGAGAACCCCTTCATCCAGATGGACAGCGGCGTGATGGACCCGATCTACGACACCAAACAGGACGGGGAGATCGTCGCGCTGGTCGCCGAGAAGCTCGACGAGAAGATCCCGCCCGAGGAGCGCAACGTCGACTCCTACCGGGCGTACTTCGAGGAGTTCCTCGACGACGACGGCGACGTGAGAGAGTACATGCGGGAGGTGTTCGACGCGAGTATGACGACTCGGGACATCGAGGTCGAGGACCTGGAGGACGGCCCCGAACGCCTCCAGCTCAAGACGTACCCGCGGACGCCGTTCTACTCGCAGACCCACGAGGACCGCCCGTTCTTCACCAAGACCGGTCGGATGGAGTTCCACAAGGAGGAGGACCGCTTCGGCGAGCTCGAGTTGAGCGACCTGTGCCACGTGGAGAGCCCAGAGGGGACCCCGTACGGGGCCAACCAGAAGTGGGACAGCGCCGCCGACGAGACCAACGACCTCTACGAGGAGGGGTACCAGTACTTCTACAACACCCCACACCCGAAGTACCGGACCCACTCCTCGTGGGGGATGACCGACTGGAACCTCATCTGGGCGTCGCGGGACTTCGGGTCCGTCAGCGGCGATCCCGAGGGGACCGAGCGGCTGATAGACGACTTCTCGTTCCCGCAGGGCGACGGTGAGACGAACGACGCCCCGCCGCTGGGCGAGGCGTTCGTCGAAATGCATCCGGAGGACGCCGAGAAACACGGCGTCGAGAACGGCGACTACATCCGGATCGTGGGCGACCGGGGTTCGGTCGTCGTCCGAGTGCTGATAAGCGACCGCCAGCGGCCGAGTTCGGCCGGCGACGTCGGCCAGCTCACCATCTGGCACGGCTGGTGGGAACAGCACTTCCCGGCGGACGAGGAGAGCGACGACGACATCTCGGGGTACAACGTGGCGACGAACATCTGGCTGAACCCGATGCTTGAGACCGACGACCTCGTCCACAAGTCGACGTTCGGCAACCCCAACATCGCCGACGAGGTCGAGGACAGCATCGCCTGGGCCGACGGGTCGGGGTTCCACGTCGGCTACGAGGAGGCGGTCTGGTCGCCGACCGGCGTCGAGCGCGATACGCTGGTGAAAGTCGAGAAGTACGACGACGCGAGCTACTGGCCCGGCGACGCCCGCGAGGACGAGACGTTCCAGAGCTACGTCGACGGAACCCTGCAGAGAGGTGACGACTGATGCCCGAGGTAGACAACCCACAGCTCGGCCACTCGCACAGCTACCCGTACGAACGCCGCGAGGAGGAGCGGGACTGGCACTGGGGGATGGTGGTCAACACCAACCGGTGTATCAACTGTAACACCTGCTCCTTTGCCTGCAAGTCCACCTGGACCAGCGGCGAGGGCGAGGAGTACATGTGGTGGATGAACGTCGAGACCGAGCCCTACGGCGGCTACCCGATGGGCTGGGACATGCGGCTGCTGGACGACCTCGGCGCGAACGAGACGATCTTCGACGCCGCCGACGGCGGCGAGGACGTCCACGGCTACATCGCCGAGAAGCAGGCCTGGGAGTACCCCGCGCTGGGCGACGACCAGGTCCACGGCGAGTACCCCGAGGGCGAGGTCGTCGAGTCGGACCTGGAGAACGACGAGTACCACGACATCTGGCAGTTCTACCTCCCCAGGCTCTGCAACCACTGCAAGAACCCGGCCTGCCTCGCGGCCTGTCCGCGCAAGGCCATCTACAAGCGCGAGGAGGACGGCATCGTCCTGTTAGACCAGGAGCGCTGTCGGGGCTACCGCCGCTGTGTGAAGGCCTGCCCGTACCACAAGCCGATGTACAACCCCGAGACGGGCATCACCGAGAAGCCCGTCGGCTGTTACCCCCGCATCGAGGAGGGGAACGTCCCGCGGTGTGTCTCCTCCTGCATCGGGAAGACCCGCCTCCACGGCAACATCAACCGGGGTCCCGACGCCGGCCCGGCCGGCGGGAAGTCCTCCGCGGCCAGCGGGCGCTCGCCCATCAACTACCTCGTCCACTCCGACGAGAAGGTGGCGCTGCCGCTGTACCCGCAGTTCGGCACCCAGCCCCAGGTGTTCTACATGCCGCCCTACCACGTGCCGCCGGAGTTCCTCACGCAGATGTTCACGCCCAACACCGACCAGAAGCGCAACGACTGGCCGGGCTCGACCTACGAGGAGTCGGTGAAGATCGTCCAGGAGCGGGTCCGGAACCCCAGCCACGAGGTGTTGGGCATCCTCCAGCTGTTCGGCGCGACGACGCGGCTCATCGAGACGTACAACGTCAAGGAGAACCGCGTGAAGGGCTGGGACCGCACGGGCGAGAAGGTCGTCGACGTCCCCATCGAGGAGCCGATGGAGGT
This sequence comes from Haloarcula litorea, assembly GCF_029338195.1. Lineage (NCBI taxonomy): Archaea > Methanobacteriati > Methanobacteriota > Halobacteria > Halobacteriales > Haloarculaceae > Haloarcula > Haloarcula litorea. The sequence goes on from NZ_CP119779.1 coordinate 3,235,425, forward strand.
CCGCGAGGGGGAGATGTGGACCAACCAACCCTGAGGTGACAGTATGCAGGACACACCACAGCACCACGCGAGACGCGCCGCGCTGTACGGGTTCGTCGCGACGGCGTTCCACTACCCGGACGAGGCGGTCGTGACGGACCTGTTCGACGCCGAGGTCCGCGAGGCCGTCCGCGAGGCCGGTGCCGAACTGGACCTGGCCGCAGAGACCACGGCGCTGCTGGAGGCCCTCGCCGACGCCGACCCGGACGCGATGGAACCGGCGTACAACGACCTGTTCGGGCTGCCGGGCGAGGACGGCACCTACCCCGTCGTCCCCTACGAGGCCCACTACACCACCGGCGAGGAGGTCAACGAGAGCCAGCGACGGATCGCCACCGTCGTCGGTCTGCTCGAGGAGTTCGACCTCGAGGTCAGCGACGAGTTCGACGAACGCCAGGACCACGTCGCCGTCGAGCTCGAGCTGATGCAGGTCGTCGCCGCCCAGCGGGCCGTCGCGCTCGAATCCGGCGACGACGAGGCGGCCGTCCACCTCGCACAGGCCGGCGCGACCGTCCTGGACGAGCACCTCGTCGACTTCGTGCCGGCGCTGGCCCACAGCGTCCCCGACGGCTCCGGGGACGCCGCGCCCGCTTCCCAGGTGTACGCCGCCGCCGCCGACCTCGCGGCGGCGCTCGTCGAGTTCGACGAGGCGAGTCACCCCGACCCGATCGCCGCCGGAACGGGGGTGCGTGCCGATGGCTGACCTAGACCGGAGCGCGGCCCGCCGGGCGACCGCCGCCGCGGCCGTCGTCGCCGCCCTGCTGGTCGTCGGTCAGATGGCGGTCACGGCCGCCGTCGTCGGCGGCCAGCAGCCGCTCGTCGAGACCGAGCGGCTCCCACAGACCGCGGCGGACGACCGATGGGAACAGGCACCTTCGCGGACCGTCTCGCTGTCGAAACAGCAGATGGCCGTCCCCTACGGCGGCGGCAGCGTCGACGAGATGCAGGTCCAGGCGCTGACCAACGAGAGCCACGTCGCGATCCGGCTGACCTGGACCGACCCGACCAACGACACGAGTCTGCGTGCGCCGACGAACTACAGCGACGCGGCCGCGGTGATGCTCCACAGCGGCGAGAAGCCGCCGATCACGATGGGCGCGACCGGGACGCCGGTCGACATCTGGTACTGGCGCGCCCAGTGGCAGTACGGCGTCGACGACAGCGCCGCGTGGAGCAACGACATGTACGCCTACCCGCACCCGGACAACGAGACCAAGCCCGGGCTGGCGGCCGGGAACCCGCTCTCGAAGGCCCGCTACGCCGACTACGGGCAGAACTACTACGCCGCCGGCTACGGCTCCCTGAGCTACGCGCCGACCCAGAACGTCCGGGCGCGCGGGACCCGGGACGGCGACGAGTGGTCGGTGGTCTTCGTCCGGGAGCACACGACCGACGGGACCTACGACGCCGCGTTCCGGCAGAACGAGACGATGTACCTCGCCTTCGCCGTCTGGAACGGCAGCGCCGACGAGGTCAACGGGAAGAAGTCGCTCACGATGCAGTTCAGCACGCTGAACACCTCCTCGGGCGAACTCGCCGCCGCCAGCACCGGCGGCGGCGGTGGCGACGGGAGCGCCGCCGGCGGGACCGGCGGTGGGGCCGAGAGCGGCGGGACCGGCGGGGGTACCAGTCCGCTGTTTTCCTCGGTCGGGACCGTGATCGCCGCCGTCGTCGTCAGCTGGACGGTCGTCTACTGGAGGGCCGTCCGATGAGCTACGAGAACTGGAGCGCCCGCGGCCGCGCCCCGGGGGACAGCGAGACCGAGGTGCGGGCTGCGCTTTCCGCCGACACGGCACGGACGCGCCAGGACGCCGCCATCGCGCTGGTCGACGCCGCCGAGTCCGGCCTCGAAGCGGCGACCGTCGACGCCCTCGAAGCGAGGGTCCGCGAGGACGACGACCCGGAGGTCCGGCAGTTCGCCGTCGAGGCGCTGGGCGTCGCCGGCGCGGCGACGGAGGCGATCGCCGACGCGCTGGCGGACCCGGAGCCGTGGGTCCGCGCCGAGGCCGTGGTCGCGCTCTCGCGGGCCGGCGGCGACCCGGACGAGATGCGGGCGGCGCTCGACGACGACAGCGGGTGGGTCCGGCGCAACGCCGTCATCGCGCTGGGCAAGCTGGGGGCGGCCGACCAGCCGCTGCTGATCGAGCGAATCAAGTCCGACACTCACCCCGCAGTCCGGGAGTACGCCGCGCAGTTCCTCGGCGAGGTCGCCGACGACGTCCCGGAGGCCGAGCGCATCCTCGCGGCGGTGCTGGCCCGGGAGCCGAACGCCTTCGCCCGCGCGAAGGCCGCCGAGAGCCTGGGCCAGCTCGGGACCGACCGCGCGGAGACAGCCCTGGAGGACCACGGCGTCACCGACCGGAGCGAGGACGTCGTCCGCGCGGCCAGGCAGGCGCTGGCGGCCGCCCGCGGGACCGACCCCGATGACCTCGACGTCGAGGTCGACCCGCCGTCGGCACCAGGGAGCGGCCCCGACACCCCGGCCGAGCGGTCCGTCGCCGGCGACGGCTTCGACCCGGCGGGATCGTTCGGCGAGCGGTCCCGCGGGGGGTCGCCGGCCCCGGGCGGTGCGCCCGGCTTCGATCCGCAGCGCGACCTGAACACGAACCCGGAGGACAGGACCTGATCTATGCCATACGAACTCGACTCGACCAGCGAGGAGCCGGAGCGTGAGGCGGAGGACCCGGCCGACGGCCAGAGAGCGAGCGACGGGCAGACGGCGGCCGACGGAACGGCGTCGTCGCTCGGCGTCCCCATCCCCGACGACCACGTCGGCCCGTTCGTCGCGGAGGCGCTGGAGGACCCAGAGCGGGCGACCGAGTGGGACGACATCGTCGACGCGATGGTGGCCCCGGCCGCCCGCGACGCGTGGGCCGAACTGACGCCCGTCGAGCAGGCGAGCGAGGTCCTCTCGAAGGCCGCGGACTACGACCGGCGGGCGATCGACCGCTTCGACGGCGTCTCGCTTGACGCCGACCGCTCGTCCGTACAGGCCGAGATCGACGAGGGCCTGCGCTGCCGGCGCAACGCGGACACCTTCCGGGACGGCGTGGCAGCGGCCTACGACGACGGCCGCTTGGACGACGACGACGTCGTCGCGGCGCTGGAAGACGCCGACTTCGACACCGGCACCATCGCCCGCCGGGAGGCCCTGCTGGAGCGGCTCGACGGGGCCTTCGAGCTCGACTACCGCCCCTACGGGGGGACCCTGATGGACGACGAGGCGGGGCCGAGTCCCGATCCCGACCACGAGGAGACGTGGTGACGATGTCCGGGGACACAGATCCGACGGCGGCTGCCGTCGAGGACGCGCTCCGGACCGTCGCGTCACCGACGGGCGAGGGGAGCGTCCTCGACGCCGGGCTGGTCGACTCGGTCGCCGTCGACGACGGCGCGGTCGCCGTGACGGCGTCGCTCTCTGAGCTGGACGCCGAGGCCGCCGACGCACTGACCGACCGGATGCGCGCCGCGGCCCTCGAGGTCGGCGGCGTCGACAGCGTCGAGGTCGACGCCGACGTGTCGTCACCGGACCACGGCACGGCGCTCGACGGCGTCGATCGGGTGCTGGCCGTCGCCAGCGCCAAGGGCGGGGTCGGGAAGACGACGGTGGCCACACAGCTGGCCCGCGGGCTCTCGGCGGCCGGCGAGCGCGTCGGCCTGTTCGACGCCGACCTCTACGGGCCGAACGTGCCCGAACTACTCGATCTCGACGGCCCGCTCGAGTCGACCGACGACGGCCGCGCGAGACCGGCAGAAGTCGAGGGATTGCAGGTCGTCAGCGTCGGGCTGATCGCCAACGACGAGCCGATGGCCTGGCGCGGCGCGATGGCCCACGAGGCCGTCGAGGAGCTGCTGACGGAGACGGCCTGGGACGTCGACACCCTCGTCCTCGACCTACCGCCGGGGACGGGCGACGTCGTCCTGACGACCCTGCAGTCGCTCCCGGTCGACGGCTGTGTCCTGGTCACGACGCCGTTCCCGACGGCCGCCGGCGACACGGACCGCTCGGCGACGCTGTTCCGCGAGGAGGGCGTGCCGGTCCTGGGCACCGTCGTCAACATGGCCGGGTTCACCTGCCCCACCTGCGGCGACGAACACGCGCCCTTCGGCCGTGATCCCGACGTCGAGGCCGACGTCCTCGCCGAGTTGCCGATCGACGAGCGCCTGCGTGTCACCGACGGCGACGTGCCCGCCCCCTTTCGGGACCTCGCGGAGCAGGTGTCGACGGCTCCCGACGAGCGGACCACGGTCGCGGTTCCCGAGAGCGCACTCGACCTCCGTGGCGTCCCCGACCGCGCCCGCCTCGAACAGGTCCGCGCGGAGTTCCGCGCGCTCGCGCCGGGCGAGTCGCTGCACGTCCTGACCGAGCGCGAGCCGGGCGACGTCGCCGGCGCTCTCTCGGGACTCGCCGACGGGAGACCGACGGTGGCGACCGACCGGAAGGGGCCGGAGCGGTGGGCCATCCGGGTGTCGAAACCGACGGCGTCGGCCCGCGGTGCGTGACCGCCCGACGACCGGCGGGGCTCGACGGCCCCAGCCGGCACGTCGTCCGTGACCATCTGGTCCGTCGCCGGCGGTAAACGGGACGCACGCTCAAGCCGTCCGACGACTTCCACCCACCGGAGAGATACCGATGAGAGACACGCAGTCGACAGTCTGTCGGCGGTGCGGAGCGCCCGTCGGTCCCGAGGACGTCGTCGTCCGTCACGCGGAGTCCGACCCGCTCGTTGTCTCGGAGTGTGGCCGCTGCGGGGCCATCGTCACCATCGGCGGGCACCCCTGGTGACGGGCCGACGGCTATCGAATGAGGATCGCGATGAATGGACGGACGCCCGGGATTGCCCGGCGTTCGGACGTGGGTAATCCCGTTTGCCTCCTCCACCCCGCGACCCCACGAGCGACGGGTGTCCGATGGTCCGCTGCTCACTTCCGTGCCTGGCGGGGTGCCATCGACCAACCACGCGGGCGCGTCCCTGCGGATGCGACCGCGTGGACCGCCGTCCCCGTGGGACGAGGCTTCCACGTTGGCTCACGGGGTCCACGTCCGTCTGACCGGACGCCCCCGGGGTTCGGTCCCCGCTGATGACCATAGCGCGGGCGGGAGAGGGGGGCCAAGCCCCCCGACCTAGTCCACTCGGATTTCCGCCGGGACGACATAAGGGCCTTTCGGACCACCGCCGGACTGCGGCGGGACGCCGTCAGAACAGCCCCAGCGCGCGGGCGAACCACGCCCCGCCCAGCGGCACCGGGAGCGCGGCGGCGACGACGGCCCAGCGGTGGTGTTCCATCAGGGTCGACTCGGTCAGTCCCAGAACGAGGCTGGTCGGCACCGTCGCCGCCCACGCGAGGCTCAGCCCGACGACGAACAGCCCCAGCACGATGCCGGCACCGGCCGCCAGCCCCGGGTCCGTGCGGCCCTCCCGGCCGGCCGCGAAGACGATGATCCCGACCGCGGCGAGGACCGCCGGGACCGCCGGCGAGAGCACGCCCGCGCCGTAGTAGGCACCGACGGCACTGCCCGTCTCGACGACGAAGTACGGCACCGCGAGCGCGACCAGAAAGCAGCAACAGCCGGCGATGGCGACGGCCGGCGCGGTCTGCAACTCGTCCATACCGGCGCTGGGGGCGGCCGCGTCTTAACGGCCACGTTCGAGCGAAACGCGGAAATGGCTACCACAGCTACGCCGCGGTATGGGACTGGGTTCGACGGCGAAGAAAGTCCAGAAGGTCGCCGACGTCGCCGAGAAGCTGTACGCGAAGGTGAACGAACTGAAAGAACAGGTCGAGAACCTCCGGGAGACGGTCGAAGACACGAACGAGCGGGTGGAGAGCGTCGAACGGGACCTGACCGAACAGCGGGCGCTGCTCGAAGCGGTCGCCGAGGAGAGCGACGTCGACGTCCAGTCCGTCCTCGACGACGTCGGGGACGACGACTGACTACCGGTCGACGGTTCGGGGTTCGCTCCCCGGGAGATCGACCGTCGCCGTCCCGTCGGCGTCGAGGTCGATCCGAGCGTCGAACAGTTGCGCCAGCGTGTTCAGCACCTCCGTCCCGTGGGCGGTGGCGGTCACGGTGTACAGTCCAAGTGCGGAGGCGTTCTCGACGCGCGAACAGAGGCGGTGCGCGAACCGGAACACGGTCCGGAGCGTCGAGTACAGCAACGGCGGCGTCAGCGAGTCGAGGAGGAGCCGCGTCCGGCCCCCGTCGTCGTGACACCGGCGGAGCTGTTCGGAGCACGCGACGCCGATGTCGGTCAGGGCCGCCGGCGACGCGACGTACCTGGTCGCCGAGGCGTCCGCCGACCGGCCGACGTGTTCGGTGACGGCGTCGACCACGTGGAGTGGCTCGCGTGGCTCGGCCAGTGCCCGGTACTCGTCTCTGACCCGCGGTGCGCCCTCCCGCGTCGTGACGACGACGGCATCGTCGCACCCGGTGGCGAGCGTTCGCAACCCCAGACGCCGCTTTCCCACGAGCGGCGGTCCGGTTATCAAGACGTTCGCGCCGGGGCGGACCTCAAGCCCCGCGAGGTGGTCCCCGAGATCGTACATCAGTTCTCTCTCCCGTGTCACCCGACGGCGTCGTCCCCTCAGACGCGATCGGCGTATATTCCACTTTCGCACTCGGCTGAAGTATCGGTCCGGCGGCGTACCGAATCGGTTGGTTTAAACCGGTACGCGCGAGTAGCGTGTGACACGGGGCGCTTAGCTCAGCCTGGACAGAGTGCTTGGCTTCGGACCAAACCGTCGGGGGTTCAAATCCCTCAGCGCCCGTAGCGAATTTCCACGTTCCGAACCGCCCGACAGCGGCGGATTTATCTCCTATTCGAACGAGGCGGAAGAGTACGTTCGTTCACGCGTCGAACGGTGTCACGCGTTGCGCAATCTTTTTGCACAATACACAAGTAATTGCATAATATGCAAGAAGGTGCGCGGGTGTGTCTCGACTTCCCGCTCCCAGATGAGCGTATCTTCCGGTATCAGGCGATGCAGGATATCCTCCACCATCTCGTCAACAACCCGTTCGAAAGCTTCTCACAACAGGAACTGGCCACGATAACTGGCGCAGACGTGTCCTCGATTTCCCGAGCGGTTGATCTACTCGACAAGGCCGGTGTCGTTGGCATCGAAGACGGCGTCCCGTCCCGGATCAGTATCGACCAGAACCACGTTGAACGGGCCGACCCTCTGTTCGCGATTCCACAACAACAGTTCAGAAAGCCTGTCCGCGAATTCCTCGACGACCTCCGAGATCGGGCCGATACGGCAGAGAAAATAGCTGATATCGTTGGTGTCGTTCTCTTCGGCAGTGTCGCCCGCGGCGATGCCGACCGGAGCAGTGACATCGACCTCCTCGTCGTCGTCGAGGGCGACGGCACGCACGGTCGCCGCATCGGGGCGAAGATCGCACGGGAACTGGAGGACCAGTCATTCGACGGCGACCGCTATCAGTTCGAAGTTCTGGTCGAAACACCTGAGAGTGCGATGTCTCGTGGTGAACGTCTGAAAGAGATATTCGATGAGGGCATCGTCCTGCTGCAGAACGACCGCTTACGCGAGATACGAGACTCGGCATACGGGACCACTGAGGGAGGCGCGTGAGCGTGCCACTCGACCTCGACGATATCGAACCACTCCTCTCGGACGCCGAAGCAGCGTTCCGGCGAGGTGGACAGGAGACGGAAGACGGACTCGATGTTTCAGATGCCGGATTCGTACAGCTACGGAAAGCGTGTCGGTCTCTCACTGGTGGGGACCAACTACTGACCGACGGATTCTACACGCTCGCTATCGAGGCCGCATTCACGTCGGTCGAGAAGACGTTCATGTTCTGGCTGATCAAAGAGGGACACCAGGATCCGGCCAATCCGCCGCAGTCCCACACGACAGCTATCAAACGCAGTGCGACTGTCGGATTTATCGGTACTGAAACGGCCGACCGACTCGAAGAGCTGTGGACCGAAAATCGAGCGCAGACCTATTACCAGGACGGGAAAGCGACACGAGAGCGTGCCGAAACGATGGTCGCGCTCGCCAACCGAATCCATACCTTGATCGTCGATCTCGTCGGTGTTCGACACGAGTGTGTCTGTGATTGACACCGCGCCTTACAGAGCTAGTATGTGAGATTTGAAACGGCCGATCGTGGTCGATTCACGCCTGACAAGGGGATCCGTTCACCAGTCGAGCGAGCGCCCTCAGCGCCCGTGGCTTCTGCGCGTATGACGGTGAGCGGCGAGCGTCGGTCGACCCCCTCGCGCACCGACGAATTGATGTGTGCGTTGGGTGTTACCACACGTGTGCCACGACCCGGCGGGTGAGACCGGGACGGAGACACGCGATGACAGGTGAACGCGACGCCGACGGCTGTGCGCTCTGCGGGCTCCCGGTCGGGGAGCGAGCGGTCGCCGACGAGTCCGAGAGGGCCTTCTGCTGTGTCGGGTGCCGGAACGTCCACGAACGGCTGGCCGACGTCGACGGCGTGACCGACGACGACGTGGCGACGACCGCCGCGGACGGGACGAGAGCGGGCGTCCCCGACGGCTGCGAGCGGGTCTACTTCCGGGTAGACGGGATGCACTGTGCCACCTGCGAGTCCTTCGTCGAGTCGCTCGCGACCCGGCTGGACGGCGTCGAGTCGGCGGCGGCCAGCTACGTCACCGAGAGCGTCCGCGTGGACTACGACCCCGACGCAGTCGACGCCGAGGAGGTTCGGGCGGCGCTGACGACGGCGGGGTACACCGCACGTCGGCGGACCGACGCGACCCCCGGCGAGGACGACGAGGAGACGAAGTGGCGGCTCGCCGCCGGCGTCCTGTTCGGGATGTGGGTGATGATGCCCTACGCCATCTTCGTCTACCCGCTCCACCTGGGGCTGTACGGCCCGTCGCTGGCGGCGTTCACGCGTCAACAGCTCGCCGGACCACACCACCTCGCGTTCGTCCTCTTCCTGTTCACGTCGCTCGTGCTGTTCTACACGGGCGCGCCGCTGCTGCGGGGAGCACTCGTCAGCCTCCGGACCGGCGAGCCCAATATGGACCTGCTCGTCGCGCTCGCGGCCTGCAGCGCCTTCGTCTACAGCATCGTCGCGGCGCTGCTGGGCCGGATCGACCTCTACTTCGACGTGACCGTCGCCATCGTCCTCGTCGTCACCGCCGGCGGCTACTACGAGTCCCGCATCAGACGCCGCGCGGCCGACCGTCTGGCCGACGTCCACGCCGCCCGGACCGACACCGCACGGCGACTGGACGCGGCGGGCGAACCGACGGAGGTGGCAGTTGAGGACCTCGCGGAGGGAGATCGCGTCCTCGTCCGCGCCGGCGAGCGGGTCCCCGTCGACGGGACGGTCGGGGAAGGGACCGGGACCGTCGACGAGGCCGTCGTGACCGGCGAGGCGCTCCCGGTGCCGAAGTCCGACGGCGACGGCGTCGTCGGCGGATCGGTGGTGACCGACGGCGCGCTCGTCGTCGCCGTCGGCGAGGGCGCGACCAGCGGGGTCGACCGCGTCGCCGAACTGATGTGGGACCTCCAGAGCGGGACGGAGGGCGTCCAGCGGCTGGCGGACCGCCTCGCCACCGTCTTCGTCCCGGGCGTGCTCGCGCTGGCGGTCGCCGCCGGCGTCGGCTACCTGCTCCTCGGTGCCGGCGTCGAGGCGGCGGTGCTCGTCGCACTGACGGTCCTGCTGGTCTCCTGTCCCTGCGCGCTCGGCCTCGCGACGCCGCTCGCGGTGGCGTCGGCCGTCCGCGAGGCGCTGTCGCGGGGGATCGTCGTCTTCGACCGGACGGTGTTCGAGCGGGTCCGCGACGTCGACACCGTCGTCCTGGACAAGACCGGGACGCTGACGACCGGGGACCTGCGCGTCGAGGAGACAGCGGCCCCGTCACCGCTGCTACGGGCGGCGGCGGCCGTCGAGGCGCGCGCGTCCCACCCGGTCGGTGACGCGTTCGTCGCGGCGTTCGGTGAGGGCGCGGCCGCCGGCGACCCGCGAGCGGACGGCGGCGCGGTGGTCGACGACACGGCAGACGGCAGCGACGCGGGCGACTCCGACGGCGCGACCGTCGAGTCGTTCCGCCGGCACCAGCGCGGCGTCGAGGGCGTCGTGGACGGGGAGCGGACGCTGGTCGGCCACCCCGACTGCTTCGGCCGACGCGGCTGGTCGGTCCCGGCGGAGTGGGCGAGACGGGCGACAGATGTCCGCGAGCGGGGCCTGCTCCCGGTGCTCGTCGGCCGCGAGGGCACCGCCGAGGGGATCGTGGCGCTCGCCGACGAACCGCGCGAGGGGTGGCGATCGGCCCTGACCGACCTCGGGGAGCGCGGCGTCGACGTGGTCGTCCTCACCGGCGACGACGAGCGAGCGGCGGCCCGGTTCGGCGACCACGCCGCCGTCGAGCAGGTGTTCGCCGGGGTCCCGCCCGAGGCCAAGGCCGAGACGGTCGAGCGACTGCGCGCAGACGGGACCGTGGCGATGGTCGGCGACGGGACGAACGACGGCCCGGCGCTGGCCGCCGCTGACCTCGGGGTCGCGCTCGGCAGCGGGACGGCACTCGCCGTCGACGCCGCCGACGTCGCCATCGTCGACGACGACCTCGCCTCGCTCGGGACGGTGTTCGACCTCTCGACGGCAGCGGCGCGGCGGATCAAGGGCAACGTCGGCTGGGCGTTCGTCTACAACGCCACCGCGCTCCCGCTTGCCGTGGCGGGCCTGCTGAACCCCCTGTTCGCCGCCGCGGCGATGGCGGCCAGCAGCCTGCTGGTGGTCGTCAACTCCGACCGGGACCTGCTCGACGACTGAGCCGGCGACGGCCGGTGGTGGAGACTGCCCCCCTCCGACCCCGTCGCTTCCCGCAGGGGATCGGGGCAGCCTTTTGGTTCCCGACGCCGGCGTACCGGGTATGTCACTGGCCGCCGCGACCCGCGAGGCCGTCCGGGCGCGCCCGTTCCTCTACGACGCGCTCCGGGCCGGCGTCGTCAACTACACCGCCGCCGCACGAACGCTGGACGTCGACGGCGAGACCGACGCCGTGGCCACGGCCCTGCGACGCTACGCCGAGGAGCTGTCCGACGATCCCGCCCACGACAGCGACGCCCGCGTCTCGATGGAGAGCCGCCTGGGGGAGGCCGGCGACGGCGACGACGCGCTCCTGGCCGTCGGCGACACGGCCTTCGCGAGCGGCGCGGGATCGCTGACCGGGATCGTCGCCACCGGCGACCTCTCACCGGCCGCGCTGGGGGACGTGCTGGGCCGCCTGCGAGCGAACGAGGTCCCGGTCGAGGCCGCCGGCGTCACCGGTGGGACGCTCGTGGTCGTCGTCGCCCGCCGTGACGGCCCCGACGCCCTCCGGGAGATCGAGGCCGCCGTCGGCCGCTGAGGTGGGAGACGGCTCCCGCGTCCGGTCCGACGGGCTAATGTGGCGTGGCCGTGACCACTCCGATAATGACGCTCCGGGTGACGAACACGCTGACCGGCGAGAGGGAGCCGTTCGAGCCACGCGACCCCGACTCCGTCCTGCTGTACTACTGCGGGCTGACAACGTCGGACCCGCCCCATCTGGGCCACGCCCGCGGCTGGGTCCACGTCGACGTGATGTGCCGCTGGCTGGAGTGGCTGGGCTACGACGTGCGCCACGTCGAGAACTTCACCGACGTCAACGAGAAGATCGTCGCCCGCGTCGGCGAGGACGGCGACAGCGAGGCCGACGTCGCCCGCCGCTACGTCCGGCAGGTCATCGAGGACATGCGCTCGCTGAACCTCGACCGCGCGGAGGTGTACCCCCGGGTCTCCGAGCACGTCCCGGAGATCATCGACCTCGTGGAACGACTCGTCGAGAGCGGCCACGCCTACGAGGCCAACGGGTCGGTGTACTTCGACGTGACCTCCTTCGAGGACTACGGGACGCTCTCGAACCAGACCGTCGAGGACATCGAGTCCCAGGGCGAGGCCGCCGAGTCCGAGAAACGCCACCCGGCGGACTTCGCGCTCTGGAAGGCCGGCGGCGTCGCCCCCGACGACATCGCCGAACACCAGCACGCCGGCGCGGCACCGGCCGAGGAGGCCTGCGAGACGGCCCAGACCTGGGACTCGCCGTGGGGCGAGGGCCGTCCCGGCTGGCACATCGAGTGTTCCGCGATGTCGATGACCCACCTCGACGAGTCCATCGACGTCCACGTCGGCGGGCAGGACCTCGTCTTCCCGCACCACGAGAACGAGATCGCCCAGAGCGAGGCCGCCACCGGCGAGCAGTTCGCGAAGTACTGGCTCCACGTCCGCCTCCTCGAGACGGACGACGAGAAGATGTCCTCCTCGCTGGGCAACTACTTCAGCGTCAGCGACGCGGTCGCGGAGTACGGCCCCGACGTGCTCCGGACCTTCCTGCTGTCGACGGCCTACACCTCGCGGGCCACCTTCAGCGACGAGACCATCGCGGAGGCCCGGGAGCGCTGGGACCGCCTCCAGCGGGGCTACGAGCGGGCCGTCGCGGCCTGCGACAGCGTCGACGCGTACGCGAAGGTCGAGGACGCGGACCTGCGAGCGGCCGTCGACGAGGCCCGCGCCGACTTCGAGGCCGCGATGAACGACGACTTCAACACCCGGGGGGCGACGACGGCGCTGCTGGACCTCACGAGCGCGGTCAACGCCCACGTCGACCGGGCCGACGGCTACGACTTCCGGGCGTTGCGTCGGGCGGTCGAGACGTTCGAGGAGTTCGGCGGGGACGTGCTGGGCCTCGCCTTCGGCGAGCGGGACGACGGCGACGTGGAACTGGCCGACGACCTGATCGAACTCGTCCTCGACGTGCGCGAACGCGAGCGCGAGGCGGGGAACTACGAGCGGGCCGACGAACTGCGCGACGACCTCGAAGCGCTGGGCGTCGAGGTGCAGGACACCGACGACGGACCGACCTTCAGGCGGTAAGCCCCGCCTGCCAGGAGACTTATCTCCCCACGTCCTGTCTCCCCCTGTATGAGACGAGTGGTTCTCAGCGCGCTGGTCGCGCTGCTGGTGGTGTCGTCGGGCTGTGTCGGCCTCGTCACGGGCGATACGGTCACGTTCGAGTCGGCACCGACCAGCATCGACGACGGCACGCTGTCGGAGACGGGCTACGAGCAGTCGAACTCGACGACACAGAACATCACCCGGACGGTCTCGGTCGCGGGCCAGGAGCGGACGATCCGCGTGGTCAACCACGTCGACCAGTACCGCCGGAGCATCGACCTCGGTCCCATCGGCGAGCTCCCGCTGGCCCGGTTCGTCGTCGTCTCGACGCCGGGCGCGACGGTGGCCGGACAGACGCTGAACCCCGCGGCCGACTGGTCGAACCGCCGCGTCGTCGAGCAGCTCGCCGGTCGAACCGGACAGATAGACGACGTCGGCTTCGAGGAGAACCGGACGGTCCGGTCGCTCGGCGAGGATCGGACCGTCGGGATGTTCTCGGGGACGACGACGGTCCAGGGACAGGAGATCGACGTGACGCTGCACGTCGCGAGCTTCGAACACGAGGGGGACGTGCTCCTGGTGTTCGCCGTCCACCCGGAGCAGGTCGACGAGCGAGCCCGCGTCGACGCGATGTTCGGCGGGATCCAACACGAGGGGAACTGACGCCCCGGGGGAGTACGCTTTTTTGTAGTCGGTGTGTTCCAGGCCCTATGCAGTCCGTCTCAGTCGGCGGCGCGCTGCTGACCGTCGGCGGTGTCGCCGGCTACGTCGTCGGCATCACTGCCCCGTATCCGGGCCGTGCCTTCTCGCTGACCGCACTGATGGTCGGGCTGACGCTCGTGGCCGTCGGGCGAGCCGGCGACGGGGAGGACGAGCGGTGATCTCCGCGCTGGTCTACAGCGAGGGGACCGCGGTCGCCTACGACGACCTCGCGGCCGCCCGCACCGCGGTCGGGACCACCTGGGTCCACGTGGCCGACGCCACCGACGCGGAGGTCGATGCCGTCGCCGAGGCGTTCGACCTCCACCCGCTGGCCGTCGACGACGTGCGCGGAGACGTGCGCGCGAAGACCGAGGAGTTCGCCGACCACACGTTCGTCCTGGTCAAGAGCGCGCGCCTGACCGCCGGCGAGACCACCTTCGAGAAGGAGGTCTCGACGCGGCCGGTCGGCGTCTTCGTCGGCCGGGACTGGGTCGTCACCCTGTCGTTCGAACCGACCGGCCCCATCGACCGGGTGATGGACGCGGTCGAGCGCGGCGACGAGCGCCTGCTCCACCGCGGCCCGGACTTCACCGCCTACCGGGTCGTCGACACGATCGTCGACGCCTACTTCGACCTGCTGGACGACGTCGAGACCGACATCGAGGAGATCGAGGAGGAGGTGACGATGTCGACGGACATCGAGACCTTAGAGAAGATCAACGACGTGCGCCGGGACCTGCTCTCGTTCCGCAAGCAGGTGTGGCCCGCCCGGGAGGCCGTCGGCGTCCTCGCCCGCGGCGACCCGGCCCAGGTCCAGCCCCAGACGGAGAAGTACTTCCGGGACGTCCACGACCACCTCGTCCAGATCGTCGACCTCACCGAGACGTACCGCGACCTCGTCGCGGGCGCGCGGGACATCTACCTCAACACGCTCTCGCAGTCGACCAACGAGGTGATGAAGGTGCTGACCGTCGTCGCGACGATCTTCATCCCGCTGACGTTCGTCGTCGGCGTCTACGGGATGAACTTCGCCGACAGCCCGTACAACATGCCGGAGCTGGGCTGGACGTTCGGCTACCCCGCGACGATGCTGGGGATGGCGCTGCTGGTCGCGGTCCTGCTGGTCCACTTCCGCCGCCGGGGCTACCTATAGGGCCAGCGGGACCAGCAGGACGCCCATCGCGTTGGCTCGCCGCGCGCCGAACCGGGGCGGGAGGTGGCCGACCAGCGTCGCCACACCGAACGCGCCGACGCCGACGGCCCCGGCGAACAGCGCCGAGAGGCCGACCAGCCCACCGAGCACGGTCACCGAGAGCCACCGGGGGTCGAGCCGACCGACCGTCCGAAGGTACCGGTCGCCGAGCGTGGGGACGAGCAGGGCGGCGACCCCGGCGGCCACGGCCGTCGCCGTCAGTAGCGCGGGGACCGCGAGCGGCACGGCCGCGCGGTCGAGCGCGACGAGGACGCCGGTCCGGGCCTCGCCCAGCGCGACGAGCGCGAACAGGGCGAACACCGCCGTGGCCGTGTTGACGCCGCTGGTCGTGACCACGAACGCCCGCGGCCCGCCGCTCGCGGTCAGCCCGAGCGCGAGCGTCGCCGCGACGGCGCTGGAGACGCCGGGGAGGTAGCCGACGACGGCACCGCACAGCGTCCCGACGGCGGTCAGGGCCGCCAGCGACCGCGGCGGGGTCGTCACCTCCGGCCCGGCCTGCGGCGGGACCCCCTCGCCCTCGATGGCCGCCAGCAACACCGGCGCGCCGAACAGTCCCGAGAACAGCGGGACGAGGACGTCCGCGACAGGGAGCGCGCTCGACACCCGCGCGTCCAGCAGCAGGTGGCCCAGCCCGCCGCTCGCGGCGAGGGTCAGGACCGCGCCGACGCGCGGTCGGACGCCGCCCTCGGTCGCGACCAGCAGCGCAGCGATGCCCGCGAGGAACAGCGACAGGTGCGCCGAGACGAACGGGTACACCCGCTGCATCGCCGCGGTGACGGGGACCGCGAGCGGCGCGGCAAGCAGGACCGCCCCGCCGCTACCGATCGCCGACAGGCGGAGCGCCTCGCGGCCCCGTCCCTCGACGACGAGCCGGTGGCTCGGGAGCGCGCCGGCGGCCATCGCCGGGTCCGGGACGCCCAGCGCGAGCGCCGGCACCACGTCGAGGAAGGTGTGGGTCACGCCCGCCGCCAGCATCGCCGCCCCGACGAGGAGCCGCGGCCCCGGAACGTCGCCGGCGACGGCCGCGAGCAGGAGCGCGAGCGTGTTCGCGTGCAAGCCCGGGACGAGGCCGCTGAGCGTCCCGAGACAGACACCGCCGGCGACGGCGACGAGCAGTCCCGCAACCGCCGACGGCTCCGCCGTCAGTCTGACCGGGAGCATACCGGCTCTGGTCGCGGCCCCTTACTTGAACGTCGGGACCGCGGGCGGCGGCGGTCAGCGACCGGTAGCGAGCGACGGTCCCGTCGCTGTCGGGCGCAGCGCGCGAAAGAAGTGCTGTCCGAGTGGCTGCCGCTTCAGCCGAAGAGTTCGCCGAGGCCCTCGCCGCTGGCCTCGTCGTCCTCGTCGTCGTCGTCGTCGCCGCCCTCGTCGGCGGCCTCCTCCTCTTCGGCCTCCTCGTCGTCACCCTCGTCGGCGTCCGCCTCGTCCTCCGCGGGCGCGGCGGCACCGCCGCTGGCGGGGACGGGTGCGGCAGCGGCCTCCTCGACGGCCTCGCTGATGTCGACGTCCTCGAGGGCCGCGACGAGCGCCTTGACGCGGGACTCCTCGACGTCGACACCGGCGGCTTCGAGCACGTCGGTGAGGTTGTCTTCGTTGATCTCTTCGCCCGATTCGTTCAGGATGAGTGCAGCGTAAACGTATTCCATTGGTCTGTGGTGTAGTGGTTAGAACATCGCTCCGAGCGCGTCGCCGGCGTCCTCGTCGTCGTCATCGTCGTCCTCGGCCTCTTCGGCCTCGGCTTCGGCGTCGTCGGCGTCGTCCTCGGATGCGGTGTCCTCGGTCTGGTCGTCGGTCGATTCCTCGGTCTCGGCAGTCTCGACGCCCTGCAGTTCCTCGGGCAGGGCCTCCTCGTCGTCGATCTGTGCCGCGAGCGCGCGGACCTGCGCGTCGGCCTTGCTCACGAGATCGGGGACGACCTCGGGGTCCTCGATGGCGGCCTGGAGCGCGAGGCTCTTGGCGTCGCCACGGGCCGACTGCAGCATCGTCGCGACCGTCGTCTCGGTCGGGTAGCCGGCGTTGACCGAGAGGTTGAACGCCTGTCCAGCGGCCGCGCGGATGTCGCTCGCGTACTGGTCGACGTCGAGTTCGAGCTCGTCGGGTTCGAAGAGGACGCCGTCGGCGAAGACGGCGCGCAGGTCCAGGCCGACCTCCTTGGGCTCGATGCCCAGCTCGTTGAGGACGTTGGCCAGGTCCTGCGAGACCTCCTCGCCGGCGTCGAGCACGGTCGAGTCGGAGAGGACCTGGATCGACCCCTCCTGGATGCGTGCGTCCGCGCCGACGCCCTGAAGCTCGCCCACGAACGGACCCGGATCGACGCCGGTGTCACCCTCGGGGATGACGATGTCGTTGGGCGCGATCTCGCCGGCACCGATCGGTGCGGGCGTCTTCGAGGCCTCCAGTTCCTGGTACAGCGAGAAGGGGTTGCTGTTCGTGCCGATGAGCCCGACCTGGCCGGAGACGTACTCCGTCAGGTCCTCGAGGCCGTCGTCGACCTCTTCGAGCGCCCGCACCAGCAGGGTGTTCCGGGAGACCCGGAGCTCCGCGGTGCCGTGGAGATCACGGCGCATGTCCTGGAGCTGCCGGGACGGGATGCCGGTGATGTCGACGACACCGACGCTCTCGTAGGAGTCGACGATCTCGGCGATGGCGTCGACTTCCTCCTGCTTCCACTGCGGGATGGTCTCGGTCTTGCGTTCGGCGCTCATCTCAGGCCACCTCCACGGCGGGGCCCATCGTCGTCTTCACGAAGACGGAGTCGACGTTGAGCGGCCCCTTCTCCAGGTCAGCGTGGAGACGGCGGATGATGACGTCGATGTTGTCGGCGATGTCCTCCGCGGACATATCCTCCGCACCGACGCGCGTGTGGAACGTCCGACGCTCCCCACTGCGGAGCTGTACGGTGTTCTTCATACGGTTGATGACCTCGACGACGTCGTCGTCGGGGTCGAGCGGTTCCGGCATCTTCCCGCGCGGGCCGAGGACGGTCCCGAGGTACCGGCCGATGTCCTGCATCATGTCCTGCTCTGCGATGAAGAAGTCGGTGTCATCGGCGAGGTCCTTGGCGGCGTCGTCGTCGCCACCGAGCTCCTCGAGTTCGTCCTGGCTGAGCACGTCGTCGGCTGCCTCCTCGGCACGGAGGGCTGTCTCGCCCTCGGCGAAGACCACGATGGTGGTCTCCTGTCCGGTGCCGGCAGGGAGGACGACGGACTCGTCGACGCGGTTCGACGGGTCGTTGAGGTCCAAGTCGCGAAGGTTCACTGCGAGGTCCACCGTCTCGCGGAAGTTCCGCTCGGGTGCGTCCTCGAGTGCGCGAGAGACTGCGTTCTCTATTTCCTGATCTGCCATTGTTCACCTCCGTAGTGCGCCAAGTGGGCTGCTACGGGTCAGTGAAACAGGCGGATGCCTGTCTCGTCTGGGCAGAAGCCGATGCGACACTTAAAGCCGTCGAACCGGCCCGCTGGGCGGGGCAGCGTGCCACGGCGGCGACGCGGCGAGGATGCAAGCATCACCTTCACCCGTCTCTCGGTGAAAGTACGGGTGGAATGTACGACCGAATCCTCGTTCCGACCGACGGGAGCACACAGGCGACCAACGCGGTCAAAGCCGGGCTCTCGCTCGCGGCGGAACTCGACGCGACGGTCCACGCGCTGTACGTCGTCGAAGAGTTCGAAGGGCGGATCGTCCCGATAACCGACGCGGAGGCGGAAAAGAGCGAGGAGTACCACGACCACGGCGAGGAGGTCGTCGGCGAGGTCGCGGCCGCCGCCGAGGCGATGGGCGTCGACTGCGTGACCAGCGTCGCCGACGGCGTCGTCCACGAGCAGATCGCCGCCTACGTCGACGACAACGACGTCGACCTGATCGTGATGGGGTCTCGCGGCCGCTCGAACATCGAGAAGGCCATCATCGGCAGCACGGCCGACAAGGTCATCCGGACCCTCGACGAACCGACGACGGTCGTCCACGAGCCGCCACAGTCGTTCGAGGGCGTCGACCGCGAGATCCGTCTGGACGGGTGGTAGCCTACGTGGCGGCCGCCTCGACGAACACGCCAGAAACTCACTCCGGTCGTCGCTGCGCCGTCGCGTCGTCGGTCGCGGCTTACGCCGCGGCCTCCGCCGAGAAGACACCGAAAACTCGCTGCACTCGTTTTCGAGCGTTCACTCCGTCAGCCGCTATGCAGCGGCTCCCTCGGCGAACACGTCGTCGTACTCGCCCTCGTCGATCCGCTCCTTGAACTCGCGGGGGTCGTTGCCCTCGATGGTGACGCCCAGCGACGTGCAGGTGCCGACGACCTCCTTGGCGGCGTTTTTCAGGTCGTAGGCCAGCAGGTCCGACTGCTTCTGCTCGGCGATCTGCCGGACCTGGTCGACCGAGAGGTCGGCGACGAACTCCTCGTGGGGTTCGCCGCTGCCGGTCTCGAAGCCGGCCTCGTCCTTGACGAGCTCGGCCGTCGGCGGGACACCGACGTCGATAGTGAACGACCCGTCGTCCTCGTACTCGATGGTGACGGGGACCTCGGTGCCGTCGAAGGCCTCCGTCTGGTCGTTGATCTCCTGGACGACTGCCTGCACGTCCACCGGAGTCGGTCCGAGTTCCGGACCGAGCGGCGGGCCGGGGTCGGCCTGCCCACCGGGGACGAGCACTTCGATAGTTCCAGCCATACACGAGCAATCCTCCGCGGCAGTTTAAAGGATTGCGTTTCAACCGCGGGTCCGTGAGTCCGACACACGGCCTCGACCGGTCGAGAGCGGCGACGTTCTCGATCCAGCGGTCTCGCCGCGGCTCGGCTCGGGGTGGTCAGGCGAAACTGACGCCGTTCATCGCCAGAAAGTCACCGGCGTCCTTGATCTCGACGGGCGACCCGATGACGCGGACCTGCTGTCCCTCGCGACGGACGGTCACGGTGAACCGCGCCTCGAGCTCGTCGCGGATTCCGTCGAGTGCCCCCACCGGGAGGAGTATCTGCGTACTATCGCGGAACCGATCCGCATCAGCCATCGTCAAGGATTGATAGTGGGGATCGTATAGGTGTATCGAAATCCGGGAGACGGACCCCCGTTCGGCCGCTCAGTGGGGGCGTGGCGTCGGTCTCGCTCGTGATAGTCGACGACGCCGCTGACCGCTTCGGGGCGGGTGGAAAGTCTTATTCGGTGTGAGGGGCCGACGTACACCTAATGGGGCTCGAAGAGGAGATCGAGGAACTCGAGGAGGAGATCGCCAACACGCCCTACAACAAGTCGACAGAGGAGCACATCGGCCGCCTGAAGTCCAAGCTCGCCGAGAAGAAGGAGAAGCTCGAACAGCAGTCCGGCTCCGGCGGCGGGGGCGGGTACGGCGTCGAGAAACACGGCGACGCGACCGTGGCCCTCGTCGGGTTCCCCAGCATCGGCAAGTCGACGCTGCTGAACGCCCTGACCAACGCCGAGTCCGAGACCGGCTCCTACGAGTTCACGACGCTCGACGTCCACCCCGGGATGCTCAAGCACAAGGGGGCGAACATCCAGATCCTCGACGTGCCCGGTCTCATCGAGGGCGCGGCCGGCGGCCGCGGTGGCGGCAAGGAGGTCCTCTCCGTCGTCCGGACCGCCGACCTCGTCGTCTTCCTCGTCTCCGTCTTCGAGATCGAGCAGTACGACCGTCTGCGCGAGGAGCTGTACAAGAACAAGATCCGCCTCGACACCGAGCCCCCGCGCGTGACGATTCGGAAGAAGGCAAAGGACGGGCTCTCGGTCAACAGCTCCGTCGACCTCGACCTCGACGAGGAGACGGTCAAGAGCGTCCTCCGCGAGCACGGCTACGTCAACGCCGACGTGACCATCGGCGAGCAGCTCGGCATCGATCGGCTCATCGACGGCGTGATGGACAACCGCGAGTACGTCCCCTCTATCGTCGCGGTCAACAAGGCCGACCTCATCGAGCCCGACTACCTCCCGACCGTCGAGTCCGAGCTCGAAGCGCGTGACATCGACCCCGACGAGGCCATCTTCATCAGCGCCGAGGAGGAGAAGGGGCTGGACAGCCTCACCGAACGGATCTGGGAGGAGCTCGGCCTCATCCGGATCTACATGGACAAGCCCGGCCGCGGCGTCGACCGCGAAGAGCCGCTCATCCTCCGCGAGGGCGACACCGTCGGCGACGCCTGCGAGAAGCTCGGCGGGAGCTTCGACGAGCGGTTCCGGTTCGCTCGTGTCAGCGGCCCCAGCGCCAAACACGACGAACAGCAGGTCGGCCGCGACCACGAACTCGCCGACGAGGACGTGCTCCGCATCGTCGCTCGGAAGTAGTCCTTCGCGCACACACGCGAGACTACACACTCTTTGTCGTCGGGCACTGGGTGTCGGTATGGCCGCTGGTCCACGCCGCCGCCTCGCCGCCGTCGTCGCCGCCGGACTCGTCCCGTGGACGGTCCTGCTGGTCCGTGGCGAACTGACGATGCTGTTCACGTTCGGCCTGTTCAACACGAACCCCGCTCACCTGGTCTCGGTCTACGACTACTTCTTCCGGTTCACCCGGGGCCTGCCGCGGTTCATCGAGGCGTGGGGGAGCGGCGTCGTCCTCTATCTGATCGGCCTGACCAGCGCCGTCGCCGGCGTCGTCGGTCGCGAGGACCCCCGGATCACCGCCCTCGCCGTCGTCGGGGCCGGCCTCTCGCAGCTCACCGTCGCGCTCGGGTTCCACAGGCGGATCGGCTACGTCGTGGTCCCCGTCGGGACCGTCGTGCTCCTCGCGGTCGGCTGGTGGTACTACTGGCCGCTGGTCGGGACACCACAGTCGACGCCGGACCGATGACTCGCCCCCGCGATCGGTGGCACCGGCCGGCGTCCGAGGCGTATGTCACCGGGTGACATTCCCGGCCGTCAGACGATCGTATGACAGCAAATTTAGTATAACCACAAAGCGCTTATACCCCAGTGAGAGACGCTAGAAAACCGGATCTCGGGTGTGTGGATATCTCACATCCCGCTCGTCTGACCACAAAGCATTTATAACATCCGACGTACGTTTGCAGTGTACCCCTACCCATGGCGCCAGAAGTGAGTACACCGGTTTGGTCTGTGCGCGAGGCCGCTCGCGTGCCGACCGCGTGGAAAACGGCTGACGCCGCCCGATAGCAACCAACCAAACTATGACAGATACAAGCGAAAAAATCCGCAGCCTGTTCCTGACAGCGCTGATGGTATTCTCCGTCATCGGGGGATCCATCGCGTTCGCTGGGAGTGCAGCCGCTGCGAACAACGGGTCTCTGACTCTCACGCCGAACGATAATGAGGAGGCAGGACCCACCCAATACGATCACAGTGCAGACCTAGAACTAGACAGTGACCAGTCACTCTATTACGTTGACGTTGACTTCACCAGTGATTCGTCGGCAAATGTCGACCTGAGTGATGTCAGCGCTGAGGACATCCAGGTCCAGACCCCTCAGGGTGATCGGACCCAGGCAAGCGACTTCACGGATGTCACGAAGTCTAACGGTGTCCTTTCGTTCAAGCTGTCGAACTCGATCGACGGCCTGAGCGATGAAGACACCGTGCAGGTCATCGTCGATGATGTCGACAACCCGGTCGCTGCTTCCGGGGGCTCGACGTATACGTTCGAAGTCTCGTATAGAGACTCTTCGGACAGTCAGTTCGACTCGAACAGTGTTGACTACACGATTTCCAACACTGGTGGCGAGGCCGGTACGCCGGACATCCGGAAGGCAACGCACTATGTCCCGACCGATGCTCCCAGCGGTGAAGGTAGTATTGAAATCGCCTTTAACGAGGACATTATTGAGGGCAGCACCGGTGACGAGTCGATCGTCGTCGGCTACGAGAACGGTAGCGAAAGCGACAACCTCGCGGACTCCGCCTCTATCGACGCGGACTCCGGACGGCTCGTCGTTGATCTGAACGCGGTCATTACAAACGTCCAGAACGTTACTGTCTCTGGCTACGAAGACGAGGCCAGTAACGAGATGGACGAGCAGACCGTTGACTTGGTCTTCGCACCGTCGACTGTCGATATGACAAGCGACGGTACTGACGAGCAAGTTGACGATGAAGCCTTCCAGGGTGCGAACGTCGCACTCGAAGGTACCGTTAACGACGAGTTCCGTATCCAGGGAGCAGACGACGATAACAGCCAGGTTGACCTCACCCGCGGTTCGGGCACGCACAGTCAGGTTTACGTCCTTGATACGGACAACCTCGATACTGGCGACTACGATGTTGAGAACACCGATGTCTCTGACATCGCCAGTGAGAACCAGATCAACCGGACGCTCCGGCTGAACAACCTCGGTCTGGAAGTCTCGGCCGACGAGAACACGTTCCAGACTGACGAGAACGTCACCGCCACCGTCGAGTCCAACGCCATCGACCGCGATGTCGATGCCGAACTCGTCGACTCTAACGGTGACGTCGAAGAAGAGGTCACGGTCCGGATCGACTCCGACGGTAACGCCGAAGCCGACTTCGGCGAAATCGACACCGGTAACTACACGGTCAACGCAACCGACGTCAACACGGGCGTCACGGCCACGTCGGACGAGTTCGAAGTCGTCGACGCCGGTGACGCGTCCGTCAGCTTCAACCAGTCCGTCGTGACCGAGCAGCAGGGTGACATCGTCGAAGTCGTCGTCAACCTGCAGAACACGGACACCGCGACCGTCCAGATCGGTGACTACACCGACGACAACTACAACATCACCGGCGAAGTCGAAGACGGTGATGGTGACGGTCAGGTGACCGTCGAGTTCAACAGCTACACCGCTGGTGCCGTCAGCGGCGACGAAGTCGTCTCTGTCGCTGACAGCGACGACGAGATCACCAACGTCTCCCAGGGCGGCGAGTTCACTGATGTCGCCGGCCGGGATGCTGGTGAGAACCTGCTAGAACCGAGCGACTACGACCTGCTGGTCGAAGCCGGCGCGATGACCGGTACCACGGTCGACGACGAGGACGCCGTCGCGACCCTGTCGCTGGCGGAGCGCTCCACGGACGCCACCCAGGTCTGGACGGCTCCCGAGGACGACCTCCAGAGCCTCCAGGACGCTGAGGCCTCCGAGGTCTACGACTACATCGCAGCCAACAACCTGACCCAGGCCGACACGGTCGCGCAGAGCGACACCGTGGTCGTCCAGGTCCAGGCCTCCGGGCTGGAAGGCGCGCTGGCGGCGACCGCTGACGATACCACCGACGCCTACATCGAGGCGACTGGTGCGTACGACAGCGACAGTACCGCCGATCCGATCCAGTTCCAGTTCGAAGAAGTCACGACCGCTGCGAACGCGGTCCCCGACACCGTCACCGTCGGTGACCTCGACAGCGACGAGGTCTCCGTCATCTACGACGAGGCCAACGACTCGCACTTCCTGGTCGTCGACAGTGACGGCGTCACCGACGAGTTCAACGGCCACGAGAGTGGCGACGAGTACGAGGCCAACTTCACGGTCTACGACAACACTGAGCTCAGCGAGGACAACGTCACGGTCAACGATACGTTCGCTATCGAGGACCGCGACGCCACGCTGAACGGTGGCAACGACATCGTCGTCCAGTCCGCGACTGGTCAGTCGATCTCCGGCACGACGAACCTCGCACCCGGTAGCGAGGTCACCGTCCGCATCCGCGACGACGCTGACACGGCCGCGTTCCTGAAGCAGCCCGACGCCACGGTCGGCGTCAACGGCTCCTTCACGGCGACGGCCGACTTCAGCGACGTCAGCCCGGGCACGAACTTCACGGCCCAGACGCGGATCGGCTCGAGCAACGTTGGCGACTCCGTCGACGGGACGGTCACGAGCGGTCCGGCCGCCTCCGTCATCATCAGCGATCAGGAGTCCAACGGTGAGACCGTGACGGTCGACAGCGTCACCCTCTCCGAGGGTGGCTTCGTCGCGATCCACCTGAACAACGCCAGCGGTGACGTGATCGGTGCCTCGGACTACCTCGAATCCGGTACTCACGAGGACGTCGAGATCACGCTGGACAGCGCTCAGGACGAGGACTTCACTGCGGTCGCGATGCCGCACCTCGACACTGACGACGACCAGACCTACGACTTCCCGGACAACGACGGCCCGTACACGGCTAACGGCTCCGCTATCACGGACTCCGCCAACGTGACGGTCGTCTCCGAGGACACGGACACCGAGACGGAGGCCCCCGACACGGACACCGAGACGGAGGCCCCCGACACGGACACCGAGACGGAGATGCCCGACACGGACACCGAGACGGAGACCGACGAGCCGACGACCACTGGCAGCAGTGGTCCCGGCTTCACGGCCATCGTTGCCCTCGTCGCGCTGCTGGCCGCCGCGCTGCTGGCAGCCCGCCGAGACAACTAACGGGAGCAGTTCCCGTCCCTGACACTCGCACTTTCTTTCGGACGCTCGCCCGATAGCGGCAGCGCCGCCCTCGTGCGCTCTGTGCGCACAGACCGGCGCAACGACAAAGCATATAGGTCGGATCAGCCAACGTTCCGGTAATGAACCCGACAGTCCTACAGTCCCGTCTCACCCTCGGTGGACTGTCGTTCGATCCGCTGGTCTACTCCGAGCCGCTGATGTGGCTCGTACTCGGGGCGTTTCTGGGGAGTGCGCTCCTGCGACGGTACGACGAGGCGTGGGCACGCGGCGTCGCCGTCGCCGGCTGGGGCCTGTTCGGCCTGTTCTGGCTGGTCCTGTTCCCGCACTTCACGTTCACGCAGAAGAGTCTCATCGAGGGGGTCGGGGGCCTCGCGGCGGTGCCGCTGTCGCTGTACGCGGGCTACCTGCTCTGGCACGGCCGGGACTCCATTTTCGTCCTGACGCGCGCGGTCGGCCTGATGGGGATCGTCTACGTACCGTTCATCGCGATCGGGCCGCTCCGGCAGTGGCTGGTCGAACTGGTCACGGCACAGACCGCGTTCCTGATGTCGCTGCTCGGCGTCGACCCGCTGGTCGTCGGTGGGTTCTCCCACGACGGACTCCGGATCACCGGCAAGGTGTACCCCTACGAGAGCACGTTCTGGTTCGAGCGGGAGGACGGCCCCATCACCTACAACATCCTGCTGGCGTGTACGGGGATGGGGAGCATCTCCATCTTCGCCGGCGGTATCCTGGCGGTGTCGGCTCCGTGGCGGCGGAAACTCCGGGCGCTTGCGATCACCGTGCCGGTCATCTACGGCCTCAATCTGCTCCGGAACGTGTTCATCGCGGTGTCGTTCGGTCAACAGCGGATGCAGTTCTTCGAGGGGACCATCATGACGCTGTTCGGGTTGACGGACCCGCGGATGGTCTCGTACTACCTCGCGGACCGCATCCTCGCACAGACCGGCTCCGTGGTCGTCCTCGTCCTCATCACGTGGGCGCTCGCCCGGGAACTGCCGGAGCTGACCGTGCTGGTCGAGGAGCTACTGTACCTCGTCACCGGGACCGAGTACGACCTCGCGGCGGCGGTCGACGCCGAGCGCGAGACGGTCGAGGCGGACCCGGCGGTGTCGGACGACTGAGCGGCTCCGTTCAGTCGTCGGCGATAGCCGAGAGTGCCTCCTCCTCGATCGGGTGACGTTCGGCGGGGATCACCAGCAGGTGCAACGGGTCGCCGAACGAGCGAGTGGCCAACTCCGACAGCGGAGCCGCCGCCACGGTCGGATCGGGGCTGCCCGCGCGGGCGACGACGACGCCGAGCGTCTCCGGAAACGGGTCGGCGAGCATCGCCGCGGCCCGGTCGGCGGTCAGGTAGGTGTCGTCGCTGTCGTCCCAGTGGGGGTCGTCGACCTTGATGTCGAGGTAGACCAGCGTGTGGAGGTCCCGCTCGCGGTTGTCCTCGATCGTCCGGACGACGCTGTCGGGGACGCCGTCGCCGCCGTGAGCGGCCTCGAACGGCAGCGTCGTCGCCTTACCGAAGCGGTAGTTCTGTAGTCCGGTCAGGGAGGCGGCGGCGGTCTGTGCCGTCGTCCCGTGGACGACGCGGGTGTCGATACCGCGGTCCTCGGCCCGGAGCCGGAGGTCCGTGTGGGTCGTCGAGACCATCGTGTCGCCGGCGGTCAGGAACGCGACGTCCCGGTCCTCGGCGGCCGCCAGGATCGGCTCCGGGTCCTGTTCGACGCCGGCGCGGTCCCGGACCTCGATGGTCGTGTCGTGGTACGCCTCCAGCGTGTCGAGGTCGGTCCCGACGAGCCGGCTGGTGTAGAACTCCGCGAACACGCGGTCGGCCGCGCGGACGGCGTCCCGGCCGGCGACGGTGACCGAGCGTTCGTCGTAGAGGCCGAGTCCGACGAAAGTGAGCATACCGTCGGTGGGTCGGGCGCGGTGATAAAGGGCGCGAAGCGTCAGGCTTACCGCCCGCGGTGGGGGAGTGAGGGTATGGGCGTCCCCTGCGTTCGCGTCGCTCGCGAGGACGGCGAGGCGACTCGGCAGCGGCTGGCCGAGGCGGACCTCGTCGACGACGGCTACGACATCACGGTCGCCGACGGGTCGCTGTACGTCCCCGTCACCGACCCGACGGCCGTCCCCGACGCGTTCGACGTGGTGGAGTTCGACGCGCCGGTCCGAGAGGGCCAGACGATGCCGGCGGACATCCTGGGGGTCGACCCCAGCTACGAGCGCATCGGGGACCTCGTCATCATCGACGAGGACGACCCAGAGCGCGCACGGACGATCGCCGACGCCATCGTCGACTCGGACCTCCCGGTCGAGGGCGTGTTGAACCGGGCGTCGAAGATCAAGGGGGAACAGCGGGTCCGCGACTGGGAGGTGCTGGCCGGCGACACGACCGAGGTCGTCCACCGGGAGTACGGCTGTGCGTTCGAACTCGATCTCGCCGCGGTGTACTTCTCGCCGCGGCTGGCGACCGAGCGCCACCGCGTCGTCGAGCAGGTGCGCGAGGGCGAGCACGCCTTCGACATGTTCGCCGGCGTCGGGCCGTTCGTCGTCCCGTTCGCGAAGCGCGGGGCCACCTGCGTCGGCACGGACATCAACGAGCGGGCCGTCGAGTACCTGCGGCGCAACGCCGAGCGCAACGGCGTCGCGGACCGGATCACCGCGATCCACGGCGACGTCCGCGAGGTGGCGGCCGACTACACGGGGTGGGCCGACCGCGTCGTGATGAACCTCCCCCACAGCGCCGACGAGTTCGTCGAGACGGCCGTCGAACTGGCCGGCGACGACTGCGTGCTCCACTACTACGACATCCAGCCCGACGAGGACCTCTACGGTCCGGGCGAGCGGGCCGTCCGCGCGGCCGCCGAACCGGCCTACGAGGTGACCGTCGAGACGCGCCGGACGGTCCGGTCGTACGCGCCGGGCGAGCAGAACGTCGTGCTGGACGTCCGACTCCGGCGGTGACGGGGACGGGCGGACCGGGCGTGAAGAACAGTTATGTGCGTCCGGGAGGAGAACCGAAGTAGTCACAGATGGGTGCGAGCGGGGCGGACGACATCGACGTTCGTGACATCTCACCGATGGCGTGGCGACTGCTCCGGGTCGCGGCCGGGTTCGGACAGCGGGAGGTCGAGACGGAGGTCGACGACATCATGCAAGCACACGTCTCGATGCTGGAGAGCGACACTCGCAGTCTCTCGGAGGCGCGCTTGGAGGAGCTGTTCGCCCTGTACTGCGCCGAACTGACCGACGAACAGCTCCGGGCACTGGTGGAGCACTTCTGACCATGACGGGGACACACACGAGGGGGCCGACCGGATCGGGCACGGACGACGAGGGGAACGGGAGGTGGCACCTGTGAGCTGGAACGTCACCGAGAACCCCCGCCGGGTCGCGGCGGGGCTGGTCCTCGGGATCGGCAGCACTGCGCTGGTCGCGCTGCTCCCGACCCCGCCGGGGCTGAACCCGGCCGCTCAGTACGCGCTGGCGACGATGGCGCTGGCCGCGAGCCTCTGGGTGACGAAGGCGCTTCCGCTCCCGGTGACGGCGTTGCTCATCCCGGTGGCACTGACTGGCTTCGGCGTCTACGACTCGATGGAACGGGCGCTGTCGGGGTTCGCGGACCCGCTGATCTTCCTGTTCATCGCGGGCTTCATGCTGGCGGAGGCGCTCCAGACGCACAACATCGACCGGCGACTGGCGCTGACGCTCATCAACCGACTGGGGCGGTCCCCGCGGCTGCTCGTGCTGGCGATCATGGTCGCGACGGCGTTCATGTCGATGTGGGTGTCAAACACCGCGACGACGGCGATGATGACACCGGTCGCGCTCGGGATGCTCGCCGAGGTGGTCGGTCGGGACTCGTCCACCGGCGAGGTGTCGAACATGCGGGTGGCGACGCTGCTGGGGACGGCCTACGCGGCCAGCGTCGGCGGGGTCGGGACGCTCATCGGCACGCCGCCGAACGTCGTCGCCGTCGCCTTCCTGGACAGGCTGGTCGGCGTGGAGATCTCGTTCGCTCAGTGGCTCGTCGTCGGCCTCCCCATCGTCGCGGTGACGCTCCCGCTGACGTGGTACGTCCTGGCCTTCCGGCTCTACCCGCCGGAGATCGACAGCGTCGACGACGCCCGCGAACAGGCCGCGACCTACCTCGAGGAGGAGGGCACGCTCTCGCCGCGGGGACGGCGCGCAGCGTACATCTTCGCGGCGACGGCGATCCTCTGGATCCTCGGGGGGCTCGGGTTCCTGTTCGAGGGGCTGTTGCCCGAGCCGTGGTTCGTGACGCTGTTCGGCGGGGACGGGACGAACGTCTTCGGCCTGGAGGGCCACCGGGGGATCCTGTACTTCGTCGTGGTGGGACTGCTCGCCATCCCGGCACTGGTGCTGTCCGACGCCGACGACTGGGAGAACCTCGTCGACATCGACTGGGGGACGATCGTGCTGTTCGGCGGCGGCATCTCCCTGGCCGACGCGCTGGCCGAGACGGACGCGACCGACTGGCTGGCGACGACGGTGTTCGACGCGGTGATCGGCGCGCCGCTGGTCCTGGTCGTCCTCTCGGTCGTCGTGTTCACCGTCCTCGTCACCGAACTCTCCTCGAACACGGCGACGACGACGATCCTCGCGCCGATCCTCATCGGGCTCGGCAGCGTCCTCGCGAGCACGCTCGGCGTCGATCCGGTCACCGCGTCGGTGTTCCTCACGGTCACGGGCGCGATCGCGGCGAGTTTCGCCTTCGCGCTGCCGGTCGCGACCCCGCCCAACGCCATCGTCTTCGGGAGCGGCCACCTCGAACAGCGGGACATGATCCGGGCCGGAGTCGTCCTGAACGCGCTGATGACGGTGGTCCTGACCCTGTTGCTGGTGGTGCTGTTCTCGGTGTTGTGGCCGCACGTCCTCTGGTAGGGCGCGCGCGACACGCGTCGAGACCGAGCGGAGAGGCGCTCGTCCCGAGAGCGGTTATTTCAGCGCGAACCCGACCCCATTAATCCCTAATGGTTAATAGGTCGTGTTACTTTGACACAGATAGTGCGTGTATCACTGATACACGCTCTGAACACCAACTATGACGCGAGAACACGACCGACGTTCGTTCATCAAGGTTGCGGGAAGCGCAGGCGCGCTCGGACTGACTGGCCTCGCCGGCTGTTCCGGAGACGGCGGCAGCGGCGGGGACGGTGGCGACGGCGGCGGCGATGGCGGCGACGGCGGCGGTGACGGCGGGTCCACCGGCGAGAGCGGGAGCGGGACAGACGTCATCACGCTGGGTGGCTCGATGAGCCTCACCGGGGACAACGCCGACCTGGGCCAGCTGTATCAGGACGCCTACCAGCTCACCATCGACCGTATCAACGAGCAGGGCGGCGTCGAGGCGGGCGACGGCAACACCTACGAACTGGAGATGATCCTCCGGGACGACGGGACCGACGCCTCGACCTCGAAGTCGATCTACCAGGAGCTGATCGACCAGGAGGACATCAACTACCTGCTGGGCCCGTACTCCAGTACGGTGACGCTGCCCGCCAGTGCGGTCGCGGCACAGAACCAGCTCCCGATGGTCGAGGGCGGCGGTGCGAGCCCGGAGATCTTCGCGCAGGGCAACGAGTGGATCTTCGGCCTGCTGCCGACGGCTAACAAGTACGCGAAGAGCTACATCGACATGTGCCTGGCGCAGGACCCGACGCCCGAGTCCATCGCCATCCTCGCGGAGGACGGCACGTTCAGTCAGTCGACGGCGGAGGGCGCACGCAACAAGATCGAGGAGACGGACCTGGAGCTCGTCGTGGACCAGACGTTCCCCTCGGGGACGTCCGACCTCTCGACCAACCTCGGGCGGGTCCGAGACCAGGACGCGGACGTCCTGCTGCTGTGTGCCCACCAGAAGCACAACATCATCCTGGCGAACCAGATGGAGAGTCAGAACGTCAACGTCGACGCCGCGATGGGCACCGTCGGCAGCCTCAACGAGTCGTTCAAGAACGAGGTCGGCGCGAACGGGGACTACATGTACGGACCGTCCTCCTGGGCGACCAACGCGGACTTCGAGGACCCGGTCTACGGCAGCACCAGCGACTTCGTCTCCGCCATCGAGGAGCAGTTCGGCTACCCGCCGGACTACCACAGCGCCGCCGGCGAGGCGGTCATCCTGACGTTCATGAACGCCTTCCAGCAGGTCGACGAACTCGGGCCGACGCCGGTCCGCAACCAGATCCGGCAGTCCGACTTCATGACCGCCTACGGCAACGTCGCCTTCGACGACAGCGGCGTCATCAACAAGAACATGCTGGTCTACCAGTGGCAGCCCGACCCGGGCCTCCAGATCACCTACCCCGAGAACGTCGCACAGTCCGATCCCATCTACCCGATGCCCGACTGGAGTGAGCGCTAACACCGATGGCGGCGACGCAGTTCATCGTCAACGGCCTCCTCGTGGGGGCGCTGTTCGCTGCGGTAGCCGTCGGCTTCGCGCTCATCTGGGGTGTCGTCGACATCATCAACCTCGCCCACGGCGAGATGGTGATGCTCGGCGGCTACACGTCCTACTGGGCGCTGACGCTCGTCACGGGGAACGCCGAGGGGTCACCGATCCTGTTCCTCGCGACGATCCCGATCGCCATCGGCGCGATGTTCGTCGTCGGCTACGCGCTCCAGCGCGTCCTCGTCTCGCAGGTCATCGGGACGGACATCTTCCTCACCCTGCTGGTCACCTTCGGAGCGAGCATCGCGATCCAGCAACTGGCCATCCAGGCGTGGTCGGCGAACCCGCGGTCGATCCAGGTCTCGTTCGCCAGCCCGTCGTTCACGGTCGGGGGCGTCGTCGTCCCGAAGATGAAGCTGGTGGCGTTCGTCGGTGCCATCCTGCTGACGGTGGCACTGTACGCCTTCCTCCAGCGGACCCGGACCGGTCGCGCGATCCGGGCCGTCTCGCAGAACCCCGAGGCCGCAGCGCTCGTCGGCATCGACGTCGAACGCACTCGGGCGATCACCTTCGGACTCTCGTCGGCCATCGCCGGCGGCGTCGGCGCGTTCATCGGCGTCATCCTCAACATCCAGCCCCAGATGGGTCTGATCTACACGCTGAAGAGCTTCGTCATCGTCGTCTTCGGCGGCGTCGGCTCGATCCCCGGCGCGATGGTCGGGGGCCTGTTGCTCGGCTCCGTCGAGGAGTTGGTCGCGGGGTTCATCTCCTCGCAGTGGACGCTGGCGGTGAGCTTCTCGCTGCTCATCGTCCTGCTGGTCGTCAAGCCGAAGGGCCTGTTCGGTGAGGGGGTGAGCGAATGAGCACCGAGACCGACGACTCGGGTGCGCTGCGCTCGCTCGTCCCCCCCGAACAGATCGACCGCCTGTTCTCGGTCTGTGACGCCCACGGCTGGAAGCTGCTGGCCGCGGGGGCCGTCGTCGGCGCGCTCCCGCCGGTGCTCGGCCTCCAGCAGGGCTACATCATGACGGTGCTGTCCGAGATGTACCTGTTCGCCGTGCTGGCGCTTTCGTGGGACATCGTCGGCGGACAGACCGGCTACCCCAGCTTCGGGAACATGGCCTTCTTCGGCATCGGCGCGTACACCTCGGGCATCCTGTTCAAGGACTTCGCCGTCGCCTTCCCGGTCGCGTTCCTCGTGGCCGGCGTCGTCGCGACGGTGTTCGCCCTGTTCATCGGCGCGATCGTGCTCCGACTGCGGGGCCACTACTTCGCCATCGCGACGCTCGGCGTCCTGCTGGCGGCCCAGCAGGTGTCCCGGAACCTCGACATCACCGGCGGCGCGAGCGGGAAGATCCTGCTGAACGGACCCGACGGAGCGGTGTTCTACTACCTGTTCCTCGGGTTGCTCGTCGTCGAGGCCGCGGTCGTCTACTACCTCTCGGACACCCGCTTCGGGTTCGTCCTCAACGCCATCCGGGACGACGAGGGGAAGGCGACCGCGATGGGGTTCAACACGACCTACTACAAGACCGCCGCGTGGGGCATCGCGGCGCTGTTCACCGGCTTCGCCGGCGGCGCGTACAGCCTGTTCAACACGTTCATCAACCCACAGACGGCCTACAACGGCGCGTGGAACGTCGAGCTCATCGCGATGGCGCTGCTGGGCGGCTCCGGCACCGTCGCCGGTCCCATCATCGGCGCGTTCGGCCTCCACACGATCATCGAACTCGTGGAGTCCCACGCCGTCGGCTGGCAGCTCGTCCTACTCGGGCTGTCGGTCATCGTGACCGTCATCGCTATCCCCGAAGGCGTCGTCGGGTCGCTCCGGGAGTACGCCAGTCAGATGGAGTACTACAAGCGCGGCGGGATGGCCGCGACCGACGACACCGCCGAAGACGGGGACCAGCCGGACGACGCCCCGCCCGCGGGAGGTGACTCGGCGTGAGCCAGGCGACCGACGCGCCGGCGACCGACCCCGGGAACGACCGTGCGGTCCTCCGGACCGACGGCGTCACCAAGCGCTTCGGCGGGCTCACGGCCGTCGACGACGTGGACGTCGAGGTCAACGAGGGGGAGATCGTCGGTCTCATCGGTCCCAACGGGGCCGGCAAGTCGACGCTGTTCAACTGCGTCACGGGGACCCTCGACGCCGACGAGGGGAGCGTCTACCTCCAGGGCGAGGACGTCACCGACTGGCCCGAGTACAAGATCGCTCGGGCCGGCCTCGGGCGGATGTTCCAGGAGACCCGCATCTTCGGGGATATGTCGGTCCAGAAGAATCTCCTGCTGGCCGCCCAGGAGGGCGGCGAAGACGTGAGCGACCTGCTGCGTCGACCCGACGACGAGCTGTTGGGCCGCGCACAGGAACTGCTCGAGTACGTCGACCTCGGCGGCCTCGCGGAGGTGCGGGCCGGCCGCCTGAGCTTCGGCCAGCAGAAGCTCATCGAGTTCGCGATGGCGCTGATGGCCGAGCCGGAGGTGCTGCTGATGGACGAACCGGCCGGCGGCATCAACCCCTCGATGATCGAGAACCTCATCGAGTACATCCGCACGGCCAACGCCGACGAGGAGGCGACCATCTTCCTCATCGAACACAACATGGACTTCGTGATGGAGATCGCCGACCGCATCTACGTGCTGGCCCACGGCGAGCGCATCGCCGAGGGGCCGCCCGAACAGATCCAGAACGACCAGCGCGTGCTCGACGCGTACCTCGGGAGGGAGTGAGATGGCCACGACAGACTCCGACACGACCACGACCGACGACACCGTCCTCTCGATGGAGAACGTCACCGCGGGGTACGGCAACACGACCGTCCTCCACGACGTCAACGTCGCCATCGAGGACGGACAGATCGCCTGCCTCATCGGCCCGAACGGCTCGGGGAAGTCCACGCTGATGAAGAGCATCTACGGCTTCGCGGACGTGAAGGCCGGCAGCGTCCACTTCCGCGGCCAGGAGATCACCGGACGCTCTCCCCAGGCCAACCTCAAGAACGGGATCAGCTACGTCCTGCAGGACGCCAGCGTCTTCCCGAACACGAGCGTCCACGAGAACACGCTGATGGGCGGGTACGTCTTCGAGGACGACGAGAAGGCCGCCCAGCGTGCGGAGGTGCTGTACGACGAGTTCCCGATCCTGGGCGACATCCGTCAGCAGGACGCCGGGACGCTCTCGGGCGGTCAGCGCCGGCTTCTGGAGCTGGCGCGCGCGCTGATGGTCGACCCCGACGTGATGCTGCTCGACGAGCCCTCGATCGGGCTCGAACCGCGGTTCATCGACGACGTCTTCGAGCGCATCGAGCAGCTCAACGACCTCGGGACGACGATCCTGCTGGTCGAACAGAACGCCGAGAAGGGCCTGTCCGTGGCCGACCGCGGCTTCGTGCTGGCCAGCGGCGAGATCAAGTTCACCGGCACCGGCACCGAGCTGCTCAACGACGAGCAGGTCGGCCGGCTCTACCTGGGTGGCTGAGATGTACCGCGTACTCGTTCCGGTCGACTCCGATCCGGACCGCGCCCGCGGACAGGCGGCCTTCGTGGCCGAACTCCCGACCGCCGCCGACAACGTCGCGGCCGTCGTCACCCACGCGCTCACCGAGGAAGAGATCGACGCCCCGGACGAACTCCGGACCGTCGAGCGCGTCGAGACGGTCAAGCTCGTCCGGGACTACCTCGCCGAGCGCGGCGTCGACGTCGAACTCGCCGAGGGCCGCCAGCCGCCAGCCGACGGCATCCTCGAACTCGCCGACGAGTTCGGGGTCGACCACGTCGCGATGGGGTCGCGCAAGCGCTCCCCGACCGGCAAGGTGGTCTTCGGCAGCGTCGCACAGGAGGTGATGCTCCAGGCGGACGTCCCCGTGACCGTCGTCGGCGCGCGCGAGGAGTGAGAACGGCTCTCCCGGCCGTCGGGATTCGCAATCCTTATTGCGGTTATCGGTACTACGAAGAACTGCAAGTGGCACACGACCGACGTGCTGTCGTCACGTGAGTCTGGTCGCGTGTGCTCGCTTTCGGTGCCGGTGTAGCTCAGACTGGCTAGAGCGAATCCTTCGTAAGGATTAGGCCGAGGGTTCAAATCCCTCCACCGGCTTTCTGCTGCGAACGGTTCGTGAGCAGCGAACGCCACGACGAGGGATTTGACGCACGGAACGAGAGAGCGAAGCGACCGAAGTTCCGGCGGTTCAAACG
The DNA here is from genome assembly GCF_029338195.1 of Haloarcula litorea. Taxonomy (NCBI): domain Archaea; kingdom Methanobacteriati; phylum Methanobacteriota; class Halobacteria; order Halobacteriales; family Haloarculaceae; genus Haloarcula; species Haloarcula litorea. Next base: position 3,271,279 of record NZ_CP119779.1, read on the forward strand.
CTCTCCACCGGCTTGTTCCGCCGCCCACGAACTCGCGGGTGGCGACGCTGCAGTGTGGCGGGTCCGGATCTGTCCCCACCGACGACGAGGGTTCGAAGCAGGTACCCGTCAGAATCGGGCGGGCGTACTCGCCGTTAGTTCGTCTGTACCGGCCGAATATAGCGCTCGTAACTAAGTCCGGGTCCGGCAGACGGCCCGTATGCGGACCGGTTGGACCGTCGTCGGGGTGTCGGAGCCGTGATCGGGAGTCGAGTCCACCGCGGTCCGAGCTGTGGAGGTGTGAGAGCGCCGTGAGCCTGCTCGTCGGTGGTCGACCGCTCGCGGTGGGTCTCGTCGAATTCCTCCAGCCGTACGCTTCGTACCTCCTCCCCGGTATCTTCGTGGGGTTCCTGGCCGCGGCGGCCGTCGCGGTGGCGCTGTCCGACCGCTTCCACGCCCGGACGGTGTTCGTCGCGGGCTTCTTCCTCGCGTTGCTCGCTGTCAACTTCGTCGTCCCGACGGCTCCGTACCCGTTGGTCTCGTGGGCGCACTTCGCCGAGCCGACGGCGGAGACCGAGACGTACCGGGAGTTCCGGGTCGTCGACGAGTCGGGCCACGAGCTCAAGATGCACGGGCGGATGACCCTCGCCTTCGAGGGCGTGTCGATGAACTCGCTCCGGCGGAGTATGCTCACCGAGTACGACCGGGAACGGAACGAGGCGGTGGCGCGGTACCTGTTGCTTCGCGCCCGCGAGTACCGCGACCGGGTCGGTGAGCGGGGACTCCTCTACCGGCTCCGGTACCCCAACCACGGATTGACCGCCGTCTGGACGGAGGGGACCCTCGAACGGTACGACGCGTTCGTCGGCATCCGGATCTACGAGATGACGTTCGTCACGTCCGCCGACGGCACCGAGGTCGTCGAGTACGAGGAGGAACTGGTCTTCGAGTCGTTCCCCCTCGGCGGGCGGACGAGCGTCCCGGCCCAGCCCAGCGCGATGCCGACCCGGGAGATGAATCGGACCGTCCTCGATGCGGGGGCGAACGGAACCGTCCGGGAGGGGAGCGGCTGATGTTCGTCAACTACGTCGCCGACGACGAGCGCTCGTCGCCGATCAACTACGCGGCCGCCCGTCTCGTGCTCGCGGTCTGGCTCGTCTGGAAGACGGTCTGGTACGACTGGCCGCGGCACGTCAGCGTCCCCTTCCGGGCGATGGCCGGCGAGAGCTACGCCTGGGCGCTTCCGGTCGGGGCACCGTGGCTCCTGACGGTCGAGCAGTGGCTCCTCGTCGGCCTGTTGCTGCTGTTCGCCGTCGGCTACCGGACCCGGGCGACCGGGTTCGCGAGTGCGGCACTGCTGGCACATCTGGGTGTCGTCCGAGCCACCCTCAACAACAGCGGCGAGACCAAGAGCCTGTTTCTGGGTTCGTTCGTCCTGCTGTTCTTCGCGCTGTACGCCGACGACGACGCGCTCTCTGTCGACGGACTCAGGCGAACCGCCGACTGGTCGATCGAGACGCTCGTCGAGCGACTGAAGTCAGACGCCGGCGGCCGGTACCGGCTGCGCGGGCTGACGTACTCGCTCCTCCTGCTGGCGGTCCTCTTTTTCAGCACGGCGGTGAGCAAGGTCGTCGCCGGCGACGGCCTCGGGTTCGTCGCGCCGGACAACCTCACGCGCCTCGTGCTGGTTCGCTCGTACGTCTACCCGTGGTACGACGCACAGCTGCTCCTCGTGGAGTATCCGGTCCTCGGAACTCTCGGCGGCGTCGGGACGCTCGTCGTCGAGATGGGGTTGCTCGTCGCCGTCCTGCTCGGGATCACCGTCACACCGGTCGTGTTCGGGCTGGCGACGTTCACGCTCTCGAACGTCGTCCTGCTCGGGATCTTCTTCGTAGACAACCTCTTTCTCCTGGCGCTGTTCACCGCCTTCGACCGGGTCCACGCTCGGCTGGCGCTCGACCGTGACCTCGACCTCGTGTTCGACGAGCGTTGTCGGTTCTGTGTGCGGGCGCTGTACCCGTTCAAGCTCGTCGACGTCGCGGGGTCGGTCACGTTCTACTCCCAGTCCGACGTCCCGGCCCGGTACGGCGATCGCGAGGACGTGGACTTCGGCACTGCGATGTACGTCTTCGACGACGGGACGGCACACGAGGGATACGACGCGTTCCGGGAACTCTGCCGGCAGTACCGAACCTTCCTCCCGTTGGTCGGGGTGATGGGACTGCCGCCGGTCCGCGCCGTCGGTCGGCGCATCTATCGCTACGTCGCGGCCAACCGGAGCCGGCACTTCACCTGTGACCCCGACAGCGCGGGCTGATCGGTAGGGGGCTGTGGATCGACACGCCGATTGGCGGGTCCCGAACCCCGCTATGTTTAAATTACCCTCGCAAGTGAGGCAGTAGAGCGACCGTCCCGGGCCACGAGACGACGAGTATGAGCTACCGCAACGCCTGGCACCGCGACGGCGACGAGAGGGTGGTCTGTATCGCCTGCGGGGACGAGGTGGACCGGGACGACGCCCGCGAGTACGACAAGCACGGCGACCGCTGGGACCGCGGCGAGAAGTCCTTCGAGTACCTCTGCAAGCCCTGCGACGGGGACCGGTCCCACGCCCCCCGACGGGGACTGGAGGAGCGACTCGTCGAGGCGGGAGCGGGCGAGACCGACCGCGAGACGTTCCTCGGGCGGTACACCGCCCTCGTGAGCGACGAGGAGCGGGCCGAGCGACGGGGCTGATCCGCGCGGCGGCGCTACGGCGTGATGACCGCCCGGCCGTCGATCTCGCCGTGTTCCAGCTTCTCTGCCACCTCGTTGACGGCGTCGAGGTCGTAGCGGCTGGTGTGGAGGTCGACGTCCCCGCGGTCGACCAGTGCGACCAGCTCCTGCAGTTCGGTGTACTGGCCGACGATGTTACCCCGGAAGGAGAACTCGCCGTTGACCAGCGCCTGTGCCGGTTCGTGGACGTGGCCGCCGTAGCCGATGATGTGGTGGTCGCCGCCGGCCGCACAGAGATCCGGCGCGAGCTCGGTCGTCTCGTCGGCACCGACGAAGTCCAGGACCTGTGCCGCACCGACGCCGTCCGTGATGTCGTCGACCTCGCTCGGGACGTCCTCGCTGGTCGGGTCGAGCGTGTAGTGAGCGCCGAAGCGGTCGGCGAGGTCGCGGGCGGACGCCTTGACGTCGACGGCGACGATGTCGGCGGCGCTCATCGCGTCGACACACTGGAGGCCGATGTGGCCGAGGCCGCCGATACCGATGACGACGCAGGCGTCCCCGGGGTCGAGGTCGGCGACGGCCTTCTTCGCGGCGTGGTAGGCCGTGATGCCGGCGTCGGCGTGGGGCGCGATGTCGGTCGGGTCGACGCCGTCGGGCAGCGGGATCACCGACCGCTCGTCGGTGAGCAGCTGGTCGGCGAAGCCGCCGTCCGTCGTCAGGCCGTTGAACGCCTGGTTCTCGCAGTACATCGTCTCGCCCTGCCGGCAGGGCCGACAGGTCCCGCAAGTCTGGACCGGGTGACAGATCACCTGGTCGCCCTCGTCGACGATCCCGACTTCCTCGCCCACTTCGACGACCGTGCCCGCGTTCTCGTGGCCGAGTGTCAGCGGGAGCGGCTGCTCGACGTACTGCTCCCACATCCCCTCGATGATGTGGTTGTCAGTCTGACACCAGCCCGCGCCCTCGACCTCGACGACGACGCCGCTGCTGTCTGTCACCTGTGGTGCGTCGACCTCGTCGATCGAGAGCCCGTTCGCCATATCGTCCGTGTACTCGTGGAGTCTTGCTGCCTGCATCGGCCCTGAGTACGTGTCACACACTCAAAAGTACTCGTCCGGGCGTCGAGTCCGACTACCACGACCCGGCTACCGATGTGTCAACAACAGGAGCTCGTCGTCGGTGCGGACCAGACAGAACGGCCCGCCGGGGTCGCCGAACGTGTTCGCTCGCTTCTCCGTGACGAACAGGCGCTCGAAGGCCTCGCCACAGGCCGGGCAGGCGAACCCGTCCCTGTTGGCCAGCGTCGTCGTCTCCCGGTCCTGGGTCAGGAGCTTCAGCCCGTGACGGTAGTCGTGGACGTCGAAGCCGTCGCTGACGTCGAGCCGCTCCATATCCGGGGCAGTGGCGCGGGGAAGTTAGGGGTTCGCGTTCAGGCGAACAGGTTCGCGCCGATGTAGAGGACGACAACGAGGAACACCCACACCACGTCGACGAAGTGCCAGTACATCGACGCCGTCGAGACGGAGGTGTGGCGCTCGGGCGAGTACTGGCCGTAGTAGGCCCGCGCGAAGACGATGCCCAACAGCACCGCGCCCATCGTGACGTGGAGCCCGTGGAGACCGGTCAGGCCGTAGAACGCGGAGGCGTAAGCGCCGCCGGTGATGGTGAAGCCCTTGTGGACGATGAACTCGTAGTACTCGTACACCTGGCCGCCGATGAAGACGGTGCCCAGCAGCAGCGTCAGCCCGAGCAGGCGGACGAACCGCGAGCGGTTGCCGTTGATCAACGCGACGTGGCTGTAGTGCAGCGTCACCGAACTGATGATCAGGATGACCGTGTTGACGATGACCAGCGAGCCGAACACCTCGGGGACGGACGTCTGGGTCCAGACGTCAGTCCCGCGGACGATGAAGTAGTAGACGAAGCCCGCGCCGAAGGTGGCGAGCTCCGAGCCCAGGAACAGCAACATCGCGAACTTCAGCGTCCGGCCGGAGTGGTGGTCGGTCCCGCGCTCCCAGAAGTTGACGACGAAGGCGTGGTACAGCCAGCCGTAGATCCCAAGCAGGAACAGGCCGACGCTCCCGACGGTGGCGACGGCACCGACGGTCGTGCTCACGAGCGCGTTCTCGCCCAGCGAGAGGACGAACAGTGCCGCGCCGACGTAGATGCCGGAGCCGCCGATGGCGGTGATGAATGGCCACCAGCTCGCCTCGCCGAAGCCGCGGGGCCAGTCCTCCGTCGCCGGGAGGTGGTGGTCCCCGTGGCCGCCGTCGGCGTGTTCCTCGGTCGTGCTCATACTCGACCCATAACGAAGCGATCACTAAAAGCCCATCCAATTCCGTCCGGCGGAACGCAGTTACGTCGTCTCGACGCGAGCGGAGCGGGGGAGCACAGACTCGACCGGTCGGGACGGCAGCCCGCGTCGTCGCCGGCGGAAGCTATATCCGTGGGCTGTCTCCACTGTGTGACAGTGACTGGCCTACTCTCCCTGGGCGAACTCAGGACACAGTTCGACACGGACCGCGGTGCGGTGAAGGCCGTCGACGGACTCGACCTGACGATCGAGTCCGGCGAGACGGTCGGGCTCGTCGGCGAGAGCGGCTCGGGCAAGAGCGTCACGGCGCTGTCGGCGATGCGGATCGTCGACGACCCGGGCGAAGTCGTCGGCGGCGAGGTCGTGTTCGGCGACGCGGAGGTCGTCGCCGAACTCGCAGCGACGCATCCGGACGCCGTCGCGTCGTACCCCTACGAGCTCGTCGCCGCCTGCCGGCGGGTCGCGGGCGACCTCCGCGAGGCGGCCGATCCCCACGCCGCGGCCGACGAACTCCGAGGCATCGCGACTGATCTCGACGGCGCGGACGATCCCGGCGCGCTGGCGGCGGCCCTCCGGGGGATCGCCGACCGCCTGGAGTCGGGCGCGGACCCGGAGGCGGTCGGCCCCGAGATCGACCACGCCGTCGCGGACGCGCTGGACGGGTTCCTGTTCGTCGAGGGCGCGCGACTCGACCCGGAACCGGACAGCGACGTCGACCCCGGGGCCGACCCCTGGGAAGTGTTGCGCGAACGCGAGGACGGCCCGGAGCACGTCAGGCTCGACGGGGCGCGGGTCGACATCACCACAGCGCCCGAGCGGGCGATGCGGGACATCCGCGGCGGCGAGATGAGCATGATCTTCCAGGACCCGATGACGTCGCTCAACCCCGCGCTCACCGTCGGCGAGCAGATCGCCGAGAGCCTGCGGCTCCACCGCTACGACCAGAAGAAGGCCGACACCTGGCTCAACGGCGTCCGGGAGGTGATCGACCGCGGCGACACGGACGAGGAGATCGTCCAGGACGTGATCGAGATCCTCGAGGCCGTCGGCATCCCGGAACCGGAGTCCCGGCTCGACGAGTACCCCCACGAGTTCTCCGGCGGGATGCGCCAGCGGGTGCTCATCGCCATCGCGCTGGCCTGTCGGCCCAAGCTGCTCATCGCCGACGAGCCGACGACGGCGCTTGACGTCACCATCCAGGCCCAGATCCTCGATCTCATCAACGACCTCCAGGCGGAGTTCGGGATGAGCGTCCTGTTCATCACCCACGACCTCGGCGTCGTCGCCGAGACCTGCGACCGCGTGGCCGTGATGTACGCCGGCGAGATCGTCGAGGAGGGGCCGGTCGACGAGATCTTCCACAACCCCAGCCACCCCTACACCTACGCGCTGCTGGAGTCGATCCCCAGAGAGGACACGGACCGCCTCCAGCCCATCGAGGGGAACGTCCCGGACCTCATCGACCTCCCCGACGGGTGTCACTTCGAGCCGCGGTGCCCGTGGGCCCGCGAGGAGTGCACCTCGGGCGAGATCCCCTACCTCGACCACGGTCCGCCGGACGTGTCCCACAAGTCGAAGTGCGTGCTGGAGGAGTTCGACACCGACGAGTACGGCGCGGCGGCCGGCGAGATGGCCGTCGAGTCAGAGACGTTCGGCGGGGACCCGATGGTGGAGGTCGACGGCCTCCGGAAGTACTTCTCCCGGGCCGAGGGGTGGCTCGACGAGTGGCTCTCCGACGAGCCACAGACCGTCAAGGCCGTCGACGGCGTCGACTTCGACATCTACGAGGGCGAGACGCTCGGCCTCGTCGGCGAGTCCGGCTGCGGGAAGTCGACCACGGGCCGGTCGCTGCTTCGCCTGCTCGAACCGACGGACGGCCGGGTCGTGTACGCGGGCGAGACCATCACCGACCTCGACGACGACGCGCTGGGCGCGAAACGCCGCGAGATGCAGATGATCTTCCAGGACCCGATGTCGTCGCTTGACCCGCGCCAGACGGTCGGCAAGACGATCCGGGAACCGCTGGAGATCCACGACCTCCCCGTGAGCGACCCGCTCGTCGACACGCGCGCCGACGTCTCCGTGAGCGGTATCGACCGGAGCACCGTCGAGGTCGCGGTGGCCGACGACGCCGACGCCCTCGTCCCCAGCAGCGACGGGGTGGCCGTCGTCGACGTCGCCGTGACCGTCGACGGGGACGAGGTGGCCGTCGAGACCGGGACACCGATGGCCGTCGACACCACGGTCACGCGCTCCGACGGTCGGATCACCGCCGTCGAGATCCGCGTCAGTGCGGGCGACTCCGAACGGGCGCGACGGCGGAACCGCGTCGCGCAACTGCTGGAGGCCGTCGGGCTCGAACCCGCGCAGTACGACCGCTACCCCCACGAACTCTCGGGCGGACAGCGCCAGCGGGTCGGCATCGCGCGGGCGCTGGCGGTCGACCCGGACTTCATCGTCGCCGACGAGCCCGTGAGCGCACTGGACGTCTCCGTCCAGGCACAGATCCTCAACCTCCTGGAGGACCTCCAGGACGAGTTCGACCTGACGTACCTCTTCATCGCCCACGACCTCTCGGTCGTCCGCCACATCTGCGACCGGGTCGCGGTGATGTACCTCGGGAAGGTCGTCGAGACGGCCCCGACCGAACAGCTGTTCGAGACGCCGAAACACCCCTACACGCAGGCGTTGCTGTCCGCGATTCCGGAGCCCGATCCCCGGGCCGACGACGAGGGCCGTATCCTCCTCAAAGGGGACGTTCCGAGCCCGGTCGACCCGCCCTCGGGCTGTCGGTTCCGGACGCGCTGTCCCGAGGTCATCCCTCCCGACGATCTCGACGTCGAGCAGGCGGTGTACCGCGACGTGATGGACTTCCGGGAGGCCGTCGAGAACCGCGACATCCCGCTCGACGCCGTCCGCGACGACGCCGAAGCGCGGGCCGACGACGGGGGAACGGCCGAGGCCTCGGCCGACGGCGGTCGCGATCCGGAACGCCGGGCGTTCGTCCGAGCGATCTGGGACCGGGAGTTCGAGACCGAGCCCGACGGGGAGGTGCGCGAGGTCGTCCAGGAGGCCATCGACGCGCTCGCGGCGGACGACTGGGAGACGGCCGAGACGGTCCTGCGCGACCGCTTCGAGAGCCCGTGCGAGCGCGAGGAACCCCCCCTCTCCGGCGCGGCCGAACAGCCGGTCGCCTGCCACCTCTACGACGACCAGGGACACCGCCTCGACTGACAGCTACCCGGGAGATCCCAATCGTATGGGTACGATAGTCTCGGTCGGTACCCCGGTAAATTAAGTGGCCGACCGATACACGTTTTCCTATGTCACGCGATAGCACTAGTCGTCGAGACTTCCTGAAGGCCGCCGGCGCAGCGACGGTGGCCGCATCGTCGACAGCCGGCTGTGCGAGCTTCGGCGGCGGCGGTGGCGGGGGCGGTGGCACCCTGATTTACTCCCGCGGTGACCACCCCACGAACTACGACCCCCAGCAGACCACCAGCGGCGAGGTCGCGAAGGTGACCAACCAGGTGTTCGACACCCCCATCGACTTCAAGCCCGGGAGCGGCGGCGCACTCACCGACGGGCTGGCCAAGGAGTGGGAACTCGACGGCACGACGACGACGCTGACACTGAAGGAGGGGATCACGTTCCACGACGGCAGCGAACTCACCGGCGAGGACGTCCGCGCGACGGTCCGGCGGTTCATCGACACGGGGTACGAGCACTTCCTCGGGGAGAAGCGGTCGGGCTACTCGTCGGTCACCTTCGGCGACTGGGTCGAGAGCATCGAGGTCCCGTCGGAGTACGAGGTCCGGTTCAACCTCAAGCAGCGGTACGCGCCGTTCGTCCGCAACCTCGCGATGTTCGCCGCGGCCGTCCTCTCGAAGGACCAGATCGAGAGCCTCGGATCGGGGCCGGAGTCCCAGGCCCAGCTCGGGACGGAGCCGGTCGGGACCGGCCCCTTCCAGTTCGAGGAACTCGACAACTCGAACGAGAAGATCCGGTTCAGCGCCTACGACGACTACTGGGGCGAGGGACCCCACGTCGGCTCGCTGGTGGTCAAGACCATCAAGTCGAACCAGACCAGGGCGCAGGACCTCATCAACGGGGACAGCCACATCACCGACAACCTCGGTGCCCAGTCGATCAAGCAGATCCGTGACTCGGACGCGGCGAGCATCAAGGAGAAAGACGGGATCAACGTCGGCTACATGGCGTTCAACCAGTCCCGGAAGGCGGCGTTCCGCAAGCCGAAGGTCCGCCGTGCCATCAGCTACGCCGTCGACACGGAGGCAATCGTCGACTCGATCTATCAAGGGTTCGCGGCGGAGGCCGACCAGGCCCTCCCGCCGGACGTACTCGGCCACAACGAGGACGTCGACCCCTACCCCCACGACCCGGAGAAGGCACAGACGCTCCTCGAAGAGGCGGGCGAGAGCGACCTGGAGTTCGAACTCGCGACGTTCTCGAACCCGCGCGGGTACAACCCCAGCCCCGTCGCGACGGCGAACCAGATCCGGTCGGACCTGGAGGACATCGGCCTGACCGTCACGATCAACCAGTTCTCCTCGTTCGGGCCGTACATCGACTACACGTACGGCGGCAAACACGACGCCGCGCTGCTGGGCTGGTACACCGACAACGCCGACCCGGACAACTTCCTGTACGTCCTCCTGCACCCCGGCGTGTCCATCGACGACGTCCCGGACGGGCAGAGCTACGTGAGCTGGGACACGAAGGCCAACGCCTCGAACATCTCCTCGTGGGCCAACACCGACTACATGGAGCTGGTCGACGAGGGGCAGACGACCTACGAGAAGAGCGCCCGCGAGGAGCTGTACCTCGAAGCCGCGAAGATGACCCACGACCAGGCCCCGTGGGTCTTCATCGACTACGCCCAGCTGATCCGTGGCATCCACCAGTCGGTGCAGGCCGACAGCTACACGGTCAGTTCCGTCGGCGGGCCGTACCTCGAACTGGTCCAGCTGGAGTGAACCGATCGACTGATCGACCGTCGTACCGGGCGCAGGCCGCTTCGACAGCCGACAGTCTCCCCGACAGATGACATCCAAACGCTTCGTCCTCAAACGACTGCTGTTGCTCGTGCCCGTCCTCCTGGGCGTCGCGACGTTCGTCTTCGTCATCCTGCACCTCTCGCCGGGCGACCCGGCGCGGGTGATACTCGGACAGCGGGCGTCACAGGCCCGCGTGATCGAGCTCCGCCAGGAACTCGGGCTGAACGACCCGCTGTACGTCCAGTACGGGCGGTTCCTGCTGGAGGCGGCGCAGTTCGACTTCGGCCAGTCCTACAAGGTCGCACAGGGCCAGTCGGTCCGGAGCGTGCTTGCCTCGCGGCTCCCCGTCACCATCGAACTGTCGCTGTACGGGCAGGCCATCGGACTGCTGCTCGGGCTCCCGCTTGGGGTCATCTCGGCGGTGAAACAGGACACGCTCGTCGACCACGGTGGCCGGATCGGCGCGCTCTCGGGCATCTCGATCCCCATCTACTGGTCGGGGCCGATGCTGATCCTGCTGTTCTCGACGTACCTCGGGCTCTTCCCGGCCAGCGGCCGAATCAGCTCGACCGTCTTCCTCGCCGACCACTGGCACCTGTTCGGCACGGAGCTCCCGCTGACCGGGATGGTGACCATCGACACGCTGTTGCTGGGCCGGCTGGACGCGTGGTTCTCGGCCGTCCGGCACCTGTTCCTGCCCTCTGTCACCATCGGCATCTACTCGCTCGCGCTGATCTCGCGGATGATGCGGTCCTCGATGCTCGAAGTCGTCAGACAGGACTACATGCGGACCGCGCGGGCCAAGGGCCAGGGCGAGAAGATCACCATCATGAAACACGGCTTCCGGAACGCGCTCATCCCCGTCGTCACCGTCGTCGGCATCCAGTTCGGCACGCTGCTGGGCGGGGCCGTCCTCACCGAGACCGTGTTCGGCATCAACGGCATCGGGACCACCATCGTCGCCGCCATCAACGCGACGGACTACCCGCTGGTCCAGGGGACGGTCCTGACCTTCGCGCTGCTGTTCACCCTGGTGAACCTCGGCGTCGACATCACCTACAGCTACCTCGACCCCCGGATCCAACAGTGGCACGAGCACGGAAACGACCACCCAGACGCCGTCCGAGGACCGCGGCCTCGTCGACCGCCTGCGCTCCTCGCAGTTCCTCTCGGAACTGTTCTCGAACCGCATCGCCCTGACCGGGATCGCCATCATCGTCGCGATGGTCCTCATCGCGGTGTACGCGCGCCTGTTCCTCGACCTGCCGCCGCTGACCGATTCGCGGCTCGGCCAGGGGATACCGGATCGCGCCCCGCCCGGATGGGTCGGCCCGGCACCGGCCGACACCCACATCTTCGGGACCGACGCGGCCGCCCGCGACATCTTCAAGCGGACGCTGTACGGGGCCTGGATCGCGCTGAAGTTCGGGACCGTCGCCGTCGCCGCGTCGACGGTCGCCGGGATCGGCCTGGGGACGATCGCCGCCTACTACAGCGACGTCACCGACAACGTCATCATGCGGGCGATGGACGTCCTGCTGGCGTTCCCGTCGCTGCTGCTCGCGCTCGCGCTGGTGTCGATCTTCGGGGCGGGGCTCTGGAAGGCCACGGCGGCGCTGATCCTCGTGTACACCCCGCGGTTCGCCCGCGTCGTCAGGGGGGCGGCGCTGAAGGTCCTCGAGGACGAGTACATCGAGGCGACGGAGGCGCTGGGCGCGAACGACGCCCGCGTCCTCGCTCGCCACGTCGTCCCGAACTCGCTGGCCCCGATCACCGTCCAGTCGACGCTGAACTTCGGGCTGGCCATCATCGACATCGCGGCGCTGTCGTTCCTCGGGTTCGGTGCGCAGGCCGGCACGCCGTCGTGGGGCCTGATGCTCGCGAAGGGCGTCGAGAACGGCCTGCTCACCGGCAAGTGGTGGATGTCGGTGTTCCCGGGCCTGTTCCTCGCGGTGACGGTGCTTGGGTTCAATCTGCTGGGCGACGGGATGCGGGACGCGCTGGACCCGCGGATGCGGGAAGCGGTCGACTGACCGATGCAGGCGGGCGTCGAGGCCGAGGGGCGGGACTGGGGCCTGCTGGCGAGGGCGACCGGCGTCGGCTTCGCCGCCGCCGTCCTGCTGTTCTACGGTCTCGTGGCGACGGGGTGGTCGCCCCGCGACGCCAGCGAACTCGTCTTCCCGCTGGCGGCGCTGCCGTTCTCGCTCGGCCTGATCGGCTGGTCGACGGTGCTGCTGTCGGGGCGGGCCATCGAGACCTTCTCGACCGAGCTGGGGATCAGCGAGGGCTGGACCGTCGAGGGTGGTCGGCAGGGGACGGCGCTACTGACGCTGTTCGGGCTGGGCGGGATGGTCGGGGCCGCCGTCGCCGGCGCGCCGTTCGGGGTCTGACTCACTCCTCGTCGGGCCACCACCGGAGCGTCAGCGACACCGAGTCGTCGAGCCCGAAGACGCCCGTCTCGCGGTCGACGGTGACCGACTGGGGGGCGACCAGGTCGACGGCGTCGTCGCCGACGCTCACACGTAGGTCGTCCCCGTTCCGGTCGAGGCGGTCGGCCAGTGCGTCCAGATCCGAGAGCAGCGCCGTCCGGTCGACGGCGGCTCGCTCCCTCGTCGCGTCGGCGGCGTCGCCGACGACCGGCTGGATGGACACGTCCTCAGAGCGGTTCGAGAGGACGGCGTTGACGACGGCCCCCAGCAGGACGATCAGTCCGCTGACGTACAGCCACGTCAGGAGAAAGAGGATGCTGGCGACGAGGTTCTCGCCGGCTCCCCCGGCCTTGACCGCCGTGAACACGGCCTGGGCGACGGTGAGGCCGACGGCTGCGAAGGCGACGCCGGGCACGACCTCCAGGGGCGTCACGTCGGTGTCCGGGAAGACGTAGTACATCGGGTAGAAGACGACGAACAGCCCGACTGCGACCGCGCCCCCGTCGAGCAGGCGTCCGAGCGGGCCGGGGACGGCGACGGAGATCGCTCCCCCGACGACGCTGACGGCGACGATGGCGATCGCGACCGTCGCCAGCAGGAGCAGGCCGTCGATCAGCTGGTCGGCGAACGTGTTCTCGCTGCCGGTCTCGTAGATGTCCGAGAAGGCGGTGTCCAGCCCGCGGAAGATGCGCAGCGACCCCCAGACCAGAAAGCCCAGCCCCAGCAGTGAGACCGAGGCGTCCGCGCCCGCCAACCCCTCGCGGATGACCGCCGTCGACTGCTCGGTCAGGACGGCGGTCATGATGTCGACGATCGACTCGCGGAGCGTGACGTTCCGGGTCCGCTCGACGGCCGTCAGGACGAGCAAGAGGAGCGGGAGGATCGAGAGGAACGCGTGGTAGGCGATCGACCCAGCCATAAACGTGACCCGCTCTGTGCGGGCCTCGTGGACGACGGCGGTCCCGACCTCCCGCACCCGAGCGACGCGTTCGCGCATAGACGCCGTTCGACACGTCGCCGGATATACCCACCGCCCCGGGTCGTCCGGTCCCGGGGCACCGGCCGGCGAGCGGTCCGCTCTCGGGGGAACTTATGCCGCTCCGTCCCCTACCTGGGGCTATGAGCGAACAACAGAGTGACCTCCCCGAGAACGACGAGGAGTGGCGCGAGCTCCTGACCGACGAGGAGTACCGCATCCTCCGCGAGGCGGACACGGAACCGCGGTTCAGCAGCGACCTGCTCGACGTAGAGGGCGAGGGCGTGTTCACCTGCGCCGGCTGCGGCGCGGAGCTGTTCGACAGCGACGAGAAGTTCGACTCCGAGACCGGCTGGCCGAGCTTCTGGGACGTCTACGAGGAGGGCAACATCGAGACGCGGCTCGACGAGAGCCACGGGATGCGACGGACGGAGGTCGTCTGTGCTAGCTGTGGCGGTCACCTCGGCCACGTCTTCGACGACGGGCCGGAGCCGACCGGCAAGCGCTACTGCATCAACGGCGCGGCGCTGGACTTCGAGAGCGGCGACGAGTGAGCGACGGCCGTCAGGCGTAGCTCTCCTCGACGAACTCGAGGATGCGGTCGGACTCGGCCATCGTGACGCCGTAGTCGTCGTCGACCAGCACCGGCACCCCGCGCTGACCGGACACCTCCTTCACCTCGTCGCGGTCCGAGTGGAGCGCGTCGACCCAGATCGTGTCGTAGTCGACGCCGAGTTCGTCCAGTCGGTCGGCGACCTTCTCGCAGTACGGACAACCGTCCAGTTGGTAGAGCGTGCGACTCATAGCTGGGTCTGTGGACGGCTCGGAAAAGACGGTTGTGGTCGGGGGCGGCTACGAGTCCGTTACTCGTAGAGCCACGTCTCGTCGATCTGTTCCCACTCGACCAGCTCGTCCTCGTCGAAGAACAGCTCGATCTCCCGTTCGTTCGCGCCCTCGTCCTCGTGGTCGGAGCCGTGGATGACGTTCCGACCGAGGTCGAGGCCGTAGTCGCCGCGGATGGTACCGGGATCGGAGTCGGCCGGGTCGGTCTCGCCCATCATCTTGCGGACCTGTCGGGTGGCGTCCTGGCCCTCCCAGACCATCGCGAACACCGGACCGGACGTGATGAACTCGACCAGTCCGTCGAAGAACGGCTTGTCCTCGTGCTCGCCGTAGTGCTCCTCGGCGAGCTCCTGGTCGATCTGTGAACTTCCCGCCGACGAGCTTCAGGCCGCGGTCCTCGAACCGGGAGACGATCTCCCCGATGAGGCCGCGCTGGACGCCGTCGGGCTTGACCATCACGAAGGTGCGCTCGGTGTCGGACATCAGGCCTCGGCCTCCTCGGTCTCCTCGTCGTCGGCTTCCTCGTCGGCCGTCTCGTCCGTCTCCTCGTCGGCTTCCGCGGCCTCGTCAGCGCCGTCGTCGGCGTCGGCCTCGGACTCGCTCTCCGCCGACTCGGCGTCTTCGAGGTCGGGCGTCACGTCGCCGGCGTCGTCCTCGGGCGTCTCGTCCGGGACGGTGTCGTCGGCGGGCTGGTCCTCGCCCGCGGTGCCGCGGCCGGCCTCGGTCCACTCGAGGTTGCGGGCCTCCCGGCCCAGGTCGGCGTTGTTCTCGCACTTCGAGGAGCAGAAGTGGATCGTGCTGCCGTCGTTCCGGACGAACATCGTCCCCGTACCGGGTTCGATGTCCGCGCCGCAGTAGTCACATTCTCTCGTTCGGGGCATCGGTTACTGACCTCCGATGGCGTCGGCCTCGCGGGCCGTCTCGCGGAGCTGGAGCACGTCGCCCTCTCGGACCGGGCCCAGCACGTTCCGCGTGATGATGCGGCCCTGGTTCTCGCCCTCGCGGATGCGGCACTTGACCTGCATGGCCTCGCCGTGCATCCCGGTCTTGCCGACGATCTCGATGACTTCGGCGGGCGTGGAACCGCTGTCTTCGGATTCCTCAGCGCTCATCCGTGCTCACCTCAGCGGAGCTCCTCGACCTTGTCGGCGATGTCCTCGACGTCGGCCTCGGCGTCGCCGGCGTCGACGATGGCGGCGGCGGCCGAGCCGACCTCGAGGCCGGCGGCGTGACCGAGGTCGTCCTGCTGCTCGACGAAGATGAAGGGGACGCCCTTCTCGTCGGCCAGCTCGGGGATGTGCATCACGATCTCCTCGGGCTGGACGTCCTCGGCGACGTAGACGAGCTCGGCGGAGCCGCGCTCGACGGCCTTGGTGGTCTCGTTGGTTCCTTTCTTCACGCTGCCTGTGTCTCGTGCGACCTCCAGCGCCTCGAGGGCGTCGTCCTCGAGGTCGGCCGGAACGTCGAAGTCTACGTATACTGGCATTTGTGTAGTCACCTCCTGTGCACGGGCTCAGGCTCCCCCGCCGTCGCGGGCGACCCCGCGGCGCATCACTGGGATGCGCGGAGTCCTGAGAAGGCTGGGAGCATCATCAACCCGGCACAGGCTGTACTCCAATCTGTGCCACCCGTGCTAAAAAGCGCTTTCGAAGCCGCGGGCGCGTGCGAGCGGTCCACACGGGCCGCTGTCGGGACCGTCACGCCCATTTGCCACGCCGGCCCACGTCCGGTATGGACCTCGCGCGGTCGCTGCGGGCGGAGGCGCGCCGGTCGAACGAGCGGCGCGTCCTCGTCCTCGCCGGCGATCCCGATCGGACCCGCAGGCGGGCCGCCGAGGCGCTCGACGCCGCGGACGTCCCGCGCGAGGGGACGACGCTGCTTGGTCCCGAGGGGGTCCTCGACTGCGAGCGCCACGAGCAGTCGCGCGCGAGCGAACTGCTCGGCCGGACCCGCACCGCCGTCGTCCTCGACGCCCACGGGGAACTCCGGCCGAACGCGCTCGGAACGGCCGTCGGGGCCGTCGACGGCGGCGGCCTGCTCCTCGTCCTGACTCCCTCGCTTTCCGAGTGGCCCGAGCGGCGCGACGCCTTCGACGAGACGCTCGCGGTCCCGCCGTTCGGCGTCGACGACGTGACCGGGCACTTCCGCCGACGGCTGGTCGAGACGCTGCGGGCACACCGCGGGATCGCGGTCGTCGGCGTCCGGGCCGACGGCGACACCGTCGAGCGGGACGGCCTGACCGACCCGCCGCCCCGGCTCCCGCGTCGACCGCCGACCGCGCCCGCCGACGCCGCCTTCCGCCCCGAGACCTACGACGCGTGTCTCACGGACGACCAGGTGGCGGCCGTCCGCGCGTTCGAGACGCTCCGGGAGCCGGACGGGGCGGTCGTCGTCGAGGCCGACCGGGGAGAGGAAGTCCAGCGCCGCCGGCCTCGCGGCCGCGAACCTCGCGCTGGACGGCCGGGACGTCCTCGTGACCGCGCCGGGGTACCGGAGCGCCGCGGAGCTGTTCGCCCGCGCCGGTGCGTTGTTCGAGACGCTGGACGTCCCCGTCGTCAGGGACCGCGACGACGCCCCACACGAGCTCCGCGTCGATCGGGAGGGCGGGGGCAGAATCCGGTTCGCGTCTCCCGCCGACGCCGTCGCCCTGCCGGGCGACCCCGACGTCGTCGTCGTCGACGAGGCGGCCGCGCTCCCGGTCCGCCGACTGGAGTCGCTGCTCGCGGCCCCCGCCGTCGCGTTCACCACGACCGTCCACGGCTACGAGGGCGCTGGCCGGGGGTTCTCGGTCCGGTTCCGCGACCGCCTCGCCGAGAGCGACCACGAGGTGACCGACGTGACGATGACGACGCCGATCCGCTACGCCGACGCCGACCCGGTCGAGGTCTGGGCGTTCCGCGCGCTGTTGCTCGACGCCCGCCCGCCGGCCGACCAGCTGGTGCGCGACGCCACGCCCGAGTCCGTGCAGTACCGGCGACTCGACAGCGAGGAACTGCTGGGCGACGCGCACCTGCTCCGGGAGGCCTTCGGCCTGCTCGTGCTGGCCCACTACCGCACCGAGCCGTCGGACCTCGCGCGGCTGCTGGACGCCCCGAACCTCGCGGTCCGCGCGCTGACCGAAAACGGCCACGTCGTCGCCGTCGCGCTGCTGGCCCGGGAGGGCGGGCTGTCGGCGGCCACGCGGGCGGCGATGTACGAGGGCCAGCGCGTCCGCGGGAACATGGTGCCGGACGTGCTGACGACCCAGCTGCGCGACGAGGCGGCCGGCGTCCCGGTCGGCCAGCGGGTCCTGCGCATCGCCACCCACGCCGCCGTGCGCTCGCGCGGGCTCGGTTCCCGACTGCTGACCGAGGTCCGCCGGGAGTTCGAAGGCGAGGTCGACTGGCTCGGCGTCGGCTACGGCGCGACCCCCGAGCTGCTGCGGTTCTGGGGGGCCAACGGCTTCGGGACCGTCCACCTCTCGACCGCCCGGAACGACACCAGCGGCGAGTACTCGGCGGTGATGCTCGATCCCCGCTCCGAGGCGGGCGAGGCGCTGGCAGCCCGCCACGCCGGCTGGTTCTGCGACCGCGCCGCCGCGGTGCTGTCGGACACGCTCGACGACTGCGACCCCGACGTAGTCCGGGCGACGCTGCGGACGGTGGACCGGACGCCCGACCTCGACCTCTCGGCCTGGGAGTGGCGGCTCGTCGCCGGGGTCCCCGGGGGCGCGTCGATCCTCGACACGAACCCCGCGCCGTTCCGGGCGCTCGCGGTCCGCCACCTCGTCGCGCCCGCCGATCCGGACGCCCTCGGCGACCGGGCCGAGCGGCTGCTCGTCCGGAAAGTGCTGCAGGCCCGCCCCTGGGAGCGTGTCGCCGACGAACTGGGGTTCGTCTCCCGCCGGCAGTGTATGCGCGCCCTGGGAGACGCCGTCGAAACGTTGACCCGCCTGTACGGCGATGCGTGGGTACAGGAGGAACTCGACCGCTTCACGATCCCCGAACTCGTCCTCGTCGCCCTCGCGTTCCTGTTGCTCGTCGCGGGCGTCGCCGGCAGTCTCGTCCCGCAGGTGCCCGGCGCGCCGCTGTCCGTCGCGGGCGTGCTCGTCTACTGGTGGGCCACCGGCGAGCCCGGCACCGTCCTGCTGGTCGTGCTGGTGCTGATCGGCGTCCTGACGTGGGTCGTCGACTTCGTCGGGGGCGCGGTCGCGGCCCGCGTCGGCGGCGCGTCGAACCTGACGGCCGTCGTCGCCGGCCTCGTCGGCCTCGTCCTGTTCTTCGTGACGGGGCCGCTGGGGATCATCCTCGGCGTCACCGCGACCGTCTTCGCCGTGGAGTTCTACCGCCAGCAGGACGCGAGGAAGGGGCTGAAGGCGGCGCTGGTGACCACCGCCGGGATGCTCGCCTCCGGGGTCGTGCAGGCGCTCCTGACCGGCTCCATCTTAGTGGCGATGGTCGGCGTCGCGCTGCTATGACGGTCTGTGAGGAAGAGGGCTGCGAGAACGAGGCGGCGGTGGAGCTGCACGTGCCGTGGCGGGCGAACCTCGTGGTCTGCCCGGGTCACGCCCGCGTCTGGGCTCGGAAGGACGGCGTGGTTCCGGAACCCCTGGACGGCCACGAGGACGAGTGGCCCTGAGTTCCCGGGCCATCATCGTCTCGTCGACGTACTCGTCGCCGAACTTGTAGTGGTCCTCGCGGACGGCCTCGATCTCCCAGCCGTGGTCCTCGAGGAACTCGATGGCCGCCCCGTTGGTCGCCGGGATCGAGTTGTACAGTTTCTCGTAGCCGTGTTCGTCGGCCCACTCCGTGCCCCGTTCCAGCAGCCGTTCGCCGATCCCCTGCCCGCGGTACTGGACGAGCACGCCCAGCGTCAACTGTGCGGTGTGGCTCAGCTTCTCGGTCTCGGGGTGTTCGAGGTGGACCCAGCCGACCACGTCGTCGTCGACGCAGGCCACGAAGAAGATGCGCGACTCCACGTCGTTGTGCCGGAGCAGGACCCCTCGGAGTCGATGATGTCGGCCACCGTCTCCGCGTCGACGTACTCCCCGCTGCCGATCGCGGCCCGGATGGCCCCGACCAGCCCGGTCAGGTCCTCCTGGCGGGCCTGCCGGATGGTGAACTCCACGGACTCGGTCTCGAAGGCCTCCTCGCCGGGGTCCTCGTACGCGACCCTGAGTTCGTCCCCGTCCCGCTCCAGCATCCCGTCGCGCTGGAGGATCGCCACGTGGTGGCCGAAGGGCCGTGGCTCGATGTTGAGCGCGCGCCGGACCTCGTCGGCCGACGCCGTCCCGTGTGACTCGACGTAGTCGTAGATGTCGCGGCGGTCCGTGTGGTCGAACTGCAGTGGTTCCGTCAGCTCCATGTGTGATGTTACCACGACACTGCATATAGGGTTTGTCACTATCGTCCGGTTACTTTCGGAAGACGACCCCTACCGGTCGGGAACGCCGGTGAGCACGGTCGCGACGTCGCGGACGTCGTGGGTGTCGACGAGCAGTTCGGCGGCGGTGCGGATGGAGAACTCCCCGTCGAGGTCGACGCCGTAACAGGCGGCGTACAGTTCGAGCCACCGGTTCAGCGTCGCCTCCAGGCGGTCGAACTCCGACTCGCCGAAGCGGGCCCAGGTGTCGCCGGTCCGGGCCTCGCAGTACAGCGACACCGTCGGGCCGACACCCTCGCGGAGCAGTTCCAGCGCGCGCTCCTCGTCGGGCGGGTCCGGGTCCAGCGACTCCGCCCGCTCGTCGGCCCGCCGCTCCAGCGCCCGGATGCGGTCGTGGAACTGGTGGCTCACCGCCGCTCACCCCTGCTCGAACTCGACGCCCTTCCCGCCGGCGGGGTGATCCCAGTCCGTGTCGGCGACGACCGCACAGGTGCCACACTCGACGCAGGGCTGGGTGTCGAGGCTGACGAGGTGCTCCTCGTGGCCGTTCGTCTCGACCATCTCGTCGCGGTAACAGCCCCCGCCGAAGTCCTTGGCGCTGACCGGACAGGCCGTGACCGCGGTGCCCGACGCCTCGAAGGAGTTGTCAAGCAGCTGAATGTGTGGCTCGCCCACGTCGTAGGTCAGGTCGCCGATGCGGTCGTCCAGCTCCGGCGGCTCCACGCGGTTCTCGTCGGTGACCCGCTCGCCGAGTTCCTCGGCGATGACCGTCGGCAGCGTCACGTACGGCAGCTTGGTGTCCGGGATCATCGAGACCAGCGTCGGCGAGTTGTACGCGCGCTCGGCGAGGCCGCCGAGGTTCCGGACGGCGAACCGACCGACCGCCGACTCCGCCAGCGTGTTCGTGACGTCGTCGATCGGGCCGACCTCGCCGAGCTTCCCGACCACGTCGTAGCCGGTCGGTCGGAGCTTGTCCATCACGCCCTCGTCGTGGAGTTTGCGCTCGTAGTACTCGCCGGCGCTGTGAGGGTCGCCCCGCGATCGAGCCTCGACGAACGCCTCCGCGGCCAGCGCCCCCGCGGTGACGGCGTGGTTCATCCCCTTGATGATCGGCCCCTGGGCCTGCATCTGCCCGGCGGCGTCGCCGACCAGTACCAGCCGGTCCCTGTGTGGCGACTCGTGGGCCACCTTCTTCGAGTCGGGGACGAGCTTGGCGCTGTACTCCAGTTCGCGGTAGTCGTCGCCGAGCCACTGGGCCAGCAGCGGGTGGGTCAGCAGGCTGTCGAGCAGCTCCTGGGGCTCGGCGCGCTCGTCGGCGATGGAGTCGAGGTGAAAGACCGTGCCGATCGAGAGCGACGCCTCGTTGGTGTAGAGGAACCCCCCGCCCCGAACGCCGTCGAACAGGTCCCCCGAGAACAGGTGGGCGACGCCCTCGTCGTCGTCGACGTCGAACCGCTCGTTGACGAGGTCGGGGTCCATCTCCGCGACGGCCTTGACGCCCTGGAACCACTCCTCGGGGTCCTCCCAGTCCATCAGGCCGGCGTCCCGCGCCAGCTCGGAGTTGACGCCGTCGGCCGCGACGACGAGGTCCGCCTCGATCGGATCGATCTCCTCACAGGTGACGCCGACGATCTCGCCTTTCTCCCGGAGCAGGCCGGTGGCGTGGACCTCCGTCAGCAGGCCGCCGCCGGTCTCGCGGGTCAGCTCGTGGACCCGCCGGGCGAGCCAGGAGTCCATCTTCCGGCGGAGCACCGAATCGGCCCACTCCGTGTCGTGGTGGTGGAGGTCGCCGATGTCGAAGGTCTTCACCTTGTCCCCGGCGATGTTGTGGATGTAGTTCTCCGTCGCGGGCCGCTCCGTGGCCTCCTCGCGGAAGTCCGGGAACAGGCCGTCGATGGTGTAGGGGGCGGACTCCTCGGCGTAGATGAGCCCGCCGGAGACGTTCTTCGAGCCGGCGTCGACCCCCCGTTCGAGGACGAGTGTCTCGACACCGTTGTTGGCGAGCGTCGCCGCCGCCGCGGCCCCGCCGGGGCCACAGCCGACGACGACGGCCTCGTAGTGCTCGTGGTCAGTCATCGCTGACCTCCCCCATCGCCGCGGCGAGTTCACCCTGCTCGACGGCCTCGGTCAGGCGGGGCAGGACCTCGAACAGATCGCCCTGGACGAAGTAGTCCGAGAAGTCCCGGATGTCGGCCTCCGGGTCGGTGTTGACGGCGATGATCGTGTCGGACTCGTCGCAGCCGACCTTGTGCTGGATGGCCCCGGAGATGCCCGCCGCGATGTAGACGTCTGGCTCGACCTCCTGACCTGACTCGCCGATCTGTCGCTCCTCGGAGACGTACTGCTCGACGTGGCCGTCGAAGGCGTACGAGGAGGTGATGACCCCGCGCGAGAGCCCGAGGTCCGCGTCCTCGAAGGCGTCGACGAGGTCCAGCGCCAGTTCGATCCCCTCCGTCGGGTCGTCGCCGATGCCGCGCCCGACCGCCACGACCACGTCGTTGCCGGTGAGGTCGACCCCGCCCGAGAGCCGGTCGTGCTCCGTGACGTCGACCTGGAACCAGTCCTCGTCCAGGTCCATCTCGTAGTCGACGACCTCGGCCTCGCGTTCGGGGTCCGGGTCCGGGAGGTCGAAACTGCCCGGGATGACCGACGCGCCCTGCGGGTGGAAGTCCCGGTTGGGCTTGTCGATACAGAGGATCGTCGAGTACTCGAACCCGGAGAAGTCCGGCCGCTTCATGTGGAGGACGCGCTCGAACTCCTTCTTGTCGCCGGCCTCGCCGACCTTCGCGGGGTTCGAGATCATCTCGTTCTCGATGTACAGCCCCGAGCAGTCCGAGGCCAGCCCGGAGTCGAGCGCCCCCTGCACGAGTGCCGAGAGGTCCCGGCCGTTGTTCGTCGCGGGGAACAGCGTGTAGCGTGGCTCGTGGTAGTCCTTCCAGTCGACCTCCTCGTGGCCCTCGCTCGCGAGGTCCCCGCCGGCCCGCATCATGTCCACGACGATCTCGGTGTAGGGCGTGTGCCGGAAGCGTTCGAGACGGTCGTCCTCGTGGGTGACGACGAGGTCCGCGCCGTACGCGATCACGTCCTCGACGTGCTCGCTGGCCTCGTCGCCGACGAGGACGGCCACGACCCGCTCGTCCTCGTCGTAGTCGTCGTTGTACTCGTCCATCAGCCGGCGGGCCTTCCCGAGCATCTCCTTCGAGACGTCGATCAGTTCTCCGGCCTGGGTCTCGCAGTAGACCCACATGTCGCGGTACTCCGCGCCCGCGGTCCCCTCGACCCACCGCTTGTCGCTGGTCGGGTGGTCGAGCTCGGGGTACTTCTCCTCCGGCGGGACGTACTCGACCTCTTCGCCGTCGTCCTCGCTGCCCTCGACGGACTCGATGCGGTTCTCGATCTGCGTGATGGCCGACGATCGGTCCTCGCCCTCGCGTTCGCGTTCGAGGACGTCCCGGAGCACGTCCGGGTCGTCGACGTCCCGGACCATGTTCGCGATGTCCGCGACCGTCAGCTCCGACAGGTCGACCGTCGACGGGTCGATCCCGTCGTCGTCCTCGGCCGCGAGCTTGTCCATCCGGTCCTCGATGAGCGTCTTGACCGGGGCGCGGTCCTCGCCCTCCTCCTCCAGTCGCAGCATCTCGCGGAGTTCGTCGGCGTCGTCGACGTCCTTGATCTTCGGTCCCAGTTCGGCGATCTCGTGTTCCGTCGGGTCGATCTCTGGCATTGTCAGTCACCCGCCGCGTACGGCGTGAGTTCGTCGAGCAGCGGTTCCATCTCGGCCTCGTCGTCGGCGTCGATCATCGTGGCCTCCCGTTCGGAGGGGGCCTTCGGGATGGGGTCGACGCCGGCGACGATGGTCGGCGAGCCGTCCAGCCCGATGTAGTCCGGGTCGAGGTTCAGGTCCTCGTGGTCCCAGACGGTGAGGTGGTCCTCGTACGCCTCGGCCCGCTCCTGTGTCTGTTCGCGCAGGTCCTTGTGTTCGAGGCGGTGGCTCGCTTTCCGGTAGGTCGGCTCGAACTCCGGGTCGGCGACGACGAAACAGGGCAGCGGGGCCTCGACGGTCTCGATCTCCGAGACGTCGCCCTCGACGAGCCGTTTGGCCCGCAGGCGGCCCTCGTCGACGTCGACGTCCAGCGAGACCACGTGGGTCACGATGGGCCAGCCCAGGCAGTAGGCCGTCTGTGGCCCGGTGTGGCCCGTCTCCCCGTCGGCCGTCTTGAACCCCGCGAACACGATGTCCGGCCGCTCGTCGAGGTTCTCGATGCCGGTGGCGACGGTCATCGCCGTCGCCCACGTGTCGGCCGCCCCCATCTCCCGGTCAGAGAGGAGATAGAGGTCGTCGGCGTAGACGTCGCGCATCCCCTCCTGGAGGACTTCCTGATACCCCGGCGGCCCCATACTCATCAGCGAGACGTGCCCGCCGTTTCGCACCCGGGTCTGGAACGCCGCCCGGAGCGCGTGCTTGTCGTTGGGGTTCATCACGGTCGGTGTCTTCCCCCGTTCGAGGTGCCCGTCCTCGTCGAAGGACACCTGTCCCTCCCGGAAGTCCGGGACGCCCTTGGTGAGTGCTAGTGTATGCATTTCTGTCACGCCCTCTGTCAACGTACCACACGACGGCGGGACATAAATGTATGTTCAGCGTAACGACTCGGGGCGGTTCCGGTACGCTCCTCTCACCCGGAGAGGGACGGGCCGGCGTGGCCCTCAGACGCGGCCGGCGCGGCCGGGGTCGACGTCGATGGCGTCGACCGGACAGACGTCGACACAGAGCATACAGTCGATACACTGGTCCTCGTGGGCGGGGTCCGCCTTGATCTCGCTCTCCGGGTGGTCGGGCGTGTCGACCCACTCGAAGACGTCGACGGGGCAGTCCTCCAGACACGCGCCGTCGGCGATGCAGATGTCGAAGTCGACGGCGACGTGTGTCCCGTGGATGCCGAGCTGCTCGGGCTCGTCGACGGGACCCCACACGTCGTGGCCGTCGTGCTGTTCGGCGACCTCGCGGTTCTCCTCGAACTCGGGATCTATGGCCATTGGTACCTAACACCACTCACCCACGGCACTTAAATTTTCGAACGGCGAGTCAGCGGTCGCGGCGGGTCGGGCCGTCGCGTCGCTCGGCGTCCCGCCCATCGTCCAGCGGGTCCGGGGGCGTCTCTGCCGGCGCGTCGATGTGCCCCGGACCCCCGCCGAGGTGGCGGTCGAGGAAGCCGGCGATCCGGGCGTACACGTCGTCGTAGAACGCGCCGTCGAACGGGAGCGTGTGCCCGCCCGGCATCGGCTCGTAGCGCACCTCGGTCAGCGGGCCGAGCGCGTCGGCCAGCAGCTCCGACTGGCTCGGCGGCACCACGTCGTCGTCCTCGCCGTGGAGCAGCAGCGTCGGCGGCATCCCCGCGTCGGCCTGCTCGACCGGCGAGGCGAGGTCGTACGCCTCCGGGACCGTCTCGGGGTCGTCGCCGAAGTAGTCCGCCAGGTCGTGGTCCGGGTCCTCGATCCCGATGGCCCGGAAGTCGTAGACGCCGGAGATGCCGACGACGGCGTCGAGCGCACAGGACGCGCCCGGGAACGCCTCGGGCTCGAAGGCGGGGTCGTCGGCGGTCGCGGCGGCCAGCGTCACGAGGTTCGCCCCCGCCGAGTGTCCGACCGCGACCACGCGGGCCGGGTCCGCCCCGAACCGGTCGGCCTCCGTCCGGCACCACTCGACGGCGGCCTTCACGTCGACCAGCGCCGCCGGGAACGTGTGCTCGGGCGCGAGTCGGTACTGCGGTTCGACGACGAGGTAGCCGTCGCTCGCGAGGTCGATGGCGTGGCGAGCGAACTCGCCCTTGTCGCCGACCGTGAACGCGCCGCCGCGGACGAGGACGGCGACCGGTTTCGGCCCTCCGGTCCCCTCGCCTTCGTACACGTCCAGGCGGAGCGTCTCGCCGTCGACCTCGCGGAACGGCACGTCCTGCTGGACCGTCACCGTCGTCGCGTCGCTGGCTGTCACGTCTCCGAGTGGGGCCGTCCGAGGTAAAAACGCGTCGGGGCGGGACGCCCGAGAGGCGTCAGCCGGACTCGGCACCGACGCTCCCGACGTCGAGCGCCTCGCGGGTCGCCGCCGACTCGACGGCGGCCTCGACCTCGTCGAGTGCCTGCTCGAAGTGGGCCGTCGTCACCTCGATGTCCGCGACG
The DNA here is from genome assembly GCF_029338195.1 of Haloarcula litorea. Classification (NCBI taxonomy): domain Archaea; kingdom Methanobacteriati; phylum Methanobacteriota; class Halobacteria; order Halobacteriales; family Haloarculaceae; genus Haloarcula; species Haloarcula litorea. Next base: position 3,297,088 of record NZ_CP119779.1, read on the forward strand.
TCGCTGCCCTCCTCGACGTGCTCGCGGAGGGCCGCCGCGGCGGCCTCGCGGCAGACGGCCTCGACGTCGGCACCGACGTGGCCGTCGGTCCTGGCCGCGAGATCGTCGAGGTCCACGTCGTCGGCCAGGGGCTTGTCGCGGGTGTGGACCGCGAAGATCTCGCGGCGGGCCGCCTCGTCCGGCGCGTCGACGTGGACGTGCTGGTCCAGTCGCCCCGGACGCAGGAGCGCGTCGTCGACGAGGTCCGGCCGGTTGGTCGTCGCGATCACGACGACGTCCTCTAAGTCCTCCAGGCCGTCGAGTTCGGTCAGGAGCTGGGAGACGACGCGCTCGCCGACGTTGGAGTCAGCGCCGCCACCGGACCGTTCCGCCGCGATGGCGTCGATCTCGTCGAAGAACACCACCGTCGGTGCGTTCTCCCGGGCCTTGCTGAACACCTCGCGGACGCCCTTCTCGGACTCGCCGACGTACTTGTTCAGCAGTTCCGGCCCCTTCACCGAGATGAAGTTCGACTGGGCCTCGTTGGCGACGGCCTTCGCCAGCAGCGTCTTCCCGGTACCCGGCGGACCGTGCAACAGTACGCCCTTCGCCGGATCGAGGCCAACGCGGTCGTAGGCCTCGTCGTGTTCGAGCGGCCACTGGACGGTCTCTCGGAGTCGTTCTTTCGCCTCCTCGAGGCCGCCCACGTCGTCCCAGGTGACGTCGGGCACCTCGACGAACACCTCTCGCATCGCCGACGGCTCGATGCCCCGCAGGGCTTCCCGGAAGTCGTCGTCGGTCACCTCGATGGCGTCGAGGACGTCGGCGTCGATCTCGTCGGCCTCGAGGTCGAGGTCAGGCCGGACCCGCCGCAGGGCGTGCATCGCGCCCTCCTTCGCGAGATTCTCGAGATCGGCCCCGACGAAGCCGTGAGTGTTCTCGGCGTAGGTGCCGAGGTCGACGTCGTCGGCGACCGGCATTCCGCGGGTGTGGATGCGCAGGACCTCCTCGCGGCCGTCCCGGTCCGGGACGCCGATCTCGATCTCGCGGTCGAACCTGCCCGGGCGACGGAGTGCCGGGTCGACGGCGTCGACGCGGTTGGTCGTCCCGATGACCGTGATCTGTCCGCGCTCGTCGAGGCCGTCCATCAGCGAGAGGAGCTGGGCGACGACGCGGCGCTCGACGTCGCCGCTGACCTCCTCGCGCTTGGGCGCGATGGAGTCGAGCTCGTCGACGAAGACGATGGCCGGCTCGTTCTCCTCGGCCTCATCGAAGACCTCGCGGAGCTGCTCCTCGCTCTCGCCGTAGTACTTCGACATGATCTCCGGCCCGGAGATGGTCGTGAAGTGGGCGTCGATCTCGTTGGCGACGGCGCGGGCGATGAGCGTCTTGCCGGTGCCCGGCGGGCCGTGCAACAGCACGCCCTTGGGCGGCTCGATGCCCAGCGTCCCGAACAGCTCCGGGTGGCGCATCGGGAGCTCGATCATCTCACGGACCTGTTCGAGTTCGTCGTCGAGGCCGCCGACGTCCTCGTAGGTGACGCCGGGTACGTCGGCCTCGGACGGCTCGCCGCCCTCGACGTCGACAGTCCCGGTCGGGCCGTCGGCGAGGTCGACGGTCGTGTCGTCCCCGACGACGACGGGCCCGGACGGACGCGTCTCCACGACGCGGACCGGGACCCGGCGGCTGGACCGGCCCGCGACCAACCCCCCGAACGGGAGGGCGACCGTCTGCCCCGCCGTCACCGCCTGGTCGGCCAGTTCCTCGCGGACGTGCGGACCGATGTCGCCCCGGACGCTGAACTGCTCGGGGAGCGCCAGCGTGACGCGCTCGGCCGGTTCGACGGACGCCGGTTCTGCCGTCACCCGGTCGTCGACGCTGACGCCGGCGGCCTGGCGGAGCTGGCCGTCGACGCGGACGTAGCCGCGCCCGGCGTCGCCGCGGTCGGACGGCCAGACGCGAGCGACGGCCGACCCGTCGCGGCCCGCGAGGCGGACGAAGTCGCCGCTGGTGAGCGAGCTGTCCTCCAAGACCTGCCGGTCGACGACCGCCATCCCACTGCCCGGCTCTCGGTTCTTGAGTGGCTTGACGGTCAGCTCCATCGTTCTGCTGGAAAAGAGGCGGTCGGCGAGCGGTGCGAGCCGACGGACCCTCGTCAGCCCTGGACTTCGATCTCCTTGCCGCGAGCGGTGGCACCCCTCTCGACGGGGAGACGGATCTCGAGGATGCCGTTCGTGTAGCTCGCGGCGATGGCCTCGTCGTCGACGCGTTTCGGGAACCGGAAGCGACGGTGGTAGGTCCGCCGCTGGCTCCGCTGTTCGTCGCGTCGCTCGGCGGCGATGTTCAGGACGCCGTCGTCCCACGAGACGTCGATGTCCTCGACGTCGAACCCCGGCATCTCGACGCTGAGGACGAACTCGTCGTCCTCCTCGTACAGTTCGTAGTCGTCGCTGCCTGTTTCGAAGAGCCGGTTCGGCAGGTCGAGACTCCGCATCCACGAGCTGGGGGTGTTCGTGGGCAGAGCCATAGTGGTCACCTCGACTCCATCCGACACTAGTCCGGCGGTTCGTAAAAAATATTTCTGATCTTGTAAGTTCGTCACAGACTGCCAGCCCACACGGGGACGGCGCGTCAGGGGTGGGCGAAGTACGCCACCGACTCGCCGTCGGGGTCGACCTCGTCGACGCGGGCGAACCCGATGCGCTCGAACTGGAGCGTGTCGTCGGCCGTGTAGTCCAGCAGGCCGGGCTCGGCGACGCCGGTCACGTCGCCGTCCATCGTCCGCAGTCGGAGTTCGGGGCCGTCCGCCGGTGCCCAGTGGATCACGTCGACGCCCTCCTCCCGGACCGCGGTGATGTCGTCGCCGACGTACTCGAAGGCGTCCCGAGTGTGGCGCACGCAGCCGAAGCCCTTCAGCCAGACCCGCTCGCCGTGGCCCGGCAGGTCGTCGCCCTCGACGGCGACGGCCCCGGTCACGGGGATCTCCCGCCGGCCGCGGTCCTCGTGGTCGGGGTGGACGGGCGGCTCGCCGGCCCCGGGGCCGCCGACGACCTGCCGCTCGACGAGGCCGCCGTGCTCGTCGCCGTCCCGGACGAAGAAGGCCCGGTCGGACTCGTCGTCGATCAGGTCGCGGTTGTTGGCGTACACCGACGACATCGCGAGGTCGACGTTTGAGGTGGAGGTCCCGAGTTCGACCATCGCGTCGACCAGCGCCGCGCCGCGGATGCCCCGCCGCCGGAGGCTGGCGACCGTCGGCGCGCGCGGGTCGTCCCAGCCGTCGAGGTCGCCCTCGGCGATCAGTTCGGCGATGCTGGAGGTCGACATCGGCACGTCGTACTCGTCGACCTGGACGTGGCCCCAGTGGATCACCTCGGGGTAGTCCCAGCCGAAGTAGTCGTAGACGAACCCCTGGCGTTTCGCGGAGTCCTGCAGGTCGATGCCGCGGATGATGTGAGTGACCCCGAGCAGGTGGTCGTCGATCCCGCTCTGGAAGTCGAGCATCGGCCAGCAGCGGTAGTCGGCCGCCTCCTCGCGGGGTGGGGCGTGTCGATCATCCGGAACGCGACGAAGTCACGCAGCGCGGGGTTCTTGTGGGTGATGTCGGTCCGGACCCGCAGGACCATCTCGCCGCTGTCGTACTCGCCGTCGACCATCGCCGCGAACTCCTCGCGGACCGTCTCGACGTCCTTGTCCCGGTGCGGGCAGGCCTCGCCGCTGTTCTTCAGGTCGGAGAACTCCCCCTGCGGACACGAGCAGGTGTAGGCCCCTCCGAGGTCGATCAGGTCGCGGGCGTGCTCGTAGTAGGTCTCGACGCGGTCGCTGGCTTTCACCACGTCGTCCGGTTCGAAGCCGAGGTAGTCGATGGCGTCGAGGATACGGTCGTAGGCGTCGAGGTCCGGGCGCTTGGTCTCGGGGTCGGTGTCGTCGAACCGGCAGACGAACTCGCCGTCGTACCGCTCCTTGTAGGTCCCGATGACCGCGGCCATCCGCGCGTGGCCGATGTGCCACGGGCCGTTCGGGTTCGGGGCGACCCGCATCCGGACGGTGTCGTAGTCCTCGGCGTTCGGGAGGTCCGGTAGCGGGTGGTCCTCGCCCTCGTCCTCGGCCTCCAGTTCGTCGAGCTTCTCGGGGCGAGTTCGGCCAGCCGCTCCCGTCGCTCCTCGGCGTCCATCCCGTTGACACGGTCGACGACCGGGCCGGCGATCGCGGGGATCTCGTCGCCGTGCTCGCGGAACTCGGGGTGCTCGCCCATCAGCGGCCCCATGATAGCCCCGACCTGTGCCTCGCTGTCGTGTTTCACCGCGTTGAGGAGGGCGTTGACCTCGACGGCCTCCTCGATGCGGCCTCGCAGCTCGTCGTCCATGGTCGGACTCTGCGCGGGCGTCCCCAAAACGGCGTCGGGTCGCCTCAGACGTCGAGGTGGTCGGCGACCCGTTCGAGCGCCGCCAGTCCCGTCACCTCGCCGTGCTCGTCCGGGACCGTCCAGCAGTCGAGGGCGGGCAACGACTCCCGGAGGTCCGCGAGCGCCGCGCGCTGGCTCTCCGTCTCGCCCGGCACCGCTCGCAGTCGCCGGGGTCCTCGACGACCCTGTTGACGACGAGCGTCGTCACCGGGACCTCGAACTCCCGCAACCGGGCGACCAGCTCGCTCTCCGCGGGCGGCCATCGTCTCGGGGATCGCGACGACGCGGAACTCGGTCCGCTGGGGGTCCCGCAGGCCTCGCCGACCGTGCGCCAGCCGGTCGCGCATCTCGACGAACGTCCCGTCGCCGTCGTCGTCGCGCGCCCAGCGGGCCGCAGCATCGTCCGCGTGGTGTCGACCTTCCGGCGGACCTGTTCGCGGAGGTCGGCCGCCGTCGCCAGCCCGCGCTCCATCACCGAGGGGAGGTCGAGCAGGCGGAGCGTGCCCCGTCGGCGCGGTGTCGAACACCACGCGGTCCCAGCGGTCGTCGTCGACGTGGGTGGCGAGAGCGTCCAGCGCCGCCAGCTCGTCGCTGCCGGGCAGGACGCACGAGGAGAACAGCGCCGCCACCTCGTCGGCGTCGAGGCGGATGCCCGCCGACTCGAACTCGTCGGCCAGCGCCTCGAACAGCGCGCGGTACCGCTCGTTGCCGGCCTCGGGGTCGACTTCGACGGCCCACAGCCCGTCGGTGATCTCCGTCGGGTCGCTCCCGACGGGCGTCTCGACCGCGTCGGAGAGGGAGTGTGCCGGGTCCGTGGAGACGACCAGCGTCTCGTGGCCCCGGTCGGCGAGGGTCAGCCCGGTCGCCGTCGCGACGGTCGTCTTCCCGACCCCGCCTTTCCCGCCGTAGACCGAGTCACGACCGTCCGTTCGTGCCGAACAGTCTTGAATCCGCCGCGGAGCGGCGGCTCGTCGGTCCGCGGACGACGGAGCCGGGCGGCTCAGTACTCCCGCTCGACCAGGTAGTCCGCGATGCCCGACAGCAGGTCGCGGGCCTCGTTGTCCGGGAGCACTTCGAGGTTCTCCTTCCCGCTCCGGACCAGGTCCTGTGCCCGGTCCTGGGCGTACTCGATCGAGCCCGCCTCGCGCAGGCGCTGGACGGCCTCGTCGATCTCGGCCTCGGTGACCGCCTCGACGGAGGTCGTATCGACCAGGTTCTCGACGTCGACGCCCTGCTGACGGGCGTGTAACGTCACGAGCGTCTGCTTGTTCTCGACGAGGTCCGACCCGCGCTGCTTGCCCAGTTTCTCGGAGGGGGTGGTCAGGTCCAGCAGGTCGTCCTGGATCTGGAAGGCGCGGCCCACGTCGAGCCCGTGGTTGTACAGCGCCTCGACGGTCTCCGCGTCGGCCCCGAGCAGCGTCGCCGGGATGGCCGCCGCGGCACCGTACAGCACCGCCGTCTTGAGCTCGACCATCTCCAGGTACTCGTCGGGCGTGACGGCGTCCCGCTGCTCGAACTCGATGTCCAGCGACTGCCCCTCGCAGATGCGGGTGCAAGTGGTGGCGAGTCGCTCGTTCGCGGCGACGGTCCGCTCGGGGGCCGCCCCCGTCGACAGCAGGAACTCGAAGGCCTTCGCGTACAGCGTGTCGCCGGCCAGGATGGCCGTCGAGAGGTCGTACTCCTCGTGGACCGCGGGGACGCCGCGACGGAGGGCGTCGTCGTCCATGATGTCGTCGTGGATGAGGGTGAACGTCTGGATGACCTCGATGGCGACGGCCGCCGACATCACGTCGGCGCGCCCGCCGTCCAGCGTCGGGAACTCCCGGTAGTCCGCGGACAGCGGGTCGACGTCGAGCAGTGCCTCGGCGACGAGCAACAGCACGGTCGGGCGGAGCCGCTTCCCGCCGGCGTCCAGCAGGTACCGAGTCGCCTCGTAGAGTCCCTCGGGTCGCGTGACCGGCAGTTCCTCCGGGATGGCCTCGTTGACACGCTCCCGCCGTGCGAGGATGGCGTCCTCGACCTGCTGTTGACCCGACATATGGTTACTCTGTGAGCTGGATCATGTTGCCGTTGCGCGTCACGTGGAGGTCACGGCCGACCTTGTAGCCCATATCCTCGGCGAGGTCCACGTACGGGGCGAACCCTTTCAGGCTCTGGTGGGCCGGGATGACGTGCTGGGGCTGGAGCGTGTCCAGCATCTCGTAGTGGCCCTCCTCGCGGAGGTGTCCGGAGACGTGGATGTCGTCGTAGATGCGCGCGCCCTGCATCCCCAGGAGCTTCTCGGACTGGTAGCGCTGGCCCTCGTTGGTCGGCTCCGGGATGACCCGGGCCGAGAACAGCACCTTGTCGCCGTCCGACAGCTCGTAGGGCGTCTCGCCGCGGCCCATCCGGGTGAGCATCGCGCGCGGTTCGCCCTGGTGGCCGGTGACGATGGGCAGGAAGTTCTCCTTGCCCTCGTTCATGATGCGCTTGAACGTCCGGTCGACGGACTTGCGGTGGCCGTACATCCCCAGATCCTCCGGGAAGTCGACGAAGTCCAGTCGTTCGGCGGTGCCGGAGTACTTCTCCATCGAGCGTCCCAGCAGGACCGGCTGCCGGCCCATGTCCTTCGCGAACTCGACGAGGCTCTTCACGCGGGCGATGTGCGAGGAGAACGTCGTCGCGACGATCCCGCCGTCGTAGTCCTCGATGCTCGTCATCACGTCCCTGAGGTGGCGGCGAGCGACGGACTCGGAGGGCGTGCGGCCCTTCTTGCCCGCGTTCGTACAGTCCTCGATGTAACAGAGGACGCCGTTGCCCTCGCGGGCGATCTCGGCGAACCGGTCCATGTCGATGGGGTCGCCGATGACCGGCGTGTGGTCCATCCGCTTGTCCAGCCCGTAGACGACCGACCCCTCCGGAGTGTGGAGGACGGGGTTGATGGCGTCGATGATGGAGTGGGTGACGTTGACGAACTCGAGTTCGTTGCGCTCGCCGATGGACATCGTCTCGCCGGCCTCCATCTTCACGAGGTCGTTCTGGACGCCGAACTTCTCCTCGCCCTTGATCTGCTGTTTGACCAGTTCGATGGTAAAGGGCGTCGCGACGATGGGCGCGTCGTACCGGTGGGCCAGCTTCGAGATGGCACCGATGTGGTCGAGGTGGCCGTGCGTGGGCACGATGGCCTTCACGTCACCTTCGAGGTCGGACATCACCCGGTCGTCCGGGATGGCACCCATATCGATGAGGTCGAGCGAGTGCATCCGCTCGGTCTCGACGTTGTCGTGGATCAGTACCTTCGAGAGGTTGAGGCCCATGTCGAAGATGACGACGTCATCTCCGGCAC